>JBDRFD010000100.1:0-18902 GCA_043819035.1 Patescibacteria group bacterium | reverse complement strand
ACTACATAATCCGCATCTTGATGAAGATATCGTGGGATTGTAGGTTCAGACTCGGAACCAATGTTCCAACCGCGAACGATGACAACTCCCACTCACTCAGAGTCTATCTCTGGGTGTGTGGGTAATATAGGAACCGCAGATAGCGCTGATTACGCAGATGTCGCAGATATTCTTTTGAAGAGGAATAAAGTTTGTGCAAGAAATCTGCGCAATCCCCCCTGCCGGCCGTAGTTTGCCTAAGCAGGACGAAGGCTGGTTTATCTGCGGCATCTGCGGTCCAGACAGTGTTCGTCATCTGCGGTTCAGACAGGTGGAAGAGTTAGCCGGCGATTTAAATCGCTGGTTAACGTGATATTTGCTACGATGAGTATTGGTGACCCCTCCCTCAGCCTATTTTCGCATTCGTCCCGGCTTCTTTATTCTCGATGTTCTGTTGGGAGTGGCGATATTTGCGGTCTTTGTGGGTTTTGCAGGTTTCTCGCTGCTCTTCTCCCAGCAAATTGCCATAAAAAGCGGTGATCGTATCCGTGGTTCTTCTCTTTCGCAGAAAGCGATTGAAGCCGTTCGCAGTATGCGCGATGAGGATTTTGATTCCGTGCAAGCGGGGACGTTTGGTGTGCAGATCGGAGCGGACGGAAAGTGGGAGTTTGCCGGAACCAAAACAACTACAAGTGACGGTTTTACCACATGGGCGGATCTAACTCTCCCCGGAGATGATCGGATCGAAGTAATGGCAACCACCAGTTGGTACTTTGGACAGCAACGCTTCGGCACATCATCTCTCACAACAACTCTTACAAACTGGCACCAAGTGCGGGAGATGGGAAACTGGTCTGTAATCTCCGAACAAGGAAGCTTCACAGACGAGTCTGCGCCTCTTTTTAATGATGTTGTTACAGTAGAAAACTACGCGTTTGTCACAAGCGAAGATTCAACCGGCGGTGCAGGACTCTACATTTTTGATATTTCGAATCTTGCGTATCCCACCAGAGTGGCAGACGGATTCGTTCTTGGTGCCGCGGGGTACCAGCTTGTTATCAGCGGGGATATTCTGTTTGTTTTGACGTCGATGCCCGGGAGCGAGTTGATGGCATATGACATCACTGACCCCGGTACATTTTCTGCAGCCAATCTTCTTGGTACATTCGATCTTCCGGGTTCTGCAAGGGGTCAGTCGCTTGCAATATTCGGCGATACGCTCTTTGTGGGGGCCATGTTTGATGGGGAAGAAGACGAACTTTATGCGCTCAATATCTATGATTCTGCTGATATTGAGCTTCTGGATTCCATAGGAGACGACGGAAGCTTCTTAGGTCTTAGTCTACATGACGGATACGCGTACATTGCAAGCAGCGAAGATGTTTCCGAACTTACGGTGATGGATGTGTTTGATCCGAGTGATCTGGCAGCGGCTCCGGGTGGTGGCTATAACCTCACGGATGTTTTGGATGGAACCGCGGTCACCACGTTCGGTTCCTCGGTACTTCTCGGTCGTGATGTTGGCGATGTCACGCAAGAACTCGTCCTCTTCGAAATTGAAGAAAGCCCTGTTCCCGCTCCTCCTCCGGGGCCGTGGTACCACACAATGGGGGCAAAGGTGACTGCACTCGATCGCGATCCGACGGGAAGATATGCCTTTGTCGCATCGGAGTATGAAGGCGGAGAATTCCAGGTGATGGATATCGTCCTCTTCCGGGCAGGGCAGCTTCCGAGGGTCGCCGTTGGAGATACGGAAACAGGAAATGGACGCGGTGTGTATTATGATCCGCAAATCGATCGTGTCTTTTTCACTACGAATACTGCTTTGATTATTTATCGACCATCATGAAAATAGTTACTTCTTATGAACGGGATAAAAGGAATTCGGAATTCGGAATTCGGAATTCGACTACCGAGTTCCGAGTTCCGAGTTCCGAATTCCGATCTCAGGAAGACAAAAAACCAGACATCCGCTCTGGTTACACCTTTCTACTTAGCGTTCTCTTCGTCGGCGCGATCGCAATCACCGTGACCGGAACAATGCTTCTTTTGGGATGGTTGACGCTCAGGAACTCGCAAATCATCGAGCAGTCCGGCAGGGCGTTCGAGCTTGCGACGACTTGTGCGGAACACGGGATGATAGAACTCTTTGAAGATGGTAACTATACGGGTGATGAAGATCTGACTCTGTCCGACGGGACTTGTTCCATACTTCGCACGGGAGGTTCGGGCAACGAAAACAGAACTCTTTGTACGGAAGGAATGAGCGGCGGCACCACGCGCCGCTTCGAAATTATTATTGAACGCATTCTGCCATCGATAAGCATTTTTGCGTGGCAGGAAGTGGAACTCTTTACCTCTTGTGAGTACTGATGACAGTTAAATTTCTCCAAAATCGGCCGGGCACAAGCCTCGTGGAACTCCTGATGTTTCTGGCATTTTTCGCACTTTGTTCGGGAATTCTGATCGGTGTCCTGGTTTCCTCCAATGAGCAACGCACGCGACAGCAGACGATAGCCTCTGTGGAACAGGAGGGAATGCAACTACTGCAGATGCTCACGCGGCGCATGCGGCGCGCCGAACGGATTGCGTATCCTGCAATGGGTGCATCAAATTCTGTTCTTGTATTGCAACTGGCGGACGAAGGGCAAGATCCCACAGTGATCGCACTCGAAACCGGTGCCATCAAAGTTGCAGAAGGAGGTTCGATTCGAACGGTTAGTTCCGACGGGCTCACTATTTCAGATCTTACGTTTAGAAATACATCCGTTTCCGACGATGCGCAGAGTTCAACCATCTCCTTCACCATTACCAAAGTTATCCCGCTTCCTACCACCGGAACCTACAGTCGTATGTTCGAGGCACTCGTTACACTATTCCCCGATCATCAACGTACTGGGAATGGATGTACTTGCTCAGTGCCGAGTTGCTCCGATGAAATACTGACGTGGGGAGTGTGTGATGTGGAGACGTGTGAGGATGTGATAGAGTCACTGCCGTGTGGCTGATGTTCGTATTGAATAAAGCAAAAAGGGTAAAAAAAGAAAAAAGTGAAAAAAAGGAAGTGAAAATAGAACAGGTACACTATTTGCCCCTTTTTCACTTTTCGCCCCTTTTTATTGTTTATTCCAAGATGCAATAATCAATCAAGATACTATTCTTGTGCAGCGTCAACACAAAGATAATTGTTGAACAAATAATTTGTTATACTTGTACGAAAGTTCGCTCTGTGAGCGGCTTTACCCTATTTTCTTTCCCCTTTCCTTCCTATGAAACGCAGAGCTTTCACGCTCATCGAGCTCCTGCTGGTCATCGGTATCATTGCCATTCTGGCGTCCATCGTCATTGTGGCCATCAACCCGACCAAGCAGCTTGGCGATGCGCGCAACGCACAGCGCCGCAGCGACGTTAATACCGTCCTCAATGCGGTGTATCAGTACGCCATTGACAACAATGGCACGCTACCGGGAGCTATCCCGACCGGCACAGCGAAGCTTATTTGTGAGTCCGCCACGACAGGTACGGCCTGTACAGACGTTGATCCAGGTGGTGTCGAAGGTGTCGATCTCTCGAGTCTCGTCGGCACGTATGTGGTCGACATTCCGGCAGATCCGCAGGATGCTGTCACAGGCACTGTTGGATACACCATCATTCAGGATGCGAATGGTCGTGTGACAGTCGCGGCACCGGGTGCAGAGCAGGGTGCGTCGATTAGTGTTACCCGCTAGTGGAAGAAATTTATAGAAGAAGCTTTAGCAGATGCTGGGGCTTCTTCTTTTAAAAATAAATCAAGAAAGGGTGTTAGGTTGTTAGGTGATTAGGTTTTGGTTATAGGTTAAGAGGGAATAGGTTACCTCTAACCATATAACCTTTTCCCCAAAACCTAAAACCTATCACCTATACCCCTCAAAAGAGACTATAGCCTAAACAGGCAAAATCTGATATAATAGAATACAAGACAAACCATATCTTTATGCCTTTCCGTAAGCCAAAAACGGCGCTTACGCCCCGCACGTCGATCCTAACGCGCGCCATCAGGCAGTATGTCTTGTTTGCAACTTTCATCGTGCTCACGCTCTCGGTGATCTCCTTCATTATCGCGCGTGGGTTTTTGGAGCAACGCGTCCTCGCACAGCTCTCCTCTATTGTCGCAGCGAAGGAAGATTTAGTCGAACAAGCATTGCAGAATGATCGTGCGAGAGTGGCACTCCTGGCAACACGTGAAGAGCTGAGAGAAGTGATTGCAGGGGAGAGAGGCAATGAGATTATGGATGACTTGCTCAATCACATGCGTGCCGAGAGGATCCCTGTTTTGGGAATGGCGGCGTTTACTCTCGATGGAGAAAAGGTCGCCGAAACAAAACTCCCCGTCTATACCGTTCCCCCTTTAACAAAGGGAACTTATCTTCATGCAATTGTGAATGATTTTGGATGGCAGGAGCATGAGGTCTTCTCCCCTATCAAGTCTCCGGATGGTGAAAGCGTTGGCATCCTGGGTGTGCGATACAATTCTAAACCACTTCTGGATGTTCTGCTTTCAGTCGCATCTATCGGGGAGACAGGAGAAGTTCTTCTTGGTGCGGAACAAGGGGGTGACCTGGTTCTACTTCATCATCGTTATCAGCCGGGTGGACGCGTCTTGGTGATTGGGAATCTGGAAGAGCAGTACCGGTACGGTTCGCCACTTGCGCAAGCAGTCGCAGGCGAAGAGGACCTTCGTCGCGCGGAAGACTACGCGGGACAAGATGTATATGCGGCGTATCGTTCCCTACCGAGTCTTGGATGGGGACTGGTGGTAAAAATGGCACGCGATGAAGCGTTGCACGGCACGCTTCGGCTGGCAATATTCTTAGGTATTTCCGGTCTCGCCCTCATTGTTGGTGCAGGGCTGGTTGCCCTGTTGCTTGCCAAAAAACTCACACAACCAATTGTTAGCCTGAGTGAGAGAATGACGCACCTTGGCCCCGGGCACTGGAGCTTTAAAAAAACGGTGCACAGTGGAGACGAGGTGGAAGTTCTGGAGCAGGTTGCCGCCGATATGGCCGCTCGTCTAAAGCAAATTTATAATCACCTGGAAGACGAGGTTAAGAAGCGTACGGCAGAGTTACGTGAACAGTATGCAAAAGATCGTGCAATACTCGAAAACATTCAGCATGCGGTGGTGATGGTGGATCCGGAAGGAGTAATTGTGGATGCGAACCAATCTGCGGCCGCGCTTCTTGGCAGAACTATTGATGAACTGAAAGGGACTAATGTTCAGGAGAGCGTACGCTTTGGTCAACAGAAGAAACTTTTCGGTGAAGATGACCATCCAATGATACGGGCTCTTAAAGAACGTAAGATTCAGAATGCAAGCGCCAATGAACACATGAATGTTATTTGCAAGGACGACACGTTGGTTCCTATCAACTACGTTGTCACTCCGCTTCTGGAAGATGGGAAAGTTCTGGGCGCGGTTGCGGTGATGCAGGATGTTACCGAGGAGCGCAGGGTGGATTACATCAAATCCGAGTTTATCTCACTCGCTTCTCATCAGCTGCGCACCCCCCTCTCCACGTTTCAGTGGTATTTGGAACTCTTCTCCACAGATGAGGCTGCTAAAGAATTCACAAACATACAGAAGGATTCTATCCGGGAAATGGAGCGCGCTTCCAAGCGCATGACTGATCTGATCGAGACACTTCTCCATGCTGCCCGATTGGAAGGCGGAGTTATCAGCCCCAAGATACAGAAGGTCGAAATCGTGGGATTTCTGAATGATATTGCATCGGAGTTTCGTTCCATAGCCAAAGATGCCCAAATCCCCTGTTCAATAAGTATTCCTCAGGAGCCATTGGAGATCGAAACCGATCCGATCTTGCTCCACGTTGTCCTCCAAAACCTCTTTAGCAATGCGGTGAAATACACCAAGGAGGGTGGTAAAGTGTCAATCACGCTGGAGAAAAATAAAGAAGCAATAACTATTTCTGTTAAAGATACTGGAATGGGTATTCCCAAAGACGAGCAGCCGCGCATCTTCGAGCGCCTCTTCCGCGCGCGCAATGTGCAGACAGTTGATACTGGCGGGAGCGGATTGGGGCTCTTCATCTCCAAGATGGTTGCGGAGAATATGGGAGGAGAGTTGAGTTTTGTGAGTGAAGAAGGCAAGGGAACGGCGTTTACATTGTCGTTGCCGGTGGGGAGGGGTGGGAAGGAGGAAAAGAAGGTGTAAATACCAAAAAACCAGAATCACATTCTGGTCTCTTGGTCCTGCTCTTCTGTAAGCCGGGTCTTGTCGAGAGCGATCATCTATCTAGGGCAACGGTTACCCGAAGCCTCAAGCGGAGGAGCAGTCAGTGTGACGGAACCATCACGAATTCTGACCACCCAAATCCTCCTTACATCACCTAGAGTTTACCGGCATCGCTAATTGGTAGCGGGGCCCTCGGTACTCCGAGGCGTTTCACGCCCCACCAAAGGGGCTCGTCTCTGTGGCACTGGTCCTTACCTACCTTTACCGAATATATGATAGGCAGATGGATGTTATCCACTAGGCGTTCCGGTGACCTGTCGACCGTAGCGCGGAGCTACGACCTAAGATCACCCTTCGCAAGCGCGAAGGTTGATGCCCGGACTTTCCTACCCGCACCCTTTAATCTCGTTGGGGATTTAAAGACCAAAGGGTGCGGGTCGATCACTTAAAGAGCAGGGGTACTATTATCTCGTAAATGGTGGAAATGGGCAATACACTGCTGTTAGAATTTGCTTGTCAGGGACTAGGGGCTGGGGACTAGGCAATTAGTAGCACTTGTACTAAAACGGTTTTAGCCCCTAACCCCTAACCCCTAGCCCCTAAAACTCGCCACCTTAGCTCAGTTGGTCAGAGCAACTCACTTGTAATGAGTAGGTCCGGGGTTCGAATCCCCGAGGTGGCTCCATTCAGCTTCGCGGTGAGAATGCTGCGAAGCAGTTTTATGTTGTTACAAAAACGAATTTGGCGATACCGCAATGTCGCAGAGTAGGTTCGTGGTGGCTCCGTTTTTTTCATTTCCCCTTGACAACTTCTTGTCCTCCAAAATATCCAACAACGGAACTGTGTTTTGTAAAATGACAAAATGTTCAGCGGATTCTAAAAGAGCTTGAGTATTTTCATTGAAAAGCAGACATCACATTGACTACAACAGTTGATCTCCAATTCACGTTTGTCCCTACAGTTAGACCTTTCGTTCATCTGCTTTTCCAAAATGATTGCGCGACATGTGTTTGGCTGTGCAGCAAGGTGTTCGTTTTTATAAAGTCCAGCCAATGTTTTATCGTGTTCTCCTTACTTTAACCCTTTCCTTTTTCTCTCATGGGCACTTTTAAAACTTCCACCTGTGGACGGTCTTATAGGTTATATATTGGTTTATCTCTATCACTAGCTTTTATTTTCTTGGTGTTTGGGAGAGCTGCGACTGCCCAGGATCTGGTTATACAGGCAGGATGTGGTGACGGTATTATTAATGATTTAGATGTATGCGACAACGGCAGCCACTGTACTGATGGGACTGTCTGCACAAACGAACCAGCTTTATTCTGTCATACCATTGGTGATGGCTTGTGTCTTCCACGGAATGGAGATGGCTGTAATTCAATCTGTGAGGTTGAAGAGGGGTGGGTGTGTAGTGGAAATAGCCCCAGTGTTTGTGAGGTAGATTCAGATGGAGATGGAACACCTGATTCTCAAGATGGTTGTCCTGCTGATCCGAACAAGATTGCCATCGGGCAGTGCGGATGTGGTGTAGCAGACACCGACACTGATTCTGACGGCACAGCCGACTGTAATGATAATTGTCCTCTTGTTTCAAATCCCAATCAGGAAGATGCCGACAGCGATGGCGTCGGAGATGTGTGTGATAACTGTATTAATACCTCAAATACTAATCAAATTGATGCAGATGGAGATGGCGTAGGAGATGCGTGCGATAACTGTCCGGGTGACTCCAACCCCAATCAGGAGAATGCAGATGGCGACAGCGCGGGTGATGTGTGCGATTTATGTTCTGATGACATCAGCAAAACCGCACCGGGCCAGTGCGGTTGCGGTAATCCAGATACAGATACGGATTCTGACGGCACAGCTGACTGCAATGATCTTTGTATAAATGACCCGGACAAGACTGGTCCAGGAGTCTGTGGATGTGGTGTCGCAGACACAGACACTGATCTAGATGGCACAGCGGATTGTAATGACAACTGCCCCGTTGATTCTGGCAAAGTGAATCCAGGAATCTGTGGATGTGGCGTTGCAGACACCGACACCGACTCTGACGGCACAGCTGATTGCGAAGATCTTTGCATCGATGACCCAACTAAGACTGCTCCAGGCCAATGTGGTTGTGGGACTCCGGATACAGACTCTGATTCTGACGGCACAGCGGACTGTAATGACAACTGCCCCGGTGATTCTGGCAAAGTGAATCCAGGAATCTGTGGATGTGGTGTGCCTGACGTAGATTCAGATGACGATGGCACCCTGGATTGCAACGACCTCTGCTTAGATGACCCAACTAAGACTGCTCCAGGTCAGTGCGGCTGTGGGAATCCGGATACCGACACCGATTCTGATGGCACAGCGGACTGCAACGATAATTGTTCAGCGGATCCTGATAAAACAGAGCCAGGAATCTGTGGATGTGGTGTGCCTGACGTAGATTCAGATGACGATGGCACCCTGGATTGCAACGACCTCTGCTTAGATGACCCAGCTAAGACTGCTCCAGGTCAATGTGGTTGCGGCTTCCCAGATACAGATTCCGATTCTGATGGAACATCTGATTGTAATGATGACTGCCCAAATGATTCTGACAAAGTGAATCCAGGAGTTTGTGGTTGTGGAGTATCAGATGTTGACTCAGATGGTGATGGTACCGAGGATTGCAATGATATCTGCTTAGATGATCCTGATAAAACCGAACCGGAACTCTGTGGATGTGGTGTAGCGGACGAAGACAATGACGACGACGACACAGAAGATTGCCACGACAATTGCTTGGGTCTCTATAATCCTGGCCAAGAGGATTTGGATGGAGATGGAAAAGGCGATGCATGCGATGCGCCCGATTGTGGCAATGGCTTCGAAGAAGGAGATGAAGAGTGTGATGATGGGAATAACGACAGTGGTGACGGATGTGACAGTGAATGCGTTGATGAATTTTGCGGTGATGGCATCACTAACGATACAAATGAAGAATGTGACGATGCCAACAGCATCAACAACGACTCATGCCGCAACGATTGCACCCTCCCCCCCATAGGCACAGTCTTCTGCAACGGCTTCGCTGCGACCATTGTCGGCACGGAAGGACGGGACATTCTCAGAGGTACTCCCGGCGATGACATCATCAGCGGGCTCGGTGGCGGCGATATCATCAATGGCGGAGCCGGAAATGACATCATCTGCGGAGGTGATGGGAGGGATATCATCAGCGGGTGGACGGGCAACGATATTCTTCTGGGTGAAGGCGATCGGGATATTCTGATGGGAGGATCAGGCGATGATGTGCTGATCGGTGGAGATGGTCGTGATGTGGTGAATGGAGGATCAGGCTCGGATAGCCTGAATGGAGGTGAGGGAAGGGATGTGTGCGTAGGGATTCCTGGCGGGGATACGGAGATTGATTGCGAGGTGTAGGAAACCGGATACTAAAGGATCTCCGTTATCGGACGGGGGTCCTTTTAAAAAAATTGCTATAACAAGCCATAAAATAGATATTGTAAAATATATAAAATATCCTATAATATACAAAGCTCTTTCACATGATTTTTACAGGTAGCCTTCTGCGCTCATGTGAGCGTAGAAGTCCTACCTGCTTGTTCAAAACCATTAGGAGGTGCTGAAATGGATCTGAGTCAGTTTTCAGAGTTGGAAGTCCTTGAAGAGCGGGATTGGAGATATCCCGGGTTGTGGGGCAAACATGTTGAGGGAAAGGTGCTTCGTATTGTGACGAATACACACCCTGTTCCCGACAATTACCCCATTCATCCCGAGCATATCTCCCCTGCTCCCACGTTCGTCGGCGTCTTTGGTGCCAGCGGTCTGGAGTCGGCGGGAGAGAAGGCTCTCAAGCTCGCGCAACGGCGCGGGCATTGGGGGCATTTCACTCTCAAGGAGATTGGCGAGTGTGGTGGCCTTGTTGAAGACATGGTCACCCTTGGGTTCTTCCTCGACAACGGGGATGGGACCTTCGGGTTCACCCAGGGTTTCGTCACCGACATGATGATGTTGGCGACGCTCGCAGCGGTTCCTGTTCAGGCATAGGGCACGCCCTTCTATTTAGGGCAACTACCGCCCTCCGGACTTTGTTTCGGAGGGTGGTTTCTTATTTGCACAATTATCAAAACCAAACTTTTATTCAGAATCTGGCAGTTGATTGTTCGTCAGTGATAAGAGATAGTGAGTCTGTGAAACGATCCGAGATCTTCTTCGGCGTATTGCGTCTCCCCATGGACGCATTCGGCGTTCTGGCTGCGCTTCTTTTGAGCTATAGGCTGCGAGAAGCGAACATTGATTTGATCCCGCGCGTGCAATTGCTGGACCCATCGCCAACTCTCCCGTCTCTCGATGCATACCTGACCACATTTGTGTTGCCGGGAATCTTCGTTTTTCTCCTCACGGCTGCAATGCTTCGTCTGTACGCGCTCTACACCACGGCAAGCAGTTGGAATGAGATGGGACGCATCATTGTGGCGGCGTTTCTGTGGGTAGTTGTCATCATGGCGTGGTACTTCCTGATTGTGAAACAGCTCTTCTACTCGCGGGTGCTTCTGGTGCATTCAACGTTCTTCATCATTATCTTTGTAGCGATGGGGAGAACTGCCGTGGTGGTTTTGCAACGTGCGTTTCTGCGGTCGGGAGTAGGCGTACGTTTGGTAGCTTCCGTAGGTAAGCACCCTATTGCACGCAATGCACGTGATACGCTGGCACGCGACATGCACTACGAGTATTTGGGTCACATGTCAGATTTACATTCGCTCAAAATGCTCGAACACAAATGTCATCCTGATCTGGTGCTGCAAACCGATCCTGATCCGACAAGCAAAGAAACGGTTGAGCTTATTGATTTCTGCCGAAGCCACCACATTGGCTACGCGTTTCTCCCGCCGGTCTTCGCAGACGTCCCGCATCAGCTTCTTGTGAGTCATCTGGGGCTCGTACCCATGCTTCAGTTCCAACCAACACCACTGGATGGTTGGGGAAGGGTCTTCAAACGCATTTTCGATCTCATCGGGAGTACGCTTCTGATCATTCTCCTCTCTCCTGTGCTCATCGTGATTGCAGTCGCAGTCCTCATTGAGTCAGGAAGACCGGTTTTTTATACATCCAGGCGCATAGGAGAACATGGAAGGAGCGATGTGCATGTGCTGAAGTTCCGTTCGATGATCAAAGATGCAGAGAGAAAGAAGAGAGATCTTGTCAGTGAAAATTTGAGGCAGGATGGTCCGCTCTTTAAGATGAAAGATGATCCTCGTGTGACGAAGGTGGGGCGGATACTTCGCCGCTTTGACCTGGATGAGCTTCCGCAACTACTGAATGTCTTCTTGGGAGAGATGTCCTTGGTCGGCCCGCGTCCGCATCTACCCGAAGAGGTAAGCAAATATACGTCTTTTCAGCGAAGGGTGTTTGCAGTGAAGCCTGGGATGACGGGGCTGGCGCAAATCTCCGGGAGATCGAACCTTAAATTCGAAGAAGAAGTGCGTTTGGATTTGAAGTATGTGGAGGAGTGGTCGCTGCGAATGGATTTGTGGATTTTGTGGAGGACGGGGTGGGTGGTATTGAGTAAGGAAGGGGGATGAATGTAGCAATGTCATGGTTCGCCGAACTCACCATGACACCTTGGTTCACCATAAAAATATACAACTAGTTGCGCAAGTAGTTTACTAATATTATGCTCGAAAAAAGTCTGAACCGCAGATAGCGCAGATGACGCAGATACTCGTTTTAAAACGACAGATTCATATGTAGAAATCTGCGCCTGCCGGCCATAGCTCATTGGCGACGGCTGGTAATCCTTTTAATCTGCGTAATCTGCGGTTCAGACAAGGGAACGATTAAAACAACGTCAACTGATCCTCCGGAATCACTTTGGTTGTTTTCTTTGGTTTGGATTTTCTCTTTTTTGGAGCCGGCATCTCCTTAGCGCTCTGCATGAATTGCTCTAAGTAGTTTTTTACGCGCTCACCGTACTTCTTTTCCGTCAGACGCTTATCCAAAACAGTAACGCCTCCATCCGATGTCCTGTGTCGGCAGAATGTTCTGAGTAATCTAAAGAGGCGATGCTCCAGGCGAGGGAGGCCGTACTCCATAAATCCGTTTTGATAGTGATCAGAGCGCTTCGCGAACGTCATATTTTGCGGATGATCAAACGGAAGGCTCTGCAGGACCAGATGATCGACCATTTCGGGATCCAGGCTAACACCCTCATACGTCCACGGGGTCATGAGCCACACGCAAGGGGTGGGAGCCGCGGTGAATTCCGCCTGCATACGCTCGAGTCCTCCGCTTAAGTTCTGGCAGATGAGCGTTATTCCTTTCTCTTCCAACTCTTCGGTTAAGTTGATAAAGCTTTCTTCGATCAGCCTGCGGCTCGGAAGCAGGATAATAGTCCTGTCTCCGAGCGGTTTTCTTAAAAATGATTCAATCGACTTATCGTCGAACGCTAATGGCAAGTGATCGAGCTCGGTTTCACTCGACTCCAATACTGTTGTCGTCTGAGACGATGGGAGAATCTCTGTGAGAGTCGCAGCAGACTTGTGCGGGATGAGTAAAGTAGTTGCAAACTTGCTGTATAGATTCTCTGCTAGGATTTCGCTGATTCTCTCTGGTACCGAATGCAGGAACTGCGTGCCATCCTGTCGCTCTTCGATCCATACAAGACGCCCTGCGCACTTCTCGCTATCCAGAATTTTCTGAAGGTCCAGTAATTGTTCCAGCAGCGAGGCTGCCAGGCCACCTTCATCTAATACTGTAGAAAGACGTTCCTTTAATCCGCTGACTTCGGGCTTAGACAGATCTTCTCTGTGCAGTTCATAGACATCTTTCTCTTGGCGCGCCTTCTCTATCCAGATCTGGAGCGCATCGGTAAAACTCATGAGCGCTTCATTTCCTTCCGCACCGGCGCGAATATGGTCAAGAGAGCAGAACCAACCATAGGCTTTGGTCGCGGTATCTTCCAGCATCGAGGCATCATCGATGATGATGTGTGTACGTTCGTTGAGTGCACCATGTGCTCGGTGATTGGGGTCTGCGAGGAAAGAAAGAAGCTGTTTGTGATCAAGAAGAATGACTGTGGGGAGGTCTTCAAATTGTTTGGTGTAGTTCTCGGATGCACTCGTACATGCGAGTTTTCCGTTCCACACGGAGTACTCTTCCCCATGGATGCGAATGCCGCGCAGATTCTCTGGTTCAAACCACGCGAGCTTAAGTGCGAGGGTGGACTCATCAGCTGTGAAGATCTCCTGAGTCGCAAAACAAGTAGCAGCTTCGATATCGATTAGGAAGTTCGGGGGGTAGAGTACGCGCACACCCTGTGGAACAGTTAAACGCCGAAGAGCTGTCTCCAGATTTTTGACTGCGATCCAGTGCGTGGTGCTTTCATCATTTAAAGCAGTGTCGAGCAGTTGTTGGAGAGTGGTTGAGGCGAGCGGTTCTTCTACGAGTGTAACCGATCCTTCTGCGGGCTTTTCGAAAATTGCCTGCGCGAGAGGAGAGACATGCACCTTGGCAGACACTTTAAGAGAGGTGATCTTCATCCACTTTGGTTGTGTCTTACTTTTTGGCTCTTCTAAGGCATCAAAAAACATCTGATATCCAGGTGCACTCTTGCTCATTATGAGATTGGAAACATCTTGAAGTTCTTTGGGAAGCTCCAGAAATCTCTTCCAGCATTTACTTAGCAGCTCCAATGTCGCATTCACATCGCCCATCGCACGGTGGACAGGTTCATGTTTGAGCTTGAGGACGTTACTGACGTAACTCAGAGAAAAACTCGCAAGCTCGGGGTATACAAGTGATGCGAGCATTGAGGTGTCGATCCAGGGATGGTCCGTAAGATCGATCCCCTCTCCCTTCAGCATTCTCATATCGAAGCTCACGTTCTGTCCAATGATGAGGGTGGAGGGTCCGATAAAACTTTCGATTGTTTCACGTACATCATCAAACACAGGTTTCCCTTTCAGTGCTTCCGGCTTGATGCGCGTGAGAACCTGAACGGTCGGAGGAATCTCTGTAGGAATAGAAATCAATTGCTCATATTCCGAGACCAGCTTTCCACCCTCTATGCGCACAGCTGCAAACTCGATCACACGGTTCACCCGCGGGATGAACCCCGTGGTTTCTGTGTCCAGGACGACGAAGGAGAGTGGGGGGAGCTTCACCTCGCTAGCTTACCTGTGATGAGCTTGCTTGTCCTGAGCTTGCCTGCCCTGAACGAAGATGAAGGGTCGAAGGATAGGTCATTTCTTCTCTTCCTCCTTTGCCTCAGGAGAGGCTTCTTCCTTCTTTTCTTCAGATTCGGGTGCAGCTTCCTCCTCCTTCGGTTTATCTTTTGCCTCTGGCTCAGGAGATGATGTTTTCTTATCCTCTGACTCCGCACCGCTGGAGCAGTGCTCTGTTGTAGATGTTTTTTCTCCTTCCTTGGTTTCTTCAACTTCATCATCCTCTTTTTCCTTTTTTTCTTGTTCATCCTCTTTATCTTTCTTTTTAAGATCCTTCTTCTTCGCCCCACCTCTGCCACGCACCGGCTTCTCCTCTTCCTCTGCGCGCTCCTGTGCGATCATTTCTTCCCCCGTCTGAATTTCCTCTGCGCTTTGGCCGCGCAGCTCTGCAAGCTTCGCCTTGAAGGCGGGGAGCTCTTCGTAGTTGTACATGTCCAGTTCGTACCCGGTAAGTTCCGTAGCTAAGCGAATGTTCTGCCCTTTCTTCCCGATTGCCATCGGGCGTTGAGCTTCTTCCACAAAGACTGCAGCGCGCTTCTTCACCTTGCGCCCCTCATCATCCACAGACTCCTGATCGTTCACGATAATAACTGCGGAAATTGATGCAGGCTGGAGTGCGGTCGAAATCAATTTTATCGGATCCTGCGACCATTCGATCATGTCCACACGCTCACCGTTGATCTCTTCCATTACGGCCTGAATACGAACTCCCTTCTGCCCTACACAGGCGCCGATCGGATCAATGCGCGGGTCAGAACTGCTTACCGCCACTTTACTGCGAAATCCAGCATCGCGTGCGATTCCTTTGATTTGCACATCCTCGTTGCGTACTTCAGGAATCTCCAACTCCAGGAGTTTCCTCACAAGATTTGAATGTGTGCGTGAGATTCTCAGCTGAGGCCCCTTGCCGGTCAGTTCAACTTTGTCGAGGTACACACGAATGCGCTTGCCTGTGTAGTAGTGCTCGCCGGGAATCTGCTCTCTCCATGGGAGCGATACGGTCATGCCTTCGACTTCCAGTGTTACCCAGTTGGGTTCCACTTTCGTCACAGTCGCAGTGAGTAGCTCCTCTTCGCGATCTTTGAACATGTCATACAGGCTCTGCTTTTCCGCCTCCTGAAGTTTCTGCAAAATCACTTGCTTGGCAGCCTGTGCCGCAATGCGTCCGTACTCCATGGGGGTCACATCTATCACAATCTCGTCACCCTCTTCCGCACCGGGTTTGATCTTCCTGGCATCGGCTATGCTTATCTCGAAGTTGTCGTTCTCCACATCATCTACCACTTCTTTTACGAGCAAAATCGTAGGCATATCGCGGCCCTCCTCCAGCTCCACACGAATTTCCTGCTCTTTGTTCCCGTAATCCTTGCGATACGCTGTGGCAATTGCCTGTTTTACAGCATCCAGAACCTGCGCGGGGTTCACGTTCTTCTCGGAACAAATCTGGTTGATGGCGGCGATGAAGGAAGCTCTCATAGCAACTGGGGGAACGGAAAGGGGAAAGTGGAAAGGGGAAAACGGTAAGATTGAAAGCGACGTTGGACGTTCGACGTGTGACGTAGGCTGAAATCACCGTTCTCCCATTAAGAACAGTGTCAACTAATCATCCATATTTCGATTCTATTGTACACTTTTTTATACGTCAGGCAAGAAGTTAATCGAGGTTTAATCATCATCTAATTCCTGCTGGGCAGAATCCCTTTCATTGCGTGTAGCCCACAGATCAAAAATAAGGTATTTAATATCTAATTCTGCTTGGATCAGTGTTCTATCTAGCCATTCATTTTTAATTCTTGTTTGCATTACCAATTCTATCAAGTTGTTTAGTAATGGCTGTATTTTACTTTTAGTAGCCAGAGACAACGCATTCACCGCTTGCTGGATCTGAATGATTTCCGGAGGAAGCATCCTCTTTTCGATGGGGTCTTCGAATCGCTTACGTGAGTTGATAGGCATAAGGTTTTGAAAAAGAAATCCCGTCGAGTTTATCTACAATCTCAATCGTCTAGTTTATGGTTCTCGACTTGTCTCTTATATTCATCCCTCTCACGTTGAGTAGCTTCCAGGTCGAACATGAGATATTTCATGTCGAGTCTCAACACACTGAGAGCTTCTTGCACGAGTTCCAGGACTCTTTTGCGGCGTGTCATTGATTCGGCGACTTTCGCAAGAGGAGGTTGAATCTCTCCACGGTATTCCTCTGGAATCTTGTCCACAGCATCTTGCACTGCTTGCAGACCATAGGGCAATGGCTCATCCTTGGCAGGATCATCAGGAAACTTTGGTTTATGCATGGCCATGCTCAAACAATATTCTTGTACAAAATTTGCGCAAGTCAATCACTGCATTTTTTTACCTTTGCTAGCATAGTATTATGAAAACCCTGTGGATCACGGTGGGGCTAAGTATCATTGGAGGTGTGGGGACAGCACTCCTCGCAGATGTATTCTTAAATGAGCGCTTTGCAATTGTCGGATCGTTCGTCGGATTGGAATACTCTCTTAATGAAGGCATCGCCTTTGGTATGCGCATCCCCGGCTCACTTCAGTTCATCCTAATCCTCGCTGCTCTCTTCTTCGTCGCGTGCTATGCAAGGAAGGAAGCGACCACATTCCTTTCGCAGATCGGATTCGGATTAATTCTGGGTGGAGGTATCGCAAACGTCATCGACCGGCTCTCGGACGGATTCGTCACTGATATGATTCAGGTGGGGGCGTTCCCGATTTTCAATATTGCGGACAGCTGTATCACCATTGGAATCGTTCTACTCTTTTATGAGATGGTGGTACGCTCCAGAGGAGCGTAAATCCCAAAATACAAATCCCAAACACCAAACAGTACTATTTGGGATTTGGAGCTTAGGCTATGGAATTTGGACCGGGGAGCCACAAAAGAGAGCTTGAGTTACAGATGGATGACAAGTATCATATACGATCCTATTCCCCCTCATGTGTATGATTAGAAAAACAAGTCCAAAAGAGGAACCTAAAATAGAGGAACCTAGAATTCAAAAAGATGAAGAGTGGGTAAATTTGATTGTGAAAGGTAAATATCCAAAAAATGAAAGTAGCCTTTCTCTTGCAATAGCCATTGCCACCGGAAAAAATGTGGAACTTATTTCCCATACGGCAAGAGGGCAATTTGAGGTGATGGTAAAAGCGGTGCTTGCGGACAATGTAAAAGGACTCGTTAGTGCTATCGAGAGTTACATAAAACGTAGAGTGAAATATACTGCTGAAAAGCTTAAAGAACCTCCTCATCCCGATGAGAGGGGGTGCCGATAAAAATCCCAAATTCCAAATCACAAATCACAGGCAGTAAGTAACGTGAATTGGGATTTGGGGCTTAGGATTTGGGATTTAGAGATTGTAGCTTTCTCTGTCAATTCCTTTAGCATTCAACAAAATCGGCTACAATGACCACCCTATCCCATGGATATCAGCTATCGCATTGAAGGCGGAGTACCACTGCGCGGTGACGTGACTGTAAGTGGCTCCAAGAATGCCGCACTCCCATTGATCGCGGGCAGCCTGCTGTGCAGTGGCGAGACAGTGCTCAGTAACGTTCCGTTCCTGCGGGATACCAAAGCAATGCTGAAGATTTTGGAATTCCTTGGGGCACAAACGTCCTTCCAGGATGGGACGGTACGCATTCGCACACACAATGTTCAGAACAAACCAATCCCTATCGAGTTCGTTGGGAAGCTGCGCGGTTCCATTGTCCTCTTAGGCCCACTCCTCGCGCGTTTCGGCGTTGTCGAGATGGCTTACCCCGGGGGGTGCGTGCTCGGCAAGCGTCCAATCGAAGCGCATATCGCAGCACTTAAACAATTGGGAGCGCAGGACATGAGTCACGATGAAGTGTTGCACTTCCGAGGTCAGCTTAAGTCTGCGCGTGTTGTCCTCCCGGAGTTTTCTGTAACCGCGACGGAGAATGCAATCCTGGCAGCGGCACTTCTGCCCGGCGTTACACAGATTGATATGGCAGCGGCCGAGCCGCATGTGCAGGAGGTCTCGAAGATGGTGCAGGCGATGGGTGCTGAGGTGGAAGGAATTGGAACACATACCGTCAAGGTACGCGGACGGCCAGATTTGTACTGTCCTCAGCATCGTATCCCCTCCGATTATTTAGAAATAGGAGCACTTGCGGTTGCAGCGATGGTTACGGGAGGAAAAGTACGTCTGCACGATGTGGATTACGATCATATGATCTCCTTCTTGAATGCACTCACGCGGATGGGAGTGGTGTGGAAGTATGAGGAAGCAGAAAAAATTCTGTTCATTGATGGGGAACTTTCTTCCCTTCGGCCAACGCACGTCCAGACAAACATCTTCCCCGGTTTCCCGACAGATCTGCTACCACCTCTGGGTGTTGCAATGACGCAAGCCAACGGCGTGAGTCGTATTTTCGAGATGCTCTTCGAAGGGCGCATGGCATATCTGTATGAACTGGAGAAAATGGGAGCGCAT
>JBDRFD010000099.1:0-19756 GCA_043819035.1 Patescibacteria group bacterium | reverse complement strand
TCCTAGATTCTAGTTCAAAGTGCAACGGTTACTGATTCCATGAATACCTCGTGAGGAGTGCGGTATCCGAGTCGTTTACGGGGTCTATGATTGATGAGATCGACAGCCCATGCAAGCTCCCAATCCTCGATTTCTGAAAATCGTGTACCTTTCGGGAAGAACTGCCGTAGCAGTCGGTTCGTGTTCTCGTTCGTGCCGCGCTCCCACGAGTGGTAGGGGTGGGCGAAGTACATCGTCATTTTCAGATCAGCTTCCATCGTCTTGTGATCTGCAAACTCTGGACCGCTATCATTGGTACAGCTCTTGCGCTGCTCTGCAGGAATACCTGCAAACGCCTTCTTCGATGCCACGGTCATTTCCGGCGCAGTACGGTCATGCATCTTCTCCGCGAGGAGGTATCCCGAGGCACGTTCCGCGAATGTGGCAATGGCTTCATTTCGGCACTTGCTGACGATGCTGTCACCCTCCCAATGACCGATCTCGTCACGCAGTTCCACTTTCTCCGGCCGCTCGTCGATCCAGCGACGATCCGGTATGAGCTCCTTCTTACCTGATCCTCGTTTGCGGTAGTTCTTGTGAGCGAGAATGAGCAGATACTGCTTAAACTCCGGTCTGCGCTTCTTAATGAACGCATAGATTGTCTCGTTGCAAACCGTGGAAAGATTCTCCTGCTTCGTCAGATCATCACGAATTTCATCGGGGCTCCATCGATGGCGCAGCTTGTCCATGACGAAATGCTCCAATGGTGATCCTTCTGCGATCTTGTAGCGTTTGTTGGTCTCTGCCCTGCGGTGCTTGGCATGGAACTCAGCAAACTCTGCCTTGTAGCCGATGCCGGTGCAGGAGTTCTTGTTGATCTCCCGGGAGATTGTGCTCTTAGAGCGTCCAATAGCTTCTGCAATGTCTCCGAGGGTGTAGTCCTCTTCCTGCAGAATTTGTATCTGTGCGCGTTCGTAGGCGTTAAGCTGTCTGTATGCCATAGCTGAGGGGGAAGGTGGTAGAAGTTGACTTCTCTACCGTACTTCCTCTCTATGGCATTTCAGGAACCCTCAGGTGTTGCACTTGGGTGTTGCACTTTGGAATGGAATGTAAGATTGAATCTCTGCTGAGCATATTACCTCACAAAACTCCCCCCAGACCCTAGACAGCGGATGATTTTTTTGATAAGCTAGGCATCTAGCCGGCGCCGCGCGCGGCTATTTTTGTTAAATGTTAATTGTTAACTGTTCACTGTTATTACTGATGAAATCATCATCAAAGGCGCGAAAATGCACAATCTAAAGAATATAGACGTGCGTATTCCACGCAATCAACTGACTGTAATTACCGGTCTTTCAGGTTCAGGAAAGTCATCTCTGGCCTTTGACACGATTTTCGCCGAAGGCCAAAGACGCTATGTGGAAAGCCTGAGCGCTTATGCACGCCAGTTCATTGCACAAATGGAAAAACCGGAGGTGGATAGTATTGAGGGCCTCAGTCCTGCCATTTCCATCGATCAGAAGACCGCACCGCGCAACCCGCGCTCAACCGTTGGTACAGTGACAGAAGTGTATGACTACATGCGCCTCCTGTGGGCCAAAGCCGGCAAAGTGCACTGTACGACATGCAAGAAAGAACTTAAGAAACAATCTACCAGCCAAATCGTCGATACGATTGCAGCTCTGCCGGAAGGGAGGAAAATTTTTCTTCTCTCTCCGGTGATCGAAGGCCGTAAAGGTGCACATATCAAGATACTTGATTCCATTAGGCGCGAAGGGTTCGTTCGTATTCGCGTTGATGGTCAAGTTGTTACTGTGGATGAAGAAGTGGAACTTGACCCGAAGAAAGCGCACACCATTGAAATCGTAGTTGATCGCATGGTTGTAAAAGATATGGAAATAAAAGAGGAAAGACCGAATCCCAATCGCACAAGACTTGCAGATTCTGTAGAACTTTGCCTTAAGAGAGGAGAAGGATCGATGATTTTGCTTGATTCGGATAGCGGCGAGTGTACGCGCTTCTCTGAAAATTTCGCCTGCCCCGATCACCCGGAGAATGATATTCCGCAGATCGAACCGCGAAGTTTTTCATTCAACTCTCCTCATGGCGCATGTGAAGAGTGCCATGGACTTGGATCCGTCTTACAAGTTAATGAGAACACGCTCGTTCCCAATCCCAAGCTTTCCCTTGCCGAGGGGGCAATTCATCCGTGGGCAACTTCTGCCACGCGCATGGGCTTTATGATACGCATGCTGGAAGCAGTTGCAGAAATATGTGGTTTTAGCATGGATATGTCCTGGAAAGATCTAAGTGACGAAACCAAAAAGATTGTTCTGTATGGGCATGATGAACCGATCAACGTGAACTGGCAGAGCAATTCCTTCGATGGCCTTTATGAAACAACATTCGAAGGAGTAATCCCAAATCTTGAACGACGACATAAAGAGACGGATTCCAGCTATGTACGATCACAAATTGAAGGATATATGGAAGAGCTTCCTTGCAATTCGTGCAATGGCATGCGTTTGAAGAAGGAAATATTGGGTGTGACGGTAGGAGGGTTGAATGTCGTGGAAGCAACCGATATGAGTATTGATGAAGCAAAAGAATTCTTTCTTGCTCTTATACCGGATGAGGAACGGAAAACTGTCGAAGGTCAAAAGTCAAAAGCCGAGTCGCAAGTCAAAAGTCGAAAGTCTGCCAACCTGCAACCTTCGACTTGCGACCAATCCTTCGACCTTCGACCTGCGACCTGCGGCGTCACCCCTCTATCAGGGTATGAATATACAATTGTTCGCAAAGTCCTGCGTGAAATAATTTCTCGCTTAAGCTTCCTAGAAAATGTCGGACTGACTTACCTCACACTTTCAAGATCAGCAACCACACTATCCGGAGGAGAGGCGCAACGCATCCGTCTTTCCACACAAATCGGTTCCGCACTTCAGGGAGTACTTTATGTACTTGATGAACCAAGTATCGGTTTGCATCAGCGGGACAATGCGCGATTGATTTCAACACTGATGAAACTGAGAGATTTAGGAAATACAGTCATTGTCGTTGAACATGACGAAGAGACCATGGCCTCGGCAGATTACCTGTTGGAAATTGGACCCGGCGCGGGAAAGTATGGTGGGGAAATTATCGCACAGGGAACAGCCGAGGAACTTAAGAAGAACAAGGATTCCGTAACGGGACAATACCTCAGTGGCAAGAAGAGGATCCCTATGCCAACTAAGCGACGTAAAGGCAACGGAAAGAAAATTGTGATCAAAGATGCCCACTTGCACAACCTGCAACACATTGATGTGGAGATTCCCTTGAGCACATTCATAGGAATCACAGGCGTATCGGGGTCAGGAAAGTCGAGCCTGATTCACGGAATACTGGGACCGGAGCTGCTTCGTACTCTCAATAAAGCACACACAAAAGGGCAGAAAATGGGAGGCGTAGACGGCATGGAACATCTGGACAAAGCAATCGCCATTGATCAATCCCCTATCGGACGCACACCACGCAGTAACCCTGCAACCTACACCGGCATTTTCACAGACATTCGTGACCTATTTGCACAAACACCGGAAGCAAGGTTGCGCGGATACAAAACGGGACGATTTAGTTTCAACGTGAAAGGTGGACGATGTGAAGACTGTGAAGGTGATGGACTTAAGCGCATCGAAATGCATTTCCTGCCGGACGTCTTTGTAACGTGCGAAACGTGCCACTCAGAGCGCTACAACAGAGAAACCCTGGAAATTACTTATAAGGGGAAGAACATCGCTGACGTGCTGGATATGACGATCCGTGAAGCGTTGGATTTCTTCACTGCTATTCCCGCACTCAAGAAGAAATTACAGACACTTGAGGATGTTGGCCTTGGTTACATCCATCTCGGCCAGAGCGCTACAACGCTCTCCGGAGGCGAAGCGCAGCGTGTAAAGCTCGCAACAGAACTCATGCGCCGTGCTACAGGGAAAACTTTTTACATTTTAGACGAGCCGACTACAGGGCTTCACTTCGATGATATCGAAAGGCTCTTGACCGTGCTTCAGAGGCTCGTAGATAAAGGAAACACCGTACTCGTCATAGAACATAACCTAGACGTTATCAAATGCGTCGATCATGTTATTGATCTGGGACCGGGAGGAGGAGGAGCAGGTGGAAAAGTGATCGCAATCGGGACACCGGAAGAAGTGTCTAAAGCAAAAGGAAGCTTCACGGGAGAGTATTTGAAGAAAGTACTTAAATAAACTGAAAAGGGTAAGGGGTAAGTGGAAAACTTTGAGTACTTTACTTTTCTAGCTTGAATTTTTAGTTTTCCCTTTTCCCCTTTCCCTTTTCACTTATCTCTTATTATTTCCATTTGATTGAACAACCAATCGCATTCGCCTCCTCAACCGGCAGTTCATCCCCTTCCACCAATGCAGAAATCGCATCTCGCAAATTATGATCTTTGACTTTATTAGGATTTTCCCAGTTATCATCAACTCGACCTTTGTATCTTAGATTTCGGTCTATGTCGAAGACAAAACAATGCGGCGTACAGAGCGCACCGAAGGCTTTGGCCACTTCCTGACTTTCGTCGAAACAATACGGAAACGGGTACCCTTTTTCATCATGTAGTTCTTTCATCATTTCAAAGGAATCTTCCGGGAAATTCTCCGCGTCATTGGAATTGATGAGCACGAACTGCACTCCCTCTTCATCGAAGTGCTCCGCAAGGTCGATAAATCTATCTTCATATGCTTGCGCGTACGGGCAGTGGTTACAGGTAAAGATCACTACTAACACGTGGTCCTTGATCATGGAAGTATCAACTGTCATCCCATCGGTTGCAGGAAGGGAGAAAGCCGGTAGCGGATCGCCGATGGCAAGGACGGTGGAGTTGTCGTTTACTAAGGCCATACCAAGAATGGAACTGGATGTAGAATACCACAAACCCAAAAGGGTTTTAGGTGATAGGTGATAGGTTTGGGGAAGAGGTTATTAGAGGAAAGGTTGGAAAATCATATACTTTCCCCTTTAAACCTGTACCCCAACCTAATCACCCAATACCTAACACCTAAAAACCTAATAATCAGCTTCCCAATAAGCAAAACTCGTAGTAAACTTTACTGTCTATGCAATGGAGCGAATTCCGCGTCCATGTTCGGCATCTCTCGTCTGAAGGCTTAGATCGAGTCAAAGCTGCCTTCGAACTCGGAGAAGAAGCACACAAAGGGCAGAAACGAAAATCCGGTAAGCCGTACTTTACGCATTGTATCGCAGTGGCTCATTTGCTCGCTGATATGGGAGCGGATGCAGATACCATTATTGCTGCACTTCTTCACGATGCGATCGAAGATACACTTCTGACACTAGAGATGATAAAGAAAGAATTTGATAGTGATGTCCCTTCCCTCATTGACGGTGTGACAAAACTCGACGAGAGTGAATTGAAAGATAATCCAACATTAGAACAAGAGACAGAAACACTTCGCAAAATCTTTACGACCATGCAGGAAGACGTGCGTATTATGGTCATCAAGCTCGCAGACCGCATGCACAACATGCAGACACTGGAGTTTTTGGACCCACATAGGCAACAATCTCTTGCAGCAGAAACACAGGATGTATATGTGAAAATCGCAGATCGCCTGAGTATGCGTGATTTTCGTGATGAACTTGAAGCACTCTGCATTTCCATTCTCGAACCAGATCTCTTTAGAAAACTCATAGAATTGAGAAAAAAGAATGAAAAAACAAATAAGAAAAATATCCACAAAATAAGAACTGCCATTCATGAATCACATCCATCTCTGACACAAAACGTATCAATCAAATACGAACCGAAATCGTGGGGCAGACTTAAAGCGCAACTGGAATCTGAGGGTTCAACTGTCACAGGAATTTACGCTCTCACCACAGTGTTTATCTGCAATGATGTCGAAACATGTTACCGGGTGTTTGGTGCCCTCCACGAGCGATGGCAGAGGGAAACTCTTTCCTTCGAGGACTACATCAATTCACCGCAAATCAACGGATATCAGGGTCTTCATACAACCGTCATCTTGGAAGACGGTATGCGTGTGCGTTGTAAGATCCGCACACAAGAAATGGATAAATATGCACGCAGAGGCATCACAACCAAGTGTTTTGACAGCGAAGCAATGGGTATTCTTGATTACCTGCAATGGACGGAACGTATTGCGATTCTATCGGAAGACACAGCAGAACGAAGTGAGCAATTTTGGACGAGTCTGCAGAGCGATATCTTAGGCGAATCGATTATCATCCATGGCCCCAACGATAAAGCAATCGCGTTGCCGAAAGGATCTTCCGCATTGGATGGAGCACTGTATCTTTACGCTGGAAAAGCGCTGGCTGTTACTTCAATTAAAATAAATGGGAAAGAAGTTCCCTTCTACCAAACACTCGAACATGCAGCATCAATCGATTTAACACTTGGGAGCAAACCCACCGTCAAACGGGAATGGCTGGAATGGGTACAGACTGGATTTGCAATAGCCACGATCCGCTCAGCACTTGGTCAACAATCTGATCGACAGAAGATCCGTATCGGGCAGCAATTATTGAGAGATGCACTCAAAGAACATAAAGCAGGTTTCATCGAAGAATTTGAACAACAAGGTTTTCAAGAGGGATTGGAGTCACTTGGATTCGCCTCATTGCGCGAAGCATTCATCGCACTTGCAGATGGTCATTTGGAACCTGATGAGATCTACACGGCAATTTTCGAGCCAAAGAAAGCAAAGAATTCCCAGCAAAAGAAACTTTGCACGGTCCGTTACTCGGTTCCTGTAAATAGTCCGGATACTCATGCACTACTTGCACAGATACACCAAGACTTTCATGCACATTCCAAACAAGTTCATTACGATAAGCAACAACCAAAACACATTGCATCAACAAAAGTAAAAGTACGCTTGACCCCTGAGGAACAAAAGATTTACGTTAATAAATTGAAAAACGCAGGTGCATTCGACATTCAAATATCTCAAATCAATCCATTACTGAAATATGGAACCTTTGTTGTACTACTTATTGTCTTGTGGGGATTGGACCCAGTCTTTGCCTCTCATCTATTGCGCGGTCCCCTCTCAGCTTATGATCTTACATTCATCCGTTTCGTAACGTTCTTCATTGTCGCATCTCTCCTATTCGTAATGCAAAAACTATTTTCTACACGGAAACTCAAATCCATTTCACCTCTTAATCCTTCTCTGGTCGCTGCTTCCTTCATGCTACTTCTTACAGCTCTAAGTTCCTACCTCACACTAACATTTATCCCACCACTCCAATACATTCTCTTTATCGCCGAGGGTATCATTTTTACTTCTCTGCTCAAACATATTGTTTCACGCAATGCTCAGTGGTGGAGATTATTTCTTTCCTTCTGTATTATTGCAGGATATATCGTTGCGCTTGTACACTTGCAAGGCTCTTCTCTAATTGGGCTGATGTTTGCAGCTATTAGCTCACTCAGTTTTACATTGTATTCTCATGTAAGCAGCCAATATCAAACAGGAACAATTCAGGCGCGCTATCCAATGTACCTCTTTTGGCTATCAGTGATTGCTCTTCCCTTTGCATTTCTCTTCCTTCCATACACAAACATACTAGCACTTCCCAGAAGTGAACTCCTACAGGGGGTCGGTTTCGTGCTGGCATTCTCTATCCTACCGTATGGCTTGTACTATGAATGTATGAGAGGAATTAAACCACACCTTCTCGACAACGCGCTCCCATTTGTATGTCTCTCCACGATTATAGGTGAAGTTCTCACTTCACATTCTCTCATTCCTCTCGTTGCTCTTCCTCTCCTGCTCGTTTTCTTGTGGTACTTCCTTACTATGCGGAAAGAAAACTAATCCTCGCTGCTTTCTGCTTTTTCTTGTTCATCTTCTGGTTGTTTAATTGTACCTTGTTGCATACGAGCAGCGACCACATCCCAATTGACAATAAGAGACATCCCCTCCCTCCCCGGGATAGGAACTTTCCTTCGTAGGAGCGTCCACACAGGCTCGTAGTGGTACTTGCATTTCTTATGAACGACATGGCTGATGGCATTATCAATAGAGGGATCTACTTCTGTAACCTGTTTCTTTCCATCTGCACCAATATATTCAAGACCTTCAATAGAAAAGAGTGCTGCAAGCATAACTTCTATTGGATATTTCCTATCTAGTTGAGCAATATGTGCCACCGCTTCATCCCGTGCCTGGGATGCAAATCCTTGCAAGGGAACTGTGGAACACAGGTCTGACACCACCCCAATTTGAGCAGCGAAGCCTTGTTTAAGCCCACTCCAATTGGCATAAATATCTCGCGCCAACTTTTTGGGGAACTTCCAGTCATTCTTTCTAGGGTAGAGCGCCTGAACAGCTGGACACCGGGCATCCTCCCGATCATCTGGAATACATACCTGAATATCTGCAGCACAGATAGTTTTCTCCTGCGGTTCCATTGTTTTTCTATCCCAAGGTCTGCCACATGTATGCGCAGAATACCAATTCTCTCCCGGGATTGTATTCCTTAAACGTGCTTCGATTGTATCAAGTGAATATCGTTCAATAAATCCACCATTCTTCTGAATCTCTTCTCGTATCGCATCAACAGCCTCTGGACCTTCTAGAACAGCATCCGAAATTCTTTCTGCAACATAAGCACCCTGATGCCGATCATTAAGTTCTTGTACTGCATCTGGTGAATAATCGAGGATAGCTGCTTCGAGATCTGGTGCTCTTTTGAACTGAAGATCAATATATCCTCCACGGAAGTATTCGGCTAATCGGTCTAGGTGTTGTAGCTGTCTCTCTCTTTCTTCGCGCCTTCGGAATGCTTCATCCACCATTGCATCAACACCCTCGGGGGTACCCGATCCATTGGGATCCTTACCTGGATTGTCCGGAAACATAGGAAATTATGGTGAAACGCAAAATCTCATTAAAAAATGGGGGGTTCACTGTAATTGTTTTTATCAAAGAATCAAGCTAAAAACACATTATTTTGGTTTTTATCAAGTCCCATGACCGTTACGTAATAACTTGTCCAGCGCATCTTTCCCTCCAGTACATATCTCTGTAATTACTAGAAGTGTTTGCTCTCTCGCCAACCTTCTATTCAAACGCATATCATCTAATCCTTCCCCACACAACACATTGATAAGGCGTTTTACTATGGGTTTTGTTAAGACTTCCACTAAGCTAGCAGGACTCAAGATGCCTACAGCCTCAAGTTTCCTCCTGTATTTAACAAATGCTTCTCCCAGTGTGTCCTTAATTGTAGGCTCAGCGAATACCATTACCCCCTCTACTTCCTCCATCCTAATAATATCGCTATCTGATCCACTTTCGGCTGGATCTTTTCCTTCCTCAAATAAGACACTTTCTTCACCAGATTCTTGTTGGTCATGTCCTGAAACTATGATGACCTCAGGAGACCACTGATCGGGTTGTACTTCCCCACTAGCTCTTCCGGTCCCACTGTGGGTCGTCCTCCTACTGGTGCCGCTGGGTATTTTATCGATTGAACTCATGTTAAGTTACAACTAGGGCAGACTCACTAATTTTCGCACTTTCGTGCAAGAGGGTCAAGAATTCTGACTACTTTCTGTTCTCAATGTCACAGTCTTATGAGGAGATATCATTGACAAACTCCTTCTTATCGATGATTAACCACTGATGGAATATATTGGTTTATCAGAGTCTTGTAGCAAGAGAGAGTCCTGGCAATACTGCTTAAATCAACCCACTCAGTTCCAAGGTGTGCATCACCACCCACCGGTCCTATTTCTGCCATAGGCTTATTGAGGGTAGAAAAAATATTGCTATCCGCTGGTGACCCACCTCCCACCAGCACATGCCCGCCAAATGTATGGTCCACACCTTGGAGTAAATGCTTCATCACTTCACTATTCGTATCCACTACAAATGGTTCATAGGAACGGCGGTCATTCCTCTGCCCCATCTCAAAATTTATACGACTCTTCGACCAATTCTTCAGCCTTGCCAGTTCACGTGCACATTCCATTTGCCACTCGAGCGCAGAAGAAAGAGAATTTCCCGGAACGAGGAAATGTCGTAAACAAAGTTCTGCATCAGTTGCTTTCTCGAGCCCATCTCCTTGTAGCGCAGCCATAGATGCTTCTTCAAAATCTTCTTCTCCCACAAGAGCATGTCGTCTTTTGGCGATGTAAAATTTCTCCATTAAATGATTACGAATCTCTATAGCAGCAGCAATGGCATTGGGAACCCCCTTCTTGTATCCATGACCACCCGGTACATTAATATGCATCCACGTCTTAAGAATGCCACAACGTGCAATAACAACATCCTTAGGATTGTCTCTCTCTTCACGATCGAGTGTCGCAATTTCCGGAGAAAGAATGAGATCAACATGCTTCATGCCCTCCCACTTCATCAGCTCACTTGCCCCCTCCGATTTTGCCTCTTCGCCAACTCCAAAAACTGAGACAACGCGTATCCCATCTGGCACATTTACTGTCTGCATAATTTCCATCAGTATCATCACTCCTGCCCCCATGTCATAGACTTTGACTCCCCGCGCTCGTTGCCTGTCAGCACTAATATCAAACCTGTAATCATTTTCCCACGATGAACGGCGTAGCACACTGTCGACGTGTGCGTAGAGCATAATTGTAAATCCCTCCTGTGCACCCTTCTGTACTATCAAATTCCACCGCTCTTCATCCACCCGCTGTTTCGTTATACGGCACTCTCCTACACCAGAAAGCCTCTCTTCGATAAATCTAAGGATTTCTTGTTCTTGGCCAGACGGAGAGGGAATGCTTACTAATTTGTCAAGCGTCTCCAATTGCCGTGGCTCAAGATGAGGTGAAGACATGATGTTCTAGAAAAGAGCATCAGATCGTAGAGTTTTTACAGTCGAGCGCCAAGTAAACCACACACTTTTTCGCATGCAAAAAGCGCGATCCTCGCTATACTGCTCGCACAATTATCATGTTCGATCCTGTCTCCCCCAACTCTTCGGCTCCGCTCCCGTTCAGGGCCTGAGCCCCTCAGGGCCGAATGGCAGGGTTTCTGCACTCTCTACTACATTATCTTTGATTTTCTGTCATGTTTGATCCTGTAAGCCCCAAACAATCGCTCCCAGACCTCGAAGAAGGCATCCTCCAATACTGGAAGGAAGAGGATATCTTCAAGCGTTCGATAAAACAGCGCCAAGAAGCGGAAAACTTCAGCTTTTATGATGGCCCCCCTTTTGCAACAGGTCTCCCCCATTACGGGCACTTGTTGGCAGGGACGATTAAAGATGTGATCCCACGGTATCAAACCATGCGCGGGAAGAGGGTGGAACGAAGGTTTGGTTGGGATTGCCATGGGCTGCCTGTGGAGAATCTTATTGAGCAGGAACACAACATAAAAGATCACAAAGAGATTAAAGAAATGGGCGTTGGGAAGTTTAATGAGCTCTGCTGTGCTTCCGTGCAGCGCTACACCAAAGAATGGCGAACAGTTGTTGAACGCATGGGACGATGGGTGGATATGGACTGGGATTACCGCACAATGGATCCGGATTATATGGAATCAATCTGGTGGGTGTTCTCTGAACTACATACTAAAGGCCTTATCTATGAAGGCAAGAAAGCAATGCACGTTTGCCCTAGGTGCGCCACTCCCCTCTCTAATTTTGAAGTGACGCAGGGATACAAGGATATCGATGACATTGCGACAACGTGGAAATTCGAACTCGAAGATGAAAAGGGCACTTTTGTCCTGGCATGGACTACCACCCCATGGAGCACACTCTCCACAATGGGACTCTCCATTAAACCAGATGGAACGTATGTAAAAGTACATGTTGGCGAAGAGAATCTTATTTTCATCAAAGATCGTTTAGAAGATATTCTGAAAGGAATTGATGAATATGAAATCGTTGGTGAATTCAAAGGAAAAGAAATTGTAGGCAAGCGTTACAAGCATATCGCGGAGTGGTACTCGGAGATTCCAGAGGTAAAGGAAAATGCCAACGCTTACCTTATCTTCGGAGAGGACTATGTAGATCCAAAGGAAGGGACAGGCATCGTAACAATCAATGGATCTTATGGTGAAATTGATATGGAAGCCGCGAATAAAAACGACCTCCCAATTGTCATGGACGTCGACATTACCGGACACTTTACACAGGATGCCGGGCCGTATGCCGGTATGTATGTAAAAGACGGAGAAAAGAAACTAATCGATGACATGAACGCCCGCGGACTGGTATGGCGTAAGGAATCATATCGACACAGCTACCCCCACTGCTGGCGTTGTGATTCACCTCTTCTCAACTATGCAACATCCTCGTGGTTTGTGGCTGTGGAAAAGATTAAGGAGGACTTACTGGATGCCAACTCCAAAACTGAATGGGTTCCCGCGCACGTGCGTGATGGACGGTTTGGCAGATGGCTGGAAGGCGCGCGCGACTGGGCGATCTCCCGCAATCGCTTCTGGGGCACACCAATTCCGATCTGGAGATGTGAAGAAACAGGTGAAATTGAAGTCATCTCGAGCCGCGATGACCTGATGAAGCACAAACCCGAACGCTTTACGAAACTCTCTGTAATCCGCCACGCGGAGAGCAAAGGTAATCTGATTCCGATTTATCAAGCCGCGGAGCCTGGAACAGATCTGACCGATCGAGGAAAGAAGCAAGCGAGTGAAACTGCCGCGCAATTCAAAGATCAAGAAATTAAAGTCATTTACTGCTCTCCCTTAGCACGTACGCAACAAACTGCAGCCATCCTCGCAAAAGAAACAGGTGCAGAAGTAATAGTCGACGATCGTCTGCGTGAAGTTTCGTTTGGAGAATACGAAGGCAAAGCAGTTGATTACTCGGACCTCTCCTTCGTGAAAGCACGCAGGGCGCACAAGATGGAAACCGGAACGCCGGAAAGTATCTATCACTTCCCCGGGATGGAAACATGGAGCGAAGTCCAGAAGCGCATTGCGGACTTCTTGAATGACATCCTCCCCAAGCACCGCAGCGAGCACGTCATCGTCGTCACACACGCAGATCCGCTGCAGAACGTACGCCACTTCTTCAATAAAATTGACCCCGTCAAGCTCTCGCACCAGCCGTATCCAAAGCTTGCAGATTCACACACCTTCTTCTGGGATCATGATACAAACAGTCAGCTCGATCTGCATAAGCATACGATTGATGATATTACGTGGGATGGAGGAGGAGAAAAGTCTGTCGATATCACTCTTGTAAGGCATGGTGAAACTGATTGGAACTCAAAAAGAATTATTCAAGGCCACACAGATACTGATCTTAACAAGAGTGGGGAACAGCAAGTAAAAGAATCAGCATCGAAATTAAAGGGCAAGAAATTTGATGTGATAATCTCGTCAGATTTGAAACGTGCAAGTAAGAGTGCAGAAATTCTCTCAAAAGAACTTAATATTCCTCATGAAGGCAAATGGACAGAGCTGCGCGAACGAAAGCATGGAGAATGGGAAGGGAAAAAGCGAACTGAAGTATTGTCCGATGACATGCCTTCTATGGGAATCGCTTATATTAATCCAAAAGGAGGTGAATCACGTGAACAATTTTTCCTAAGACTGGAGAAGGCAGGAGAGAAAATACTGAACGAATTCAAAGGTAAAAAAATTCTTGTCGTATCACATGGAGGAGCTATAAAAGCACTTGGATGCATATATGGTGATGGAAAGGTTGAACGAACAAGTAATGCTGGGATAACCGAACTCAAAATATCACCACTAATGAAACGCATCCCCGAAGTCTTCGATTGTTGGTTTGAATCGGGATCAATGCCATATGCACAACCTCATTTCCCATTCGAAAATCCGTCTAACGTCCAACGTCCAAGGTCAGACGTTAGACGTTCGACGTTAGACGTTCCTAAAGGATTCCCCGCAGATTTTATCGCCGAAGGCATGGATCAGACCCGTGGCTGGTTCTACACACTAATGGTTCTTTCCACAGCACTCTTCAAAGAACCGGCATTTATACATTGTGTGGTGAATGGCATCGTGCTTGCTGAGGATGGGAAGAAGATGAGCAAGAAGCTGAAGAACTATCCTGAGCCCATGGAGGTTGTAAATAAATTTGGAGCAGATGCCGTGCGGTTTACGCTGATGAGTTCGCCAGCTGTGCGCGGAGAAGATCTGAGATTCTCGGAGAAGATGGTCGAGGAATCGATGCGCAATGTGCTTCTGCCTCTGTGGAATTCATACAGCTTCTTTGTGACATACGCTAATGCCGCCGTGTTTGAACCTGTGGAAACGAGGCGAGCATCCGCTCATCCGCTCGATGTCTGGATCCGCGCAGAAATGCAGGATCTGACCAACCGCATGACGTATGAGCTCGATCGCTACGATCTATCTGCAACATGTAATGAACTTCATGAAACGCTGGACGCTCTGACAAACTGGTACATTCGGCTTTCCAGAAGGAGATTCGCAGGAAAAGGAAACACGAAAGATGGGGAGGAGAACGAAGATCAATTGGACGCACTGCATACGCTCTACGATATTCTCCTCACCTTCAGCCAGCTACTTGCTCCCTTCTGCCCCTATCTCGCCGATGCGATCTACTTGAATCTATCTCCTCAGGAACACGGGTCCGTGCACCTGACCAATTGGCCTGAGGAGAAGAGGCTCACGAAAAATGAGGAACAGCTCCTCAAGAAGACTCGATTGATGCGACTCATCGTGTCCCTCGGCAATAGTGTTCGCGCGCAAAAGAATATCAAAGTGCGCCAACCGCTTCAGAAAGCAATCGTGGCACTCCCGCCCGCAATGGCAAACGTTCTCTCTGATGAAGATGTCCTGATCATCAGACAGGAAATGAATGTGAAAGAGCTTGCATTCGCAGACAAGCCCGAAGAGTTGGCTGATGTCATCGTCCGAGTGGATGCACGCAAAGTCGGTCCTCGGCTTCCCGACCGCGTGCAGGAGATAATCCAAGCCGGAAAGAATGGTGACTTTACAGTTGAGGATGATGGAAGGATTTTGATCCTTGATGAAGAACTGACACCTGACGAGGCTGAGGTTGTTTATCTGGGCAAAGAAGGATTGGATGCCGCTGCAGATCATGGAGTAGTGGTGAGTGTGGATACGGATGTCTCCAAGGAGCTCAAGCACGAAGGCTTGGCACGTGATCTGATACGAACAATTCAGCGTCTACGCAAAGAGAGTGGACTCTCCTTCACCGATCAGATTGCACTGTCTGTGAAAGGTGCCGATGATGTCATGAAGAAATACGGTGGCCTCATTGCCGAGGAAACGAGGAGTACGCTTAAGGAGAATAACGGGAAGGAATTTAGTGAAGAGATTGGGGGGACTAAGATGAAGGTGAAGTTTGAGAAAATAAATGGTTGAATGGCTAAATGGTCAAATGGCTCTAAAGAAAAACAGGCTTAATACTCGCTTGCCACGGTCATTCGCGAATGACGTGGCTTGCGAGCCATTAAACCATCCAACCATTTAGCCATTATCCCATTTCTTCTAAAATACAAATAATGTAATCTATAAATTAGTATGTCCGAATCACAAAGCTCCCTCCCCCTACGCATCCTGATCAAGGCACTGCTCAACTTCGCAGTAGTGTGGCTGATGGCGACTTACATGGATCAGTACTTCCAGATGACCGGAGGCTTTGTAGCCGTCATTATCATCGGCTCGCTCCTCACACTCCTGAACATGTTTGTGCGCCCAATCCTGGATATCATCACGTTGCCGTTCAAACTCTTCGCCACCATCATCGCGATTATCCTAGTGAACGGTGTGTTCGTGCAACTCATCCACGTTATCTCCCAAGAAATGAATCCGGACTTGGTTACGCTCGAGATATTTGGAGGGCTGTGGGGGTGGACGGTGGTTGCAATTGTTTTTGGAGTTTCGAACTGGATTATAAAAGAAATATTGCATCGATAGGGTTATAGGTTTTAGGTTATAGGTTTGGGTTATTAGGTTTATAGGGCAGAGGTTAGTAACTTGCTCCCTGACCACCTCTTCCCCAAACCTACTTGTCCGCCGTAGTCCCTCGACCTCTTGAAACGAATGGACGAAGGCGGATTAAACCTATCACCTAAAACCGTTTCATGTACACCACAGACTTCTTCTACTTTAGTGACTTAGAAATGAAGTCATTCAACGCCCAACTCATTCCTTTAATCGCAACATTCGTTGGCACCTTGTGATACGAAGAGACCACGCCAAACTGCGCGTGCTTGGGGTCGGCTCCTTTTTCCTTCTGCCAACCAAAGACTATGAAACTTGGAACTCCAAGATCTTTTAGGAAGCCTTCAATCTTTTTCTGAATTTCTTGCTGATCCATAGGTGAGGGGGAAACTGACGGAGCCCAGTATATAGCGAAAAAAGTATGATGTCATATCTATTTGACGTTATAATTATAATATGTCAGTATATCATAGTTGTTTCCAGTTCCAAGTTCTTTGACACAAGGAGAAAGTCGTGAGCACCAAACACGTATTGTTGCTCGTCGTAGCCTTCTTGGCGGGCACTCCGCTTTGCTGGGTTATCGACCTTGCGATGGGGATCCCCATAAGATGGATCCCGTTCTGACCTCCTAGAACTCGCCGGAAACGACCGGCGCTGGACCAGACCCGTTCAGCGCTTTTTTTGATTAACTAGGGCTCTTCCTAAATCCATGGAACAACGATGTATGGAAAATTCATGGAAGTTCATACAAAAGCAAAAATGTAAAAAGAGAAAAAAAGGGTAAAAAGGAGCTTGGAGATAGGCACGGAATCCTTTTTTGCCTTTTTTGCCTTTTTATCCTTTTTTTCTTCATCAAGCGACACAAAAAACTTGCAGAATAAAAGAGTGTGAAGGAGAATTGTCCCCTTTTCCCCTCTCCATCATGGCACGCATTCAGATTATCCTCTCAAAAGTATTTCTCGGTTCCATCCTACTCACCTCTACCGCATATGCGTATCCGATTGAATATTTTCCGGCTGCACTGGAAAAGTATCCGCAGCAACCTGTTCCCATACGCGAGATACGTTCGTCCGTAAATGAACCAAGGGAGCGCGTTCGATTTGGGGAAAGTTTGCACATGGAAGGCGTAGATATTCGCATTAACCCTATTCAGAGCACCAGGCAATTCATCACACGTTCGGAATTCCTGAAGGCAACCATCGATGGGCTTTATCCGCGCGGCATTTCCGGTGACTGTTCGGCACAGCTATCACCATCCAACTACTGGCTCTACTTCCGTGATGTTCCAACCAGTGCCGACTACGGTCCGCATCTATGCGCAGCGATGATAGGTGGGCTCGTGAGTGGATATCCGGACGTCACCTTCAAACCGTACCGGCCGATCAACTACGCAGAAGCATCAAAGATTCTTACAAAGGCATACGGTATTTCTATCGACTCCTCCGATTCGTCTGTGGAATGGTACGTTCCTTATGTGAAAATCATGCGCGCACGTCACGCATTCCCTACGGGCATAGATCTGGATGACTACGTGTCACCTGCGACGATGGGCGAGATGGTGAATGCGTTGAGTAGACGCTGAATCCAGACCAATTAGCTTCCACGGATGAGACAACTATTATTCCATGATTCCATTATTCGCATAATGGAATAATGGAATAATGGAACTGCTCTTGCATGAGGCTGCTGGCGTTAAGCAAGCAAGACAAGCGTCCCTTCCTTGACCGGCTGATCGACCTTCATGCCGATGATGTCGCCCTTCTTCGCTTTCTCCACAGTCGCGTGCTCCACTTCCATGGAATCAATCGACTGCGAGAATTCCAGATCACCACGCTGAAAAAGGACTGTGTCGCCGACCTTTAGTGGCTTCGCTAGATCCACGATTGCCACACCAATCTTGTCGTAGTAGTGGACGACTTTGCCAATCGGCTTTGTTTTGGTGGCGGTAGCCATAGTGTAGGGGGGTAATGGCAATTTCCCACTCTACTCTGCCCTCGGGTGAAGAGCAAATACGGTTTTGGTCAATGAAGGATTGCTAATCCTTCTTACCATTAATAAATTACTCAATTATTTAACTTACTCTCCAGCCTTCCACAATAGATGAGTCATTACACAATCCAAAAGCCTCCGTGCGAACTTTGCGCTAAGGAAACCCAATCACAAGCACTCCAATAAAACACCATTACAGATTGTCTATTATTAGACCACAATCTTCGATGCATGCGAGAACCGATCAATTGTAAACGGGTGTTAACAGTCATACACTGCCACCCATTTTCTATATTGTTAACCTCTTTTAACATGCCCCCTGCACGATTTCAACCAGCCCTCAGGAGTGTGGGTTCACTTCTCGCACTCGTTATTGTCGTTTTTATCTGTTCCGGTTTTGCATCTGCCAGCGCAGCGGACGTAGATTCTCAGTGCGCTCAACCTTCACAATCCTCATGGTTGAACTGGTTCTTCCCACTGAAGAGCATTTGCGATGATGACAATGCCTGTACCATCGATGAATGCGACAGCGAACTTGGATGCACCCACTCACCCGTTTCCTGCGATGACGGGAATGCTTGCACCATCAACAGTTGTGACCCCGAAGATGGCTGCGAAAGTAAAAACGTAAAGTGTGACGATGCTGACGCATGCACGGCGGACACATGTGATCCGGTTCTCGGTTGTGCACATGATGCCATCTCCTGCGATGATGGGAATGCGTGCACCATAAATAGTTGTGATAGCGAAGAAGGATGCGCAAGCGTTCCTGTGGATTGTGACGACGGGAACGCGTGTACCGCAGATACGTGCGATCGAGAACTAGGCTGCAGGCACGAGCCAATAACGTGCAATGACCATAATGAATGTACTGACGATGCGTGTGACGAAGTATTGGGATGTGTCTTCGAACCCATTAGTTGTGATGACTCTGACGTCTGTACCAATGACATTTGCAAAAAAGGTTCCGGCTGTATTCACAAAGAGATAGGCTGTAACGACAAGAACGCATGTACGGCAGAGTATTGTGATCCGGTGACAGGATGCGGGCATGAACCGATCAGTTGTGATGATGGCAATGCATGTACTGCCGATGAGTGTAATGAAAAAACCGGTTGCAAGAACATACGTCTCAAATGCAATGACAAAAATAAATGTACGATCGATGCCTGTGACACAGAATTAGGATGCGCATATCAGCAAGTGAGCTGCGAAGACAACAATGCATGTACAACCGATACCTGCGATCCTGATAAAGGATGCGGGCACGAGAAGATTTCTTGCGATGACAATAATCCATGCACCGCTGACTCTTGTGATCGTGATGAAGGATGTAAACACGAGCCAATTGCCTGCGAGGACCGCAATGCGTGTACTGCCGATACCTGCGATATAAGTGGCGGTTGTATGTTCACTCCAATTAGCTGTGACGACTCCGATGCCTGTACGTCTGATTCATGCGATAGAAGAGATGGATGCGAACACGATGCCATCAGCTGTGATGACTCTGATGTCTGTACAGCTGACACCTGTGATTCTGAAACGGGTTGCAGCAATGAACCTGTGAGCTGCGATGATGGAAATGTCTGTACGGACGATACCTGTGATCCTCAAAAAGGATGTAAGCGCAAACCGATGAGCTGTGATGATGATAATCCTTGTACCATCGACGCATGCGATCCTGATCAGGGGTGCACACATGAAGAAGTGACGTGTAATGACGGTGATGCTTGTACAACAGAATTCTGTGATCCTGTAACAGGTTGTGATAGCGAACCAATTGATTGCGATGACGAGAACTCCTGTACAGCAGACTCCTGTAATCCATTCACAGG
>JBDRFD010000098.1:0-8094 GCA_043819035.1 Patescibacteria group bacterium | reverse complement strand
GGGCCCTGCGAGCGCCACAAGTGTGGTATCGCGCTTGTGATTTTTAAAGTACCGAGGATCAATTGGCACGGGCTTGGCCCAGCCAAATCCAATAATCAAAAACATCAAAGTTCCAATAGGATCCAGGTGAGCGAGGGGATTAAGAGATAGTCTGCCATCCATCTGCGCAGTCGGGTCTCCAAGCTTATACGCTACAAAACCGTGTCCCCACTCGTGTACAGAGATGGCGATGAGGATGGCGATGATAAACGGAGGCGAAACAAACGGCGACATTGGTTTTACTGTAACATATTTAGCTATTAGCAGTTAGCAGTTAGCAGTTAGCAGTTAGCTAATTGCTAATAAGCTAATTGCTTTCCAAAATCATTGACGCACTGCACCCAAATCCGTAGGCTCCTTTAGCAAATGGCTCGTAGATGCTCCAAGACCGGCAAAAAGACTCAATTTGGGAATACCCGAAGCCACTCGCTTAGGCATACTTGTCGCACGTTTAAGGCGAATGTGCAAAAGAAGCGCGTGTACGATCCTGCAACAAAAACATACAAAACCATAAAGGTTTCCACGAGCTACTTGCGCACCCTTGCGAAGAGACTCCAAGAAGGTAAAAGTGTATAGAAGTTGCAGGCTTGCCAGCCGAAGCCCAGAGGGCGCAGGCTGGAGGGGAAGGCGGTTTAGTTTAGCTCTTCGTTTGGCCTTGCAACTCCAATACCTATTACTTCTCCATCTGATGATACTGATCCTGCTAAATAAACAGGTTTAAGCCCTCTCTTCTCACAGCTTCTTTCAAAAGTTTCAGATAATCCGCGCACGGTACAACTATCACTTGAAGCACACTCTTCACATTGTTTGGGCTCCTCACTTGGTTGTGATGGCCGTCTTCGCTCCCTTGTTTTGCTTGTGCTGATATTTGGTGCTGTGAAAATGCGCCTCATTCTACTATGACAACTTGCACACTCTGCATCTATTAGTATGTCTGATTCTGCTCCATCAGCTTGTACTTCAACGTTATGTCCGAATTTTTTGCAAGAGCTGTTGATGCATTGACCCGTAAAGAATCTCATGATTGCTAGAGATAATAATAAGTGAAGCAGGTTATTCTAATATTTATTCGAGTCAAGCATTAAATGAGTCTCTTCCGTGTCTCCTTAATCTCACTCTTTTTGTGCTTCTCTTCGAGCATCTTATCTTTTGCCCTGCGCGATCGGCGCTGCTTTTGTTTGCGGAGCTTAAAACGCTCCTGTGCGCGCAGGGAATCTTCTTTTTTAATATGCTCATCGATTTTCTCAATAAGCAGGGCGTAGGCTTCTTCTCGATTCTGATGCAGACCGCGGTGATGCTGGTAGCGCACGACTACACTCGTAGGATGATGTGTAAGTTCGACGCAATTCGATGATTTGTTTATTTTCTGTCCCCCGTGTCCATGCCCGCGCGTGTGGTGCTCCTCGATGTCTTCGGGATTAATGGAAAGCTCTTGTGCGAGCCTGAGGTGAGTCTGTGAGAGGTCGACGGGGAAGTTCATAGGTATGAAGTAATGTGTGGCGGAGGGAGAGGGATTCGAACCCTCGAGACCCGAAGGCCTACACGATTTCGAGTCGTGCGCTTTCGACCACTCAGCCATCCCTCCAGCCTTTGCGCAGCATATAGGCTGCCGACCGTAGCTCCGCAGGAGCGAAGGTTGGCTCTAGTCCGAAGCTGCTGCGCTTCGGCCGGCAAGCCAATCCCTATGCTATAGCTTTTTAAGGAGTTTTTCGACTGCAGTTCTATTCTAACTCGATCCTATACTTTATGATAAAGGTCAGAATAAGCGTATCGCTGAAAAAGCGAAGTGTTCTAATAATATTCAAAGTGCCACGTAGGTTCATTAATGCCTATTCGCACAGTATTATTACTGATTGCCGTTACCCTCCGGTTTCTTATTAAGAGATTCTTTCAGAGCCTCAATTTCTGCTGCATCTTCACCCCTGGATAAATCTTCAACGTCCTCGTCCATTAATCGTTCCTCCTGAAGCAGCTCAGATATTGATTCATCAGCTATCTGTGTTCTTTCGGCAATATCACTGTCAGTAAATGTCATTTCTTTTTCCCGGGTCTGAGCAATCAGCTGATCCTGATCTCTAATATCTGCATCTAAACGTCTCTCTTGTTCTGCGAATGCAGCCGCAAGCTTTTTTCGGGTAGCAGGCTGGATTCCTTGTGCGTTAATTTCGTCAATTGTTGTTGCTTTGTCTTGTTCTGACATCAGATCATCGTCCAGGTCTTGGATGAGGACGGTCAGTTCATCCAGAGGAGTTGCCTGTGTTGGTTCTGCCTGCGTCATATTATTGAGGGTTGAGTACCATATTCTTATCAGTGATTGAGGTATTGATGATTTTTCCTCCACTATCTCTGGATGCAACAACCTTTGCGCCAAGGTCGAGCACGAGGTATTTCTTTCGGTCACCCTGGTCACGGAGTATCAGGGCTTCGCCCTGTATGCGCAGTACACGCGTTCGAACATTCCCCCCGTTCAAATCAAATGTAATTGGGAAGCCGGGGTAAACTTTTCCTTTCAGGTGTCTTATTTTTTCATCAACCGAAAGAACATTTAAGTCTGCCTGTGCAGCCTCTTTGAGTACGCGGTATCCACGGTCTCCTTTTTTGCGCATATTTTCAAGAGAGCGCACAAGTGCGTTGCGCAATAGATTATTCTTGTTAAGTTCTGTTGCACCCCTCACCATATCTATGAGGTCATTTTCTCCACGGAAGTGCCGGTCGAGCAGGTCATCAAACTCATCAGGTTTTACTATTCCAAGATCTATCAATTGCTCTCGCAGCACAACTTCAGTTTGTTCGTTGTTTACAAATCTATCAGGAACTACTCCGAATGAGCGGTCCTCAACTTCGGCTTGAGCCTGCCCCATCAGGTTAAGGATCTTTTCGTTTGATTGCAGATCGCCTAATTCAATGATATCCGAACTTGCGCCAAGCAGTCGTGCCCATCTTCCATATTTCTTTTTCTTCTCCAAGAGTTCCTGCCGCTCCGATTCCAGATATGTTCTAAGGTCTGCGAGAATTTGCTTCTCGATCTCCTGCAAAAATATTTTACGTTCTGCACTTCTGAGTCTTGTGGTAATTTTATTGTCGACGGATTGCATGGCATCTTTCAGACGCGCATGGGCTTCTTTGCGCACTTCTTTTAAAATGTTTGATTTAATTGCGTTACTACTCCCCAATTTGAGGAGAGATCTCCAAAATCCTGGTTTGTAATCACGAATCTTTTTCTGCAGATCTTCAGTATTTTGTCTGAATTGTCTGAGTGGATCTGCCCCCGTTTTTTCCATTGTTCCTTGTGTCTGTTCCGCATCTTCCAAAACCTCTTCACGTTTTTTGTCTTCCAGAAACACCAGGCGATGCTCCTGCAAAGGCCTAAAAGGGGATTGTCGGAAGATCATGGAATCACTATGTATTTCAAAGTACATTATAACATAAACAAAATAGAACGTCTAGTTCTCCTGTATATGTGTTTCATAGAAAGCTTTGGCTAAAATTAAGATTCTGTATTCCAATCATCCTTATATACCAAACTGCTAAAAATGGCTTCAAATAGGGCAAAACCATCGAATCAGAACTTTTCCCCACACATTGCTGAATGCCTGTCAATTGAAATTTAGGGCTTATTTGGGTCGTAGAGTGAAAAATTTGCTTGCAGAGTGGGGGCAATAATGCTTAGAATCCGCTTAAGCTTATTTATTTCCCCCTTATCTCATGAGTTACGTTGTAGCTTCCAAGATCAAGGATCTTGTGAAGGCCAAGGGCATGATGTCCTCCGGTGACCTCGCAGACGCAGCAAGCAAGTTGCTCGAAGAGGCAGTTGCCAAAGCCAGCGCACGCGCAAAGGCAAATGGCCGCAAGACAGTCCGCCCAGAGGACCTTTAGTCTTCACGCGGGTGCATTCACCCGCGCTCGTCTAATGAGAATTTCAAAAGGGGTGCCCGAGAGGCACCTTTTTTGAATATAAAATGGTTGGATAGTTGGATGGTTGGATGGCTCTAAAGTGGCAACAAATATGATTAAAGTTAATCATTGAAGAAACCAGATGCTCGCTTGCCACGGTCATTCGCGAATGACGTGGCTTGCGAACCATCCAACTATCCAACCATCCAGCTAGCCAGTCCTTACCCTTTTGCTTTCTGCTTTAATTCCGAATCAATAAACTTCTGCAGCTCCCCGTCCAAAACTCCTTCCGTGTCACTGGTTTCGGTGTCTGTACGCAGGTCCTTAACCATCTGATAGGGATGCAACACATAGCTTCTGATCTGTTGCCCGAAGTCGGCGCTCTTGGTGGCACCTTTTAACCCTTCTTTTGTTTTCGCCTCTTCTTCGCGTTGTTTTTCGAGTAGCTTCGCGCGCAGCATATTCATTGCCTGTACACGGTTCTGTTGCTGGGATCGTTCATTCTGACAGGCGACCACGATACCGGAAGGTTCGTGTGTAATGCGTACGGCGGAATCGGTCTTGTTTACATGCTGTCCTCCCGCGCCGCTTGAGCGATAGGTGTCTACGCGTAATTCTTTTTCATCAATATCCACTTCCGCCGCCTCGGTTAGTTCCGGCAGGACTTCCACGAGTGCGAAACTTGTCTGCCTAAGGTTCTTCGCGTTAAAAGGAGAGAGCCGCACGAGTCGGTGCGTTCCCCGCTCACACTTAAGATATCCGTATGCTGGAGATCCTACTACATGGACGGTCACCGACTTAATTCCCGCCTCTTGTCCGTCTGTTTTTTCCAGCACACTCGTCTGCCAACCCTGCCGCTCGCAGTATCGCAGATACATCCTCAGCAGCATCTCCGCCCAGTCCTGCGCTTCCGTACCTCCGGCACCTGAGCTGATCGTCATATAACAGTTACCCATATCGAATTCACCGCTTAAGTAGAGCTTGGTCTCCAGTTCTTCCCACCTTTTAAGAAGTTTTTCAGTTTCTTCTTCCATGCTCTCCCTGTCAGATTCTTCTGCTTCTTTAATCAACTCAATCAAGCCACCGACCTCTTCAGAAAGTTCACTCACCGGTTCCCACTGAAATTTCAATGCTTTGAGTTCGCCGAAGAGCGTATTAGCAGCTTTTTGATCATCCCAAATATCAGGAGCTTGGGATTTACTCTCTAGTTCTAGAATTCTTTGTGGGATCTTCTTCGTATCAAAGAGAGTCCTTCCCCGTGTTTACGGCAGACTGGAGATCCTGCAATTTTTGGATAAGGTCTTCCACGAGGGAGGGGGGATGATTGTGAGTATAGGATATCATGAAGTAGTAGTTTTGGATACAAAGAATAAAAGGGTTTTAGGTTATAGGTGATTAGGTTTGGGTTATAGGTTTAAAGGTGACAAGGTGGGGCACAGATAAACCTTTACCCTCAAAACCTCTTCCCCAAACCTGGCAACCTAACACCTCTAACCTTTAAATGTGAAAAGCTGACATCAAATCATACACCATTCAATAATGTAGCTATTTGGCAACATCACCCCAGTTCTTTGAATTCACCTTTTGCGCTATAATTAGAGGAACATCCTACGTCCCGCATGAGTCATATAAGTGTTCTGACACGGGGGCTGCGGATGTCAAGAAACACATGACACAAACTTCATTCTCACAGTCTCCGGTTGGCCCGACGATGGGACACGTACTCAAGAGGGTTTCGTTACCATTCCTGCTCTTCTCCGCAGTACTCTTTGGATTTCTTACGCTCTCGTGGTATTTGATCCTTCCAAAACTGACGACAATCGAGGTGGCAGGTCAGCAGCACAATGCAATGCAGCTGAAAAAATACATTGTGGATCTGCAAGCGAATGTACTAGAGATGGAAGATGTACGCAGCGAACTTGTGACACCTCTTAGGTCAGGTTTATACGGTGCTGCGAAGGAATTTAAGTCATCCGTTAACGATCCTCTCTCGTTGCGTTCCCAGATATTTGAAATTGCCGCCGACCTTGTTTCGGGCCAAAATGATGTGATCGATATCAACATTCTTAGATATAACCAGAGCAAGGGCACGTTACATCTGGAAGGAGCCGTGCAGAATGTGGGCCCCCGAAGCATGACGATCCTCGCGCAATTTGTGGAAGCACTCAAAGAACTTGAGTGGGTGTCTGATGTGAACCTACCGCGATTTACTCGTGAACTAGATAGAGAAAAGGGATACTTCTCTCCTTTTGTCTTCCAGCTCAAGCTCAATGAATAAGTGTTCTCAATCTAATCGGCCTATTCTCTCAGGCGCTGCAGTCACACTCGGTGCGCTGCTACTGGCAGTCTCGGGGTCACTTATGTTGGAACATATTAAGGTGCTTGAAGACGTAAAGAATGTTTCCGTGCCACTTGTTGCGCAGCTTAGTGAGCTTGAATATCGTGAGACAGCACTCAGGGAACAAGTGGAGATTTCACAAATCCATGCGGCAGTGCAAGTAGGCTCCATCGGAGAGAAACTGGATATGTATGTGCTTCCAACGGAAACTGATCTGGACCGATTAGTCGCGGTATTTGATCTCCTGTTTGAAGTTCTCAGTCGGCACAACCTGGCCTCCGGCATGTCGGATATCGAGATTGGTGAGGCGGTTACTATAAACGAAGGAGATGTACGTGCGCGGCCGCTCACGGTGCGTTTTGCAGCACACGAAGAAGGGGCAAGTGAAATCCTGCATCTTATACAACTTGCAGGGCTGCTCACCGTTGGCGATGCTCTGTCTGATGATGAAGTATCGCTGCTCTTCCGCAGTACGGAGGACGAGAATCCTGCGGGGATTGTGGCACTTGAGCAATTCCTCTCTCTGGATTTGCTGCGCTATGCACGTGATGTGCGTGCGTACGAGGAACAGCTCAAGCGCTCGTTTACTAGCGAGGCATTCTCACAGACACTGCAGAGCGTAACGCAGGGGTCGAAGCTTCGCGATGCACGGCGCCTCTTTGAGGGTGATTTCGGCGCGAAGCTGGATGATGCGCACCTGTGGCCACTGCAATTTCTTACGGTTCAAGAAGTAGAGCTTAAAGAGGGAAGCGCTGAGGGGTGGTATCGATTGTCGTTGGAGCTTTTGGTGTGGGAACGAAGTTAGCTGATTAGCAATTGGCAATTGGCAATTAGCAGTTTGCTTGTTAGCTAATACTTCGGCTAGCTCAGTACAAGTTAGCTAACTGCTAATAAGCCTATAAGCTGAAAGTTTTCCCTTGTAATTAGACCAATTCTCGTTCTACCATTACCTTTGTACATTCCCCTACTAAATTCTGCAGAAACGACGTCGTTATATCGGTTCCCAAAAGCGCGAAAAGCGACCACGTATTAATGAGCAGATACGAGCTCCCGAAGTTCTTCTTATAGATGAAGAAGATACTCAGACGCTTAGTTTAAAAGAGGCCCTTTCGCGTGCCAGAGAGCAGGAGCTTGATTTGATTGAAGTCTCCCCCAAGGCCAAGCCGCCTGTCGTGAAGATAGGAGACTTCGGGCAGTATTTGTATCAGATTAATAAGAAAGAACAAAAACAGAGAGCGCACACCAAGCAGACAGAGGTAAAAACGCTGCGCTTCGGATTTCGCACTGAGCAACATGACCTGGATCGTCTGATAGAGCGTGCGAAAGAATTCTTTGTCGATCGTCATCTGGTCAAGTTCGTCGTCCGACTACGCGGACGTGAGAATACAAACAAGACCTATGCTCGGGAGAAACTGGCTACTTTGGTGAAAGATATGGAGGATATCTGTGAGGTGGAGCGTGAAATCAAGTTGCAGGGGAATCAGTTCATTGTTATTTTGAGGTCGAAGAGGGGGGAGAAGAAGGCGGAATAATATGATGGTTGGATAGCTGAATGGCTGAATGGTTCGCAAGCGATTCTCAGGCTTTTTGCCACTTTAGTAAACATCCAGCCATTTAGCCATTCAGCATAATTCCCTGTTTTTTCCTTCCGCTAACCACTTTCTATGGCTAAACTTCCCCGGAATGCCCAAGCAAAAGTCACACAGCGGCGCTAAAAAGCGGGTCCGAAGGACCGGAAGCGGTAAGATCGCCATCAAGCGATCTGGCCGAAATCACCTGCTTCAGCAGAAGAGCACGCGGCAGAAGAACCTAAGCAGGACGCT
>JBDRFD010000097.1:0-14214 GCA_043819035.1 Patescibacteria group bacterium | reverse complement strand
GAAGTGGGAACTCAAGAAAGCGATCAGAAGAATCTGGAAAGAAATGCGACCACCAGAAGCCCCGTAGCTCTGTGCTATACTCCCCTCTGTCCCTATCCCGAAATGATCATTTCATGATCATCTTCAGTTGAGAAAAGACTTACCATTGCAACTCAGTAACGCAGCAGCGCAGTACAAGGCCAGATGTGATACTGCGCTACAATCCTACTGCGCTACGAATGAGTTTTGTCCACATCATAAAACCGCATTTGTTCTTTTCGGAAGTGAAGCTCTACGCGACCGATGGGCCCGTTTCGATGTTTACGTATGTAAATATCGGTCATTCCCGGACGATCGGAATCTTCTTCATAGTAATCTTCGCGATACATCATCATTACAACGTCAGCATCCTGCTCAATTGAACCTGAATCACGAAGATCGGAGAGCTGAGGAATGTTTCCAGGACGGCTCTCGACGGCACGAGACAACTGCGAAAGTGCGATAATAGGAATATGAAGCTCACGTGCCAGTTGTTTTAGCGAACGGGAGATTTCGGAAATTTCTTGGACGCGATTCCCTGCGTAACTGGCATTTCCTGTGCTCATGAGCTGCAAGTAATCTACAATCAGAAGGTCGAGGCCATTCTCCATCTGGAGCCTGCGTGATTTTGCACGTAGCTCAGGCATGGAAGAAATGACCGAATCATCAATAAAGATATTTGCTTTATTCAGCTCATCCATAATCGGACCCATGTTCTGAAAGTCGCTGTCTTCAAGTTTTCCACGTTGAAGCTTCCAGGAATCAACACCAAGCATGGACGCGAAGAGGCGATCAACCAGCTGCTCCTTGCTCATTTCCAAGGAGAAGATTCCTACGTTCTTTCCGTAACGAATGGCTGCGTTCTGTGCCATGTTCAGTGATAAGCTCGTCTTTCCCATGCTTGGTCTGGCTGCAATGATGATAAGATCGCTTGGCTGAAGACCGGATAGCTTGGTATCAAGAGAGGTGAATCCTGTGGGGACCCCCTTGAATGATTCTTCATCATCGGATTCATGAAGCTCTGCGAATCTTTCATAACGCATTTCAAGAATGTCGCGAATGTGGATGAACTTATCTTTGAGGTATGTATTGGTGATTTTAAAGATAGATTTTTCTACCTCTTCCAGAAGCTCCGGCACATGACGGTCTTCTTCGTACCCCAGTGCCGTTATATGTTGCCCTGCCGCAATGATTCTTCTATGAATTGCCTTTGTCTTTACTATTTGTCCGTACTGATAGATGTGTGAGGAAGTTGGGACTTCTGCTGCAATTTGAGCCAAAAATGCGCTGCCTCCTATATCCTGGACTTTCTTATTGTCAACAAGTTTGTTTGAAACTGTAACGAAGTCAATCGGTTCGTGCTCCTGATAGAGACCGAACATTATTTTGAAGATTTCACGGAGTACAGGATCATAGAAGTCCTCCGGTACAAGAAAATCTGTGACTTTTACGATAGCATCCGGATCCATCAGAAGTGCGCCAATGACCGTACGCTCCACTTCCAAGGAGTGCGGTTGTGTTTCTACGGAAGAGATGGGGGATTTAGTCGTGGGCATGGCGAAATCAGATTGTAAACCACCTGCCCTTCTAAGCAATTAATCCTTCTTGCGGAATCTTCTATCACGTTGCAAGTTGCGTGGGAACGATGTGGAAAGAACGTGGAAACGAGCTTGTAGCTGATAGCCTGCAGGAATGTTGCCTACCAGCTACAAGCTAAAATCATAGACCAGCCGCCTTCCTAATTTCCCTCTCTAAAGTCTGTGCGAGCTTCTTATTCTCAACCAAGAATTGCCTCGCCTGCTCACGCCCTTGGCCAAGAGTCTCTTCACCATGACGGAAATACGCACCCGATTTCTCTAGGATGCCATATTTAACTCCAAGATCCAGAATATCACCTTCTTTACTGATACCCTGCGCGTAGAGAATATCAAACTCTGCCTGCCTGAATGGCGGAGCGATCTTGTTCTTCACTACTTTCACCCGTGTACGGTTTCCAACAATTTCTTGTTGAACTTGCTGTCCTTCTTTCGTGGAAGGAATCTTTTCCAAAATCTTGTCGATGCGCCGTACATCAATACGGATAGAAGAATAAAACTTGAGCGCATTGCCTCCGGTTGTCGTCTCCGGATTGCCGAACATCACCCCAATCTTCATACGCATCTGATTGATAAAAATAATCGTACAACTTGTTTTGCTCACAATAGACGTCAATTTCCTTAGGGCCTGGCTCATGAGGCGCGCCTGAAGCCCCATGTGGCTGTCACCCATCATGCCTTCGATTTCAGCACGGGGCGTTAAAGCGGCGACAGAGTCAATGACAATCATGTCAATTGCACCACTGCGTACGAGTGTCTCGGTGATTTCGAGTGCCTGTTCACCGTCATCCGGTTGAGAAACAAGGAGGCTATCTACGTCCACACCGATCTTCCTGGCATATTGCACATCGAGTGCGTGCTCTGCGTCAATGAATGCAGCTTTGCCACCGGCCTTCTGGCGTTCGGCTATCGCATGAAGCGCGAGTGTTGTTTTTCCGGATGACTCAGGACCGAATATTTCTATAACACGCCCCTGTGGAATACCACCGCCCAGCGCAATGTCGAGTGACAAAGAACCTGAAGGAAAACGGATAACATTCGATATGTGATCTTTATTCATCTCCATAATGGCTCCTTCGCCGTACTGCTTTTCTATTTGTGCGAGGGCTGTTTTGATTGCCTCCGCCTTGGGATCTTTTTTTAAATTGGTAGTTGGTTCATGCGTTTTCATGAGCTTAGTTGGGGTAGCTGTCTGTTTTTTCATAATAAGGGAGTGAAGTAAATTGGGAAAGGTGTAAGCACGTACACCATAGTAATGGAAATGCTCATACATTCAAATATTTGTACTTGATAAGTCTCAGAGATGTGGTGGTGTATTATCGTACACCATTCGAAAGCCAAAATCCCAAATCACAAAAGACAAAACCTCCATCCTCCGTAGCAGTAGCCCACATCTTTGGTTAAATAAGCACATGTTTTGTAAAATTTTGATTTGAAGCTGCTACTGCGGAGGACGGGCAAATGCCTAAATCAGAGATTATTGGGTTTTAGATTTTGGGATTTACGCAGTCGTGTTTTGGGGTTTAATTCCACCCTTTATGATATCATCTCGTCCTATGTTGAAATTATTCCTTCTTTTGACCGTCTTACTCCTAAGCGCCTGCACGCCAGTTGCCCAAAAGCCCTTCATTAATTTTATAGGTATTAGCAGTGGAACTCTGGCGACAAACCTGGATGAACTTGAATTTACCGATAGCTTTGACGTGATACAGCGTAACATCGTTGCCGTAATTTCATTCAGTGAGGTTGCAGCTGGCACCAACGTACAGGCGACGTGGTTTACACCGGATGACCGCAGAATGCCTTTAGGGCGCAAAAATATTATTGTTGAATCCGGTGCGACCATCGCACGATTCAGTCTGGCAAGCAAAGAGGATTGGACTCCGGCTCCTTTCATGCTCGATATCCGTGCACAAAGCGGCGAAGGCGAGACGGCCAAAACCGCAAGCGGGCAGATTCACTTTTTTATCGGGATGACTGACACTCAGAAAGATGAATACAAAGAAGAATTCAGTGCCTGGAAAGAGCATGAGGAAATCAAACGCAAAGAATATGAGAGAAAACAACAACAAGAAAATCAATTGCTTTTGGGAGTTCAAACGCATCTGAATGCGCCCGAAGCGGGGATTGGATTCCGTTATGATTTAATAGGGGATACGGATGAAGAACTCATTATCATTGACCCAATGCCGGAAGAACCTTTCTTCGGGGCGACTGCAACGGGAGCTGTATTCTCAGCTGATGTTGATCAGATCTCGATCATAGACCAGAGCGGCTCAACGATATTTTCACTGAAACAGGAAGGGGGAGATCATCTTGTATATGGAATGCAAGGTCCTCTTGGCGCTTCTGTGAATACGAATGAACAGGTTCATACGGATGTTTTTGAGGATGCCATTGTAATTGAATGGAAAGAGAAGAAAGTAACATGTACTCAGAGGTTTACTTTGAAGGATGATTGGGTAAAGGAGGATGAGAAGGTGTGTGAATAATTCAGTATGTAGAATTAATTCTGAATTCTGAATTTTAAATTCTGCATTTCTCTGGTGGGTTGGTTTGGATCAGGAGATAATTTACTGGAGGAATGAAACATCAATTACGATGTTTGCCTAGTTAAATCCTTTTCCGACCTTACCCCTCGAAGATGCCCAACAGGGTACAATCCCTCTCCTTCGCTGAGCTGCTTTTCGAGTGAATTATCTTGTCTATGGCAATACTGCAGTGTTGGCGAAAGAGAGTGGAGCTCCGTTATTGAAGAAAGCGAAGTTCTTTACTTTTTAAACAAAGCTCCCCTCTCTTTTTCCTATGATAGAAGTAATAAATATGTATCTCACCGGAAGTATCAATAACTTTTCAGAAAAGGAGAGGGGCCGGGGGTGAGGTCTTAGAGGTCAATCATCTTGAATTATCTCCTAATCCACTCTTCACTTCTTACACCTTGCTTTTATGTTTTTCTCTGATAGGATCTGGTACCCATGCAAGAAGAAAATGGAATCACATTGAAAGTTCTCCTGGATCACATCCAGGGGATGCGCAATGAATTGACGAGCCGTATGGATAGGCTTGATAAGAGAATGGGCGGAATTGAGAAAAGAATGGATGGGATGGAAAAGAGAATGGACGGATTGGAACACAGAATGGAAAAGCGTTTTGACCAGCTGGTATTCCAGATAGACGCGATCGACAAGCGGCTTGATTCAATAGAAATTGAAGGGCTTCCCAAGAGAGTTACGAAGCTTGAAAAGGCGGTTTTTGTTTCTTGAATTAATTGTCTGGAACTAGGATTTTAAGGATTGAATGATGGACAGGATTCTATGTTGAAACATGCTTCTCATATATTAATCATGTTAATCCACTAATCCTTTTAATCATGGCTCAGATTTTTCTCTGTCATAATCTCACCATTGTCTGAACCGCAGATTTCGCAGATGGCGCAGATTTCACAGATGCTCGTTTGAAAACAACAGATCCATATGTAGAAATCTGTGCCTGCCAGCCATAGCCCAGCCTGCCCCTCGTAGCCAAGAGGCGAAGTGGGGAGGCGACGGCTGGTAATCCTTTAAATCTGCGTTATCTGCGGTTCAAACGTTTTCTGCGCCTCCACATCATCCACCCCCACTCAACATTCGCAGCTGTAAGCATTAAGAGAATAATCCAGACGTACCACGGCACACCACGTCCTTCGTTCGCATCGTAGAGAGGATCATCAACCAACACTCGCACCGTTGGAAGTTTTACATCAAGGATATCGATGGCTGCACCATGGAGTTCTGCCGGAGGCTCCAGAACAAATGTTCGCTTCTCGGGCAATTTGCCGTTGACGTGAATTTCAAGCGTATGCTGCCCTGTTTCAACATTGTGGAAGACTGCGCGTCCTTCGTCATTCGTCATCGCAACCTTTGGATCGGAGAAGAGCACTACAGGTGTTCGACGGTACGGATATCCCATTGTTGTGTAGACATTGAGGTGTAATGATGCAACCAAGATGGATCCATCCTTTTCGTAGATTGTGGTTTGGATCTCCTCCACCGGCGGCAGCGGCACTGATTCATCTTTGAATGCGTACTTCACTCTCTGAGCAATGAGCTTGGTATTCATAGTCGTCCTTCCCACGTAATAACCCACACTTTCTGCTCCCGTCTGAACCCCATCACTCACGGCATCACCGGCGATGACAGCAATTCGTGCGACATTCCCGACGCCCTTTCCTGTCTTAAGAGCAACAAGTGCACTTGCATCCTTGGTTGAATTGAAGACGGTGCCAACTGCATGCGCCAGGCCTCCTACTGTTCCAGCAGCCGCATTCTTGCCGAACATACCTGCTTCGCGGGCGATTAAGCCTGTTTGATGCCGTGCGATGAACACAGCTTCCGCAGTGGAACGTACAATTAGTCCGACACCGTCCACTATTGCGACAGCTACAGTGCTAACTGTACGAGCTGCAATCTGTGTAGTTGAGGATACCGTATCACGCACAGTGATTAGGGATCGTTCAACATCAGTTCTACGTTGTTGCCTGAACGACTTAAGAGCCTGCGTACTCTCGAACTGCAGTGCGATGATCGCTTGTACAGTCTCATCAGTTTTCTTCTGCATGTCATGTTTCAGCGCCACCATCACGGTTCCGATGCCCTTTCCGGCAATGCTGAGGGAACGTCCAACAGATGTTCGGGCGATACCGGTGCGATCAATGGCCGCCTGCGCAAGCTGCGTGCCCCTCTCCTTCACGCGTGTAAGCGATTTTGGAATAAACGCTATAGTGTTTGTCGCGCCAATCCTGGAGTTCTCAAGCGGAGTTGAAATGGCATTACGGATGACGTGCGCAAACCGCTTAACAGATCTTCCGGTATCCCCGAAGGCGACTTCTATGTTCCCTGCGATGTTTGCTCCTGCGCCGATTAAAGCATCACGGACGCTGAGTGCAGCTACGACTGTACTTCGTCCCGCTTTTATAAACTTATCACCGGTACCCTTATAGGTATTCCTCCACGCGACTGCGCGCTTAATCCGCTCGCGTTCGCGCAACAGTTGATTCTTCTGAAGACTTTCCCCGATGTTATCCAAAGCAAGATAAGTAGTTCCCGCTATATTCTCTCCGGCACCCTTTATAGATTCCACTGTGCGCTTGGAAATTGTGCGTAAAGTATCTATGCCCTTCTTAACAATTGGTTTAAATATCTCCCGATACTCCTTTGGAGGAATTATAGTAGGCACAATGCGTTCGACGATCTGAGTCGGGATTTCTTTCAGCTTTTCCTCAACTTTTACAATCCGTACCTCACGCGTTTCGAGTTGTTCCTCCCTTCGCTCCTGGCGTTTCTCATCTAATTCAATGATGGCTTCGTGTTTTGGTTTGTATATTACGAAGGTATCAGGTTCTACCGTAGGTGACACACCATCATCCGCACCCGGGCTCCCATCCGCAGGTGGGGACACCTGCGTCTGGAGTGTGGGAGCAGATGGTTTTGGACTTAGCATTGCTGCGGCCAACCTCATTGAGGCACCCTCGCTCCCGCCACGCACGCCGCCGCCTTCACTTGTAATTGTTGATGCTTCCTCCGTTGTACCGCTGTCCATGCTAATCGCGCGGAAGCGGAAATCTTGATTGTCATTCGTTCCGCCGCTTGTGATTGCCACCGAACGGCTCGCCGTAGTAATTACTTCAAATGAAGCCGGAATGCTGCACACAACCGTATACGCACCCTGGCTTGGCGGCAGGTTGGAGAACGTATATTCACCGCCCGTAGACAGAGTCCTAAGGGAAATAGTTCCGCCTGTCGCGCTCGTTCCGGTCAATGTGACCGTAGCACCGGCAACAATTGCCTCCAGAGGATCCTTAATGCCATCTTCATCTGTATCTATGAATACGCTTCCGGAAATCGTTGAGGCTTGCACATAACCGAATTCAATCGTTATGCTGGAGCCTGTACCGACTATATTCCCGCCGGAAGATGTGAAATTGGTATTGAGATAACCAGACGAAAGTAAGCCGGCACCGACATTCACCGAAGTAGTGTATCCCGAAGCTAAGCTCACGGCTGCTCCGGTGAATGAGAAGGTGCCGGCAAGGTTCGTCTGCGTCTCAAGAGAGAGGGCAGCGCCGGTAGTTGTAGTTCCAGTAAGTTCCAGTGTCACTCCGGAAAATCCGCTCGTCTCCGCCGCATCCTTCACACCGTCCCCGTTTACGTCATTCCAGACGGTTCCGCTTATAGTCCCGGTTCCCGTCACATGCTTTATCAGGAACAACGCCGAAGGCATATGTGATCCCGTCCCCATCGCATTTGAGTTTTGCTGTGACAGCGTGACTTTATGGGGAGCTGTCGGCGTCACATTCACAGAATAGTTACCGCTGCTCACAGGCACTTCATAAAAGTTAAACGCGCCCGTACTTGTGGTGGTTGTGCTCAGGCTTAAATCCGCCCCTGTCGCCGTCGTTCCGGCTAAAGTAACGGTTGCGCCCGGGAATGCAGAAGTATCTCCGGCATCCTGAACACCGTCCCCATCGCCGTCAATGAGCACCACTCCACTCATTGTTCCATACCACCCGTACCCGAAGTTTGCCGTCACCGTGCCGCCCGTCCCCAGAACGTTCCCGCCCGTGGAAGTGAAGCTCATGTTTCGGTACCCTGCGGGGATTTCCGTTGTGTCCAGACTGAGCGTGTATCCTGCCGTATCACTTACGGCAATCCACGTGAATGAATACTCACCGGACGCGTCCGTCGTATCGGTGTAATTGATGAGTCCTCCCGTGGTGGTTGTGCCGTTGAGCGTCACCGTGACTGCATTGAATCCATTCGTCTCTCCCGCATCCTTCACTCCGTCGTAATCCAGATCCACCCACACTGTTCCAAGCAGAGTGCCCGTGCCCGTGCCGCCGAAGGTCCAGTTTTCGTTGTTTCCGCTATCTATGCATCCGGACGTGCACGCCATCACTATTCCATCTCCTGCATCGCTATCCTGTACATCCAGGTCCGTAAGCGTTTGCGTGCCAGGCAGAGCATCCTGCAGAATCTTCCATCCGCTGCCGGACTTCGTAGACCTGAGAGAAAGCTGCTGGCTTGCAGATCCCTGAAGCGTGACGGCACCAGACACAGATTGTCTTGCAGTGTAATCAAACGTAAGAGTATCCGCGGAAGAACCTGTGGACGTTAAGTTCCAGAAGACCGTAGACCCACTCATTAATTGTCCCGCTCCAGCGGGACCATTCAAATTAACAGTTCCGCCTCCATCATGGCTAAAGTCTCCCTGGTTATTCCAGTTTCCCTGGATTGTTATGCTTCCTGAGGAACGGAGGTTTCCTGTGTAGTTCAGGAGGTTTCCGGAGAGATCAAGCGATGAACCAAGTGTGTAGTAGCCTGAGCCTGTTGAAGGATTGCCGTTTGCAAGGGATTCTACTTCGGAAGCGGAGAGCGCACGGTTGTAGATGCGGACGTCGTCGATGAGGCCGGTATAATGATATATGTAATTGTCATTAGTCTCTGATCCAATGGTAAAAGGCTCGCTGGCATTTATTGGTGCGATTGTGTATGAATCGGTATTTGATTGTGTGCCATCCACGTAAACTATCAGGCTACCGTTACCAGCAGTGAACACTATGTGGTTCCATGTATCGGAGACTACATTAAAGAATAGATCATCATAGCCTTCAAGTGTTGTTCCGTCTCCAACTCCACAATACATCTGTGTGTCCGAAGTACCGTTAAATACACAAGTATAATTGTGATCTTTTGACTGTGATCCGGCTCCTTTTCCAAGTACGCCTGCCCAGGTATCCTGAGATGAATAAGGTTTAATCCAATAAGATATTGTAAACGTAGAAAGGTCTAACGTAGAGTCATCGACAATACCTACATAATCATCCGTCCCATCAAAATCAAGAGCATAAGGATTATAGAAGTTCGTGGTTCCCGTACCTGCAGAGATATCCACCCAGTCTTCACCATCCATATTTGTAAGCGTTCCATCATTACTATTAGAACTTGAGTCTCTTGCATTCGTCCCCGCCCCCTCATCAAACTTCCAGTAGCCTACGAGGCCGTTATCAAGAGTAACGTTATTAAATGAACTTGAGCCAGAAAGAGTCTTAACATCAGCAGAGTCAACGGTTCCATCAAGAGTAACGGTTCCTGTTCCGGCAGTGAACGCACCATTAAGAGATTCGCTCCAGCTTCCTGCAACATTTATTGCCTGTCCGTTCGTAACAGTCAGCGTACCTCCCGTAAGCGTAAGATCTCCATTTACGTCCAGAGCTGAGCCAAGGTGGAAATTGACATCGCTTGCACCTGCGATATTCAGGTTATTGAATGCTCCGGAGGAAGTGAATGTCTTTGTGCCTGCACTTGTGGTAAGTACCACTCTACCTGTTCCGGAATTAAATCCTCCTCCTGTAGAAATCCATGAGCCGGAGACTGTTACGGTTTGTCCGTTGGTTGTTACAAGATTACCTCCCGTAAGAGTAAGATCACCATTTACATTTAATTCTGAATTCTGAATTTTGAATTCTGAATTCACATTGTTTATTCCAAGATTGAAGTAATCGGTATCGTAAATGCTTACGTCAGAATCATTAGGTAGTCCCGTGTAAATAACAGATCCCGTTGAACCCAATGTAAATGTTCCATCAACATGCGCTCCTGTACCTGTAATTGTAAGACTTCCGTTATTTGTTAATGTTGTTCCTGAACGAACAACGAGGTCAGAGCCTGTGCCTGTAAGAGTTAGAGAGTCGTCATTCCCTATTGTAAACTTACCTGAGTTCTGAACAATTATGGAGCCGACGGTGACACCGGTGGAGGTTTGGGCGTTTAAGGCAGTGTAGGTCGTTGCACCTACGCTTGCGCCATCTGCATTGGCGATGACGAGTGATCCACTGCTTGGCTGCTGGGCATAGGTCTGTTTGTAGACGGTTCCACCTGCTGCATGATTCGAACCCAGGCCGCCGTATGCTGTCATGTTTCCGGTGTAGGTACTAAAGTCTGCTCCCGCGTTGGTCAGAATAACGGCTACGCGTCCGCCGCCTCCGGCACTGGCGTACGCAGAGCTCCTTCCTCCATCTGCACTGATGGTTCCGGTACCACTGATGGTTCCGGTGGTAATATACACAGAACCACCTGCATTACCCGCATTATCGAATGTCGCGCCGTCATCGTCACTGCCGAATCCTTTAGCACTGATCGTGCCGCGCACGACGAGTGCGTCGGTCACAACAAGACGAACGGCTCCACCACCACCAGCCGATGCACCACGGTTTCCGCCACTCCCAAGGTTCGTCGGCGCCGTGATGGAGCCATAGGTTTCTGCAATCGTTGAGGTTCCACCGGCGTATCCTCCGTGACTACCGCCGTAGTAATTCGTAGAGGGTGTTCCGGGACCGTTATTTCTATTGTACCCCAAGTTGTTTACGTTAATTGCTCCGTTTTCATCGATCGTAAGTGATCGGACGGTCAGGTTGAGTTTGTACGTTTCTGCAGTACTGTTATCTTCGTGTGTAATGCGTCCACTATCCTGCACGGTGACTGCACCGGAGAGCGTGTGTGGTACATTAGCAATAAGCCGTGCTCCGCTCTCTACAGTTATGGAAGTACTCGGATCGAATGTGGATACTTTGTTGATGTTGACGAAGTAGTTACTGAATGAGAAGGCATTGGCGGTGGTGAGCGTTCCGCCGGAGAGCACGATCCCGTCTTCGTGATCTACAGAATCGCCTGTAATCGTTGCATTGGCAATATTGAGCGTGTCATCGGAGCCGATGCTCAGTTTTCCACCGTTCTGTAGTGTGACCCGTGCAAAGGTGTACGATACGGAGGCAAGATCTGAGAGGCTTGTTACTTCTTGCGAGTAGACAGTGGTGCGATCATTGTTATCGATCACCAGTTCACCCTGATTTGCCGTATCGGTACTCTTTTCTTTGTAGACTGTTCCGGCAGCAGCATGAGAGCTCGATCCACCTCCGTAGGCTGTCATGGTAATGTCGCTAAAATCGGTACCAGAGCTTAAGATAATTGCGACGCGACCTCCTCCTCCGGCACTGGCGTACGCAGAGCTATTTCCACCATTCGCCTGAATCGTTCCGGATCCTGTGATTGTTGCAGTCTTTACATAGATTGATCCTCCGGCGTTCCCGCTGTTGTCGAATGCAGCTCCCGGGTTATCTGATCCAAATCCGTTGGTTGTGATGATGCCGTTGAGCGTTGTAGCACCGGTTACCGTAAGGTTGATTGCCCCTCCGCCACCAATCGATGCTCCGCGGTTGCCACTGCTTCCCAGACTTTCTGGATACGTAATTGATCCGTAGGTTTTGCTATAACTTGCGTGTGTGTTTCCTCCCTGACCACCGTGTGCACCGCCATAGTAATTTGCAGGTGGTGTTCCAGGACCGTTTCTTATATTGAATCCAAGCCAGTTTCCACTCATCGTAGCCCCCGTTCCAAGCTCAAAGTCTCCATCCACATCCACCCTCAACCTGTAAGTCTCTGTAGTCGAGTTATCTGAATGTGTGATTATTCCACCTGAGACGGTCATATTATTTGTAACACCGAATACATCGAATCCTCCACCTGCAAATGTTGTCTGGATAGTTACCGTACCCGTGTAATCCGCAGTTTGAGTCCAGGAGATTACGGATGCCGGACAGCTGCTGCTCCATGTCAGATCATCTGCAGAGGTATCATCAAGTATGATTTCATCTGTTGTTGCGGGTACACCAGATGGGCTCCAGTTGTTTGCGTTATTACAATCATTGTCACTGTCGCCGTTTGTCCACGTTTTTTGCACGGGGAAACTCCAGTTTGTATTATTCCCGCTGTCCGTATGCGTACCGTCGTTAACAACCAAAGCCGCACCACCACTCGCGTCTGAGTCTTGAACATCCAAATATGTAAATGTCTGCGTCCCCGCACTTGCATCAAGCAATATATTTGAAGCACTACCTGTCTTCGTTGATCTAAGACTTAACAGATTAGAAGCTGCTCCTGCAAGAGTTAATGCTCCAGAAATGCTTTGTCTTGAAGTGTAATCAAACGTAAGAGTATCAGCTGAGGATCCAGTTGAAGTTAAGTCCCAGAAAACCGTAGAACCAGACAAGAACTGATTACTTCCGTTAAAGTTCACAGTTCCACCTCCATCATGCGTAAAGTCTCCCTGATTATTCCAGTTTCCTTGGATTGTTATTGAACCAGAACTTACAAGGTTTCCTGTGTAGTTATTGAAGTTATTTGAAATATCCAGGGAAGCCCCGAGTGTGTAGTAGCCGGAGCCTGTGGAGGGGTTGCCGTTTGCGAGTGACTCAACTTCGGAGGCGGAGAGGGCACGATTGTAGATGCGGACGTCGTCGATGAGGCCGGAATAATTTTCATATGTATATCCATATAGATCAGGATCTACAAAACCAAATACTGCTGTGGGGTTTGATATGCCGCCATGTAAAGACGCTGCTGTTGAATTCTCCAGTACCCCATCTACGTAAATGTAGATAGTTCCACTTTTAAATATTCCAGTTAATAAGTGCCATGCTCCGTCATTTACACTAGTTGTACTAGTGGCTCGCTTCTGAGCACCGTCATAAACGTAAAATGCTGCTTTGTTGCTTGAATCAATTTCTATGCATTTGTCATATGATTCCACACCTTGATATCCACTATTAGCAATGGCAATCACAGCAAATTTACTGGATGGTGTTGTAGTTGTTTTTATCCATGCAGAATGGGTAACAGGAGCTGTTCCACCGGTGTCAAATATCGAATTAACCGGTGTTTCTACATAATCATCACTCCCATCAAAGTCCAAAGCATAAGGATTATAGAAGTTAGTCGTTCCCGTTCCCGCACTTATATCAACCCAATCATCACTTGTCATATTAGTAAGTGTCCCGTCATTACCAAACCTAGAACTATCTTTAGCAAGAGTTCCAACTCCATCGTCAAACTTCCAATACCCGACCAATCCATCATCAATACTAATATTACTAAAGGAGGAAGAGCCCGAAAGTGTAAGTGTATCTCCCGTACTCGTCAGATACACAGTACCTGCCCTCGCAGCGAATTCTCCTGAACTATACTGCTTCCAGTCTCCATCTACAGTTACATCATAATTAGAAGAGGAGACATCCAGTATTCCTCCGGAGATTATCATTGATCCACTGATCCCAAGAGGTTGAGCGAGTGTAATTGTTCCTGTGTAATCATTCTCTGTTCTTAGCCCTGCAATTGTGGTTAGGAATCCTGTATCAAATGTGGAATTTGCAGTTGATGTGGAGTCGAAGAGAGCTGTGTCATCTGTTCCGGGGATATTTCCCGTATTCCAGTTTCCTGCTGTGGACCAATTATTATCTCCGCTTCCGTTAGTCCATGTAACAGTTTCTGCACCAAAGTCCCAGTTTGTGTTATTAAGACTATTGGTAGAAGAGGAGGGGAGTAATTGTGATCCTCCGGTTGCATCATTATCAGCTACGTCTACATTACTAACATCCTGAGTTCCTGAGCTTCCGTCTAATATTAATTTTGCTGCGCTTCCTGTTTTTGTACTTCTAAGGATTAAAGAGTCTCCAAGAGTCAAAGCTCCTGAGACAGATTGTCTACTTGTATAATCAAGGTTAAGTGTTCCT
>JBDRFD010000096.1:0-3872 GCA_043819035.1 Patescibacteria group bacterium | reverse complement strand
GAAGTGGGAACTCAAGAAAGCGATCAGAAGAATCTGGAAAGAAATGCGACCACCAGAAGCCCCGTAGCTCTGTGCTATACTCCCCTCTGTCCCTATCCCGAAATGATCATTTCATGATCATCTTCAGTTGAGAAAAGACTTTCGGAATCCGGAATCCGGAATCCAAATTGCCCTGCCGAATTCCGAATTCCGAATTCCGATTTCACATACTTTGTTCTCTCTTATGAGTTCCGAATCATCCCTTCGTCCAATCCTCGTTTCCATACCACACGCTTCTAACAAGATTCCGGAGGAAGTGAAGGAGTATGTGAAACTCACCGAAGATGAATTGCTCGGTTACACAGATCTTTATACGGATGAGATCTTTACGATCGGTGATGTGTATCTTGTTAAGAGTGACACTTCGCGTGTCATAGTGGATGCGAACCGTGCACCGGATGATATCTCTAAAGAATACGTGCAAGCGGCAGATGGAGTCACTGTCCACACCACGTGGGATGGAAAGGATGTGTACAGCAAAGACCCCTCGCAAGAGATTGTCGATTCATTGATTAAGAAGTATCACGATCCCTTCCACGAGAAAATCGATGAGTTCATTCCGCACTCGCGGTTCCTGATCGATGGCCACTCCTTCCTTCCCATTGGGCCTGAGCTTAAGTATGACAGCGGAAAAGAACGACCAGACATTAATCTGGGAAACAGTAACTATTCCTCCTGTTCGCGTGAGCAGACGGTCTTCTTTAGGGACTTTTTCCAAGATCGCGGATACTCCGTCGAGATCAACTTTCCCTATTCAGGCAAATATATCCTCGGCCACCACTGCCACCGACGCCGTATCCCCCCATTTCTTGTCCCCGGCATTCAGATTGAAATTAATCAGGGGCTCTACGTTAAAGACGGTTTCTTCGATCCAATTCCGGATAGAGTGCAGGAATTTCATGGGCTGTTTGAGAAGTTGGTTGAGGAATATGTGGAGAGGTTTTGTCCGGCTTGAGAGGAAAAAAAATCAAAAGAGGATAAAAAAACAAAAGAGGATCCTCGCTTTTCCAGTATCCTGTTTTTCCTCTTTTGCCTTTTTATCCTCTTTATGTAGTGGGGGTGGAGGTAAGGAATAGCCTCAAAGCTCAAAATCTGCTACAATACTCTGATGTTCCACATAGATATTGAAGTCAGACGTCCGCTCGCCCTCCTTGTGATTTTGGGAGGAACAGTTGGATTATTTGTCTGGCTACAGTCTGTTATTGATGAACAAGGATCACTTGCAGTAGGTGGATACGAAGCATCGGTGATGGATGCAGAACAAGAGGTATACAGGCAGCGCACAGTTCAGGCGGTACTTGGGCAACGTGAAGAAATATTGCGTTATCAATTAAAACTTTTAGACCAAGAGCGTGATGCGAGTGGTGCTGAGTGGAATACGGATCAGATGCAAGAGTGGAGCAAAGCTCGCAGTGTGCTCCTTTCTCTTCTGGAAGATCGACGTGCATCGGAGGCAATTATGCGGAGTGCTTTGGAAGAAATCTGGGATGCTCAGGCGCGTTCGCTCGCACTGAGTGGCGATGGAGTTGCTCCTCTGCGACTTAGCTGGCCTATAGAACCTCAGGAAGGAATCTCGGCTGGATTTCTTGATCGCGATTATCTGCGTCAGTTCGGTATCCCGCATGAAGCGATTGATATTCCCACCGAACAAGGATCTCCCATAGCCGCTGCGGCAGACGGAGTGGTTGAGATTATGTACGAAGGAGAAAGTGGATATAACTATGTCATTCTCAAGCATGCAGGAGGAGCAACACTTTACGGACATGTTTCTGCGTTTCTTGTGCAGGAAGGACAGTACGTCCATCGCGGGGACGTGATCGCCCTTTCCGGAGGACGTCCGGGAACTTCCGGCGCGGGGCCGATTTCTACAGGGCCGCATTTGCACTTTGAGGTTATAAGTGGAGGAGTGCATAGGGATCCGATGGGGTTCTTGCCAGCAACTATGAGCAATTAGCTCATTAGCAATTAGCTAATTAGCTAACATGCTAATTGCTAATTGCTTACAAGCAAATCGTAGATTGATTACAGGCGTCTAGCTTGTTCTATTGCATAGGCATCCGTCATCCCAGCAACATAATCTTTTATCGCTTCTTCTAGGGATCCATCGGTTCTTTGTTGAAGTTCCTTTACTTTGTCCGTCGGTTTCTCTTTGAGACTGTTACAAAGTGACAAAACTACTCTCTGACCGTGTGCACTTTTCTCCAGAACCTTTGGATGGAAGTACATCTTCTCGGAAAGGAATCCACGCAACTGATCGAGTTCACTCCGCAGCTCTTTCGAGAAGTGAACCAATGGTGACTGTGCTGCGTACACATCATCTACTGTGTTAATACACTGAGACGTAAGTTCATTGGAAGTGGCTTCATAAAGATCAGTAACAAGAGTGTGGATAATCGAACCACGCAAAGAAGTTCCTCGCTCTTTTGTCCGCTCTTCGCTCTTCGCGGCGAGTGGAATTGCGAGTAATTCTTCTTGCTTAAAGAGCTTCGCACGCAGTCCATCTTCACAATCATGACCGGTGTAAGCAATTTCATCGGCAATGTTCACCACTTGAGCTTCAAGTGAAGGTGAATGAGGCAATTTCAACTCGGGAGCATCGTGTGGGGTGTTGTGTTTGAGCATTCCTTCCAAAACTTCCTGGTTCAAGTTTAGCCCTGGACAAAGCGACGAATGGATTTCCAGAAGTGTCACAATGCGATGGGATTGCTCATTGTGCTCGAAGTGCGAACCAACGATTTGCATCCACGTATCCAGTGCCGTTTCTCCCGCATGACCGAAAGGAGGGTGCCCCAAGTCGTGCGCGAGGGCGATGCATTCAGTCAGATCCTCGTTCAACTTCAGTGTCCGGGCCACGTCGCGGCTGATCTGCGCCACTTCCATGGTATGCGTGAGCCGGGTGCGGTTGTGGTCCCCTTCTCCTTCTACGAAGACCTGTGTTTTTCCTTTGAGTCGCCTGAAGGATCGTGTGTGAATAATACGATCGCGGTCGCGCTGAAATGGAAAGCGAGTTTCGTCTTCAAGTTCGTTGTGCATTCGTCCGAGGAGTCCCTGATGAGGGATGGCGAAACTAGCTAATAAGCTGTTTGTTGCCTTCAATCGAGTGGTCAGAGATTTCAAAAAGTGAATAGTGAAAAGTGAATAGTGAATAGTTTGGCCTGATATTTCAATGATAAATCCGCTTTTAACTCTCGTTCCCCTGTCTGAACCACAGATTACGCAGATTAGAGGGATTACGCAGATTACTTGCACAAGTTATATTTCTCTGTAAACAAGGATCCGCGAAATCTGCGCCATCTGCGTAATCTGCGGTTCAGACATTTTCACATGTCCAAACGACCCACCTTCGTCCTCCTCAGGCGGACTACGGTGGGCGAGCTAGTATGCCTTGGAATTCAATTGGCCGTGTTCTTTGTTGAACAAGTCCAAACGACCGTTGAGTAGGAACGCTTTGCTCCTGGGTAATCCAGGTGGGTGACCGCATCCCCGGACCACAGCCCGGAGAGAGTAAGTCTCCCATATAAGCGTTGAGGAGAAACGTTACCACTCTAACGTATCGTTGAGACGGGGTGATTGTAGCATATGTGGTGCATTTTGAACCACAGATTACGCAGATTAGAGGGATTACGCAGATTACTTGCACAAGTTATATTTCTCTGTAAACAAGGATCCGCGAAATCTGCGTCATCTGCGTCATCTGCGGTTCCTATATTACCCACACACCCAGAGATAGACTCTGAGTGAGTGGGAGTTGTCATCGTTCGCGGTTGGAACATTGGTTCCGAGTCTGAACCTACAATCCCACGATATCTTCATCAAGATGCGGATTATGTAGT
>JBDRFD010000095.1:0-17470 GCA_043819035.1 Patescibacteria group bacterium | reverse complement strand
ATCTGAAATGGAGCGGATATTGCTGTCATCGAACATAGTGGTCATAGGGAACGAAGTATGTGTCCCTATGGCTCATTTCATGATCATTTTGCGTGAGAAACCGGATGCTGTTTCATGATCATTTTGCGTGAGACAAGACTCTGAGTTGCATCAACTCCTGTGAGTTGGCATTGTGGAAGGCAGATTGCTAGTGGAAGGAGAGGGAAGCCGCCGCCGGTGCCGAGGTCGAGAATGGAGCATTTCTCTACTCCTAACCCCTCCTCCGAAACGGCCTCCACCCCCGACCCCTCCTCCACGGGAGGAGGGGAGCTCTGTTGAGTGTGTTTACTAATCGTTTTGAGGGCATTTTCAGTGTGACGGATGACATTTTCATTACTTAACCTAAGAGTAGTTATTTGTCGTTCATGCAAAAAATGATCATCTCGTTCTACATCATTTTTCTTTTGCACTCTCTCTTCATGAATTTTGCCATCGAGTTCTATTGCTAATCGCAAAGCAGGACAATAAAAATCAAAAATGCAACCATCCATGTAGTACTGCCTTCTAAAACGAACTCCAAGTTGGTCATAACGAATATGTTTCCAAAGGAGATTTTCTGCTTCAGTCGGATCTTTGCGCATTTCACGAGCATAAAAACGAATATTTGAAGGCACAGGGTCCTTTTCCCATTTTTCTTTTTCTAAACAGTCATCTTCCTTATTCCCCCCTTCCTCCTGTGGAGGAAGGGGCCGCCCGTCCGCCGTAGCCCGGAGGGCGAAGGTGGAGGGGATGGAGGTATTCTCTGAGGAGGGAGCAGAAAACATGTTAATAAGCTGAGTATCCAACACCGCCAATGAGTCCATCACATTACCCACCCAACTTAATTCCTTGGTTCGGAATGCCGAAAGGTTCAGCTTTGCGTTTTCCTCTAAAAATACAGCATTTAGCTGCCTCAGCCTATCTTCGTATCCTTCTGGAATCATGGGCTTAGGATACCATTTTATTGCTACATAAAGGGGTATTCAGGCGATTGATTAAAATCCAAAAAGTAGTATAATATAAGTATGGCAGCAAATATACCAATCGAAATAGTTCCTCCGGCATTACCCACGGAAGTTAGGCCTCCGGTGGAGCCTCAGTAGTAGTGGTTGTTATTTCTGAAGTTTAGCGCAGTAGCGCAGTAGCGCAGTACAGGCTACGTGTTTTTCTACTGCGCTACTACCTACTGCGCTAAATTTGGATTGCGGTGGGAGGCCTAAAGCTGGTAGCTTGTGGCCAGTAGGATTTTGCAAATTAGCATCACCTACAGACTGCAAGTTAACCCCTCACAATATGCCCAACGGTAAACGCATCGCAGAGCTGCTCATCAATATCGGAGCAGTGAAACTTTCGATTGATCCACCATTCACACTTACGAGTGGCATCAAGTCACCCATCTATTGTGATACGCGGATGATGTATAGCCATCCGGATGCACGCAACTTTGTCGTGGACGCGCTTGTACAAAGGATACGTAATCTACACATAGAACCGGATGTGATTGCAGGGACTGCAACTGCAGCTATTGGATGGGCTGCACTTGTTGCAGATAGATTGGATCTTCCGTTTGTGTATGTGCGTACCAAGGCAAAGGGGCATGGAACCAACCAATTGATAGAAGGAGACTTACCAAAGAGCAAAGATGTTGTGTTGGTGGAAGACATGTTCTCTACAGCAGGAAGTGCGATGGTAAGCGTGGAAGCTCTGCGGGAAGAGGGAGATGCGAGGGTCACTGATGTTGTTGCGATTTATACGCACGAATTTCCATCATCATTAGAAAATGCACAGAAGTACGGAGTTAAGTTACATCCACTCTGTACACTTACCACACTCTTTCAGGTTGCGGTTGAGCAGGGGAGGCTAACGGCAGATGATGTAGGAATTGCCTCCGATTTCGCACGAGATCCGCAGAACTGGCACGCCAATGCCTCCGTTTCCTCATGAGAAAAACAATCATAGGTGTCATGGGCCCAGGGGATAATCCGACTTCTCAGGATCTTGAGAATGCAGAGGAACTTGGGGTTTTGATTGCAAAGGAGGGATGGGTGCTTCTTACGGGAGGGAGAAAGGAAGGAGTGATGAATGCAGCCAGCAAAGGTGCACAGGAAGCAGGAGGATTAGTCGTTGGAGTTCTGCATACTCCTGATCTTTCTGGCATGTCTGAGTATGTCGATATTCCCATTGTGACTGGAATGGGTGGTGCACGGAACAATATCAATGTTCTCTCCAGTGATGTGGTGATTGCCTGTGGGATGCAAGCGGGGACAGCCTCAGAGATTGCTTTGGCTATCAAAGCAGGCAAACAGGTCATTCTTTTGGCGGATGATGAGGAGGGGAAGGTGTTTTTCCGGAGGTTGGGAGGGGAAGGTATTTCCATTGTAAATGCGCCTAAAGAGGCGATTGATGTATGTCAATCAATATTGACAAATAAAATTTAAATGATACAATTCCAATTACCCTATTTTACCAACATGTCCTATTGTTAGGAAGAAGGTATAGTACTCATGAAACCCGAAGACTGCTATTACAAGGTGAGAGGGGCCGTCAAGCACTACTCGGAACTCAAAGCTTCAGAGAAGCGGATGGTTGCAGAGAGGCGGCTTGCGCCTCTCAAGAAAACAAAGGACAACCCGCCGACGTTCAAATCAGCAGGGTTGTGGTAGGGTCACCGCTGCCTGCTCCCCTCGGGGGAGCGGGTGGCAATTTAAAACTGCCTCAAGAATCTAACGTCCCCCGGAAACAGCGATTTAATACTCGGAATCCGGTGCTTGATCATCACCATACGGTCGATTCCAAATCCAAAAGCAAACCCCTGCCACTTATCCGGATCAATATCACAGTTCCGAAGCACATTGGGATGCACCATGCCGCAACCGACTACCTCCAGCCACTCTCCTTCTTTGGTTTTATCATCTCCCTGCCACTTCATATCCACTTCCAGCCCCGGTTCCACAAAGGGGAAGAATCCTGTGCGGAATCGGAACTCTGCGTGCTTATCTATGAGTTCACGTATGGCAGTGATCATCACTGCTTTCATGTTCGCAAGTGTCACATCCTCTCCGATCATTAGGCCCTCAAATTGATGGAACATGGGAGAATGTGTGGCATCAGCATCCTTCCTGTAAACCTTTCCCGGGAAGATCGCGCGAAAAGGAGGTTTATTTTCCCTCATGTATCTGATCTGTACAGGAGAGGTGTGTGTCCGCAGAACCAGCTTGTCCTTTCCTTTCTTACTGGACTTAATCCAGAACGTATCCTGTGCGTCGCGTGCCGGATGATTATCGGGGATATTGAGCTGATTAAAGTTCATATCTTCAGACTCAATCTCGGGCCCGCGTGCAACATCAAATCCCATCCGTCCAAACACCTCTTCCACTTGTCGCGTGAATTCATGAATCAAATGCAAATGCCCTCGTTCCTTTTTAGGCAAATCCAATGTAACATCAATGGAATCACTCTCAACGAGCATCGTGCCGTCAGGAGACATCAATTCATCTTTGAGTTTTTCGAGCTGATCAACCAGAGCCTGCTTCTGTTCGTTTAGTTCCTTTGCTTTGTCTCTGCGCTCTTCAGGAGTGAGATCCTTAAGCTTCTTCATCGCCAGTGTCATAGCGCCGCTTTTGCGTCCGAAGAGATCCTGTTCGATCTCCTCAAGATCTTTGAGTGTGGAAGATTTCTGTATCTTCTTACTGAACTCAGACCATGCCTCGGGTCCTGGTGCTGTGCTTTGCTGCATAGTGGTATGATACTACATATCATTAGTAAAAGTGGAAAAGGGAAAGGGGAAAGGGGAAAACGTGCAGGAACGTGGGAGTAATGAGTTTTCCACTTTCCCCTTACCGTTTTCCGTTTCTATGAATAGTCTCCTCTTCGGAATAATCCTATCGGCTCTTCTCTCCACAACGTCGCTTCTGGTTGTTCTCTTGCGAGTCAGTCCGCTCATAGCTCCGCACCAGGCCGTTACGGCATTCCTTTTAAGCCTGTTTTTAAGCGTCAGTACTGTCAGTACACTCATGTTCATCGGCATCTGGAAGCTATTGCCAGTCCATACGTGGGATATGGGTAAGCTGATGAGTATCTCGCTGAGGCAGGGGATTTTCCTTGGAATCGGTGTTTCCACTCTCACACTCTTTCACATGCTCAGTATGCTTACGTGGTGGATAGGGGTGATGATTTTTGTGGTGGTGCTTCTGGTGGAGATGGCGCTGGATCACTAAGAAAAGTGAAAGCTGTAAAGGGAAAGTGGAAAACGTAATGTAATTACGCATCAATCATTTTCACTTTTCCACTTACCCTTTTCACTTTTCCTGTTTTTCGAGGAATTCCTTCAAAGCTCTAAAGTCATCAAAAAGCGCCTGCCTCAGGTTTCCATTATGCAACGCAGCAGCAGGATGATAGATAGGAAACACGGTTACTTCATCAGATAATTTCTGAGCTTTCCCATGAGAAACGCTAATGCTGAGTTTTGTAAAGAAGTGTAGAAGGGCATGACGACCGAGCGGGACAATCACTTTCGGTTTTATCAAGGCGATTTCCATCTTGAGCCAGGGCATACATTGCTCCTTTTCTTCAGGGAGAGGATCTCGATTCCCTGGAGGACGGTACTTCACGACATTAGAAATGTAAACGTCGCTGCGCTTGAGTCCAATGGATTCCAGCAGTTCATCCAAAAACTTCCCCGCAGGTCCCACAAAAGGTCTACCCAATTCATCCTCCTTTTGCCCCGGAGCTTCACCAATGAACATGATCTCTGCTTTTGGGTTTCCTTCTCCAAGAACGGGATTAGCGGTCTTGCACAGCTCGCAGCCTTGCCATGATTTGAGCTTATCTTGGAGAATTGGGATGGTCATCTGCATATGATTTTCTTGGGAAATGGCTGGATGGCTGGATGGCTGGATGGTTCTAAAGAGACTCATAGTTTGTTTTCGCTTGCGAACCATCCAGACATTCAACAATCAATACTTATTTTTCACATCATCGATCCTCTGTTGCACTTTCTGTTTCAGATCAACATCACCCACAGCCAGTATCCTCACAGCACTCAGCGCTGCATTCTTTGTATGCAAGACCGTCATCACAGGAACATCACTGGGCATCCTCAGGCTTGAGTTCAAATCAATCTGATATTCCTCCAGGCTTTGCGCCGGCGGGCAGGTTATAACAGGATGTACAGAGCTTCCGGCGACTACACCGCCAAGTCCGTTGCTCATGCCTGCAATAGTGATGAGAACCTGAGGTTGTGGGTCATCATTAAGCTTATTAACTATTTCAACAACCTTCTCAGGAACTTTGTGTGCAGAAGCAACCACAGTTTCTGAGGGGACATCAAATTCAGCGAGTACATCTGAGATCTTTTTGGCGTGGTCTGAGTCGGACTCAGAGCCGAGAATAAGAGTTACTTTCATAAATGCATTTGGGAGGGATTAATAATAACTGAGACTCGTCCTGAGCCCGTCGAAGGGCGAGGATAAGGGTAACTTTCATAGCCACACTATAGCGGGTGGCATCTGTTTTTCCATTAAAAAATAGAGGACGGTGGGGTACTGGGAGCCACCGTCCTCGTTCGCCAGCAGAAGCTCTGCTGACTAAGCCCCAGACGGGATTTGAACCCGTAACCTTAGAGGTTATTGGCCTCTATGCTCTATCCAATTGAGCTACCGGGGCGATGATGAGCAAGAACTCTTCAAGTGGAGACCATGGGAGTCGAACCCACGATGACTTCCCTGTAAAACAGGGTGCTTTCCCAAACTAAGCTATGGTCCCCAGGTGGAGGCAGGGTAGGTGAATGATGTTATGAGTCAACAATTTATGTTCATTAATTCATTTTCTAGTATGTATACATAGTGCCACATAGGAAGGACATTCTATTGATTTTGAGTTGGCCTGCCAACCGTAGTCAGGAGGTCTCAGGTGAATAGTCAACCTTCGCTCGCTGCGGCGAGGCTACGGTTGACAACCTCCTGCGGAGGTTGGTGGAGCTAGAGGGATTCGAACCCTCGACCCTCTGCATGCCATGCAGATGCTCTAGCCAGCTGAGCTATAGCCCCGAAGTAGACGCGCATAAGGTTACTCAATTGTGTAAGCATTCGTCAAAGAAAACGCATAGCAAACTGCGCGTCACTTCGGGGCAAGCCCCTTAGTATCTAATGGCTTGCCATGAGCGAGCATCAGCGATGTAGGGTCCTTCGACTCTCTACGCTTCGCTTCGTTCGCTCAGGATCATTCGACTCGCTGATGCGAGTCGAATGGTGCGCCCGGCAGGATTCGAACCTGCGATCTCCTGGACCGCAACCAGACGCTTTATCCGGACTAAGCTACGGGCGCATATGGAGGAAGAAAAGATCAGATCAGGCAACGCGTGCCTTTTATATTACGCCTTCGGCTTGGCCGGACTAACCTGCATGCCGGCAGGCAGGGCTACGGGCGCATGCAAAATCAAAGACCGATTTGCCGCAAGAGCGTAGCATTTGACCTCTTTTGAAACAATCTCTTCCAGCAGAAAACCCGGCATCCCCTCGTGAGGGACACCGGGTAAATCATTTGCTTTGGCACAGTCGGCTTAGGAGCACTGCTCGTGCAGCGCCTCGACGAGGCGGTACACGTAGCCCCACTCGTTGCCGTACCAGCAGAGAAACGAGTACATCGATCCCTGCTTGAGGCAGTTTTCCACATCGATGATCGAGCTTTCCGGCCGGGCAATGATCGCACTGCTGACGAGCGGGAGTCCGCTGACATGCTTGTGCGGATCTTCGTTGACAGCGAACTTCCCATTCATTTTGCGTTGTGCTGCCAATGAGCGAAAGCATTGGAGAACTTCTTCAAGTGGGGGTTCTTTGGCCAGTGTGACATTGAGGAGTGTCGCACTTCCCGAGATGACAGGTACGCGAAGTGCGTATCCATCGAAGGGTATTCCGGCCATGCCTTCACCCAAACCATCGACGTTCGGAATCGCCTTGGCGGCTCCGGTAGTTGTAGGGATGATGTTGACTGGACCGGCGAACATGCGTCTGCTTCCGGGGGTGATGTGCTTGGGCTGATCCTGCAGCCCTTGTTCCCCGGCGGTGTATGCATGAACGGTGCATATGAAGCCGGCATTGAAGCCCCACTCCTCCTTATGTGAGAGTAGAGCCTTCAATGGGAACGCGATGCTGCCGCTTGTGCAGCTTGCACCACTCAAGAGCGGTTCCTTGCTGAGGTCCTTCTCGTGCACACCGTACACGACAGTTAGTACATCGTCCTTCGCAGGGGCTGAGAGGGCGACACATTTCGCGCCACCACTCAAGTGAGAATCGTACCCGGGATTACCATCAGTTGCACGGGAACGGAAAACACCTGTGCATTCCGCAATACCTTTGATGCCCTTCTGTCCCCAGAAGATGTTTGCCGGATCACGCTCGGAGAAGAGAGTGATATGAGCTGCTTCTTTCCTGGTTTCAAGGAGCAATTTCCCCTGGTCTACGGACATCCTGCAAGGCCACGGTCCGAATGTGGAATCGTGGGCCTTGATCTGAACAAAGTTGCCCGCGGGGTCTTTGCGGTCGAGGCCGATATCGTTGCCTGCGATGACATTGAACTTGAGATCTGGATGTTCAATCATCACGCGCAAAGCATTGCCTCCAATGCGACCACCAATCCCGTTAATTCCTACGGGAATACCACTACGATCTAACATGGCTTTCTCCTTTGACTATGCCGAAAATGCAAATGAACAATCCTCCCTGCTTGTGCAGGGATAAAAAGATCATCCATGCAGATGGCAGAAAGGAGGGAAATGGTAGAGAAATTCTATGTTTTAATCAATTCTTGTCTGGTTTGAAGACAACCGAAGTCAAGTAACACTGGATATTCCTCATACTTTTGTGTAAAACTGGGTCTAATGTTCTGGCCATTTCTTCGTCGCGAATCATCCCTTCTGGAATCAACAAAGCAGGAGCGCCAGGAGGCGATCGAAAACCTTGTCTCGCAGGGGACGCTGAGGAGCGGGTATTACCTGCTTCTGCTCCTCGCGATATTGATCGTGACACCAGGGTTACTACTCAACAATGTTGCGGTGATTATTGGAGGAATGATTCTCGCGCCGTTGATGATTCCGATGCTTTCCCTTTCTCTCTCGCTGGTGTCCGGGAGTTTGGACGGCATTCTGCGCTCTCTCATGATTTTGCTCTTCTCGATTCTGATCGTTCTCTTGGCCTCCGCGCTTCTCACGATTGTGCTTTCACAGACATACCATGTGGTCTCGTGGATCCCGGACCAGATCACACCGGGAATCTACATCTTCATCGCCTTCTGCAGCGGTGTTGCCGGGGCATTTGCGTTTGTAAAGAAGAACCTCGCATCCACTATTGCAGGTGTGGCCATTGCAGTTTCCGTTCTTCCGCCACTCTGCGCAGCAGGGATCGGGATTGCACTCAATCAGTACAGTCTCGTCAAAAATTCGCTTATCCTCTTTGGAGCTAACTTTATCGGCATCTGCATGGCGGCGTTTATCGTCTTCTGGGTGCTGGGTTTCTTGGATACAGGGAATACCGAGAAAAAAGCGATAGAGAGGGTGACGGAGGAGAAAGGATGACCTCACCCCCTGCCACTCTCCTTTTCTGAAAAGTCGTTGGTGCTTCCTGTGAGATGCAAATCTATAACTTCTATCATAGGAAAAGGAGAGGGGAGCTCTGTTTAACAAGTAAAGAACTTTGCTTTCTTCAATAACGAAGCCCCCCTCTTTCGCCAACATTTCAACATTGGCATAGGTAAGGTAATTCACTCGAAAAATAACTCAGCGAAGGAAGGGGATGGGGGTGAGGTCATTTAAAAAGGGCATCCACCCGTGAGGGGCAGATGCCCACCTCCCTACTTTGGTATTTTGGCGGTTACCATCCGTTTGTTTGTGTTTGTGAGAGCCCGAATACTCGGGCATCGGTCTTCCTGTTAGCTTTGGAAGTAAGCATTGTGTATTTGTGTAGAGTGTGAGCAGGGAGGGGAGAGAAGTGACTTTAATACAGAGGAATCTTAAGATCCCAATGCCCGGGAACTAGTCCCGGGAAAAGGACCATGCTGCATGAGGATGCTGAGCGAGAAGCCTGGCAAGCCATACGAATCATGGCGTCACTTCTCGCCTCTTCCTGCTTTGTGTTGCGAAAGGACGAATCTGATTATTATATCATTTATAGAGCATATTGAAAAGGTGTTAGGTGTTAGGTTTTTAGCCTGCCTGCCGGCAGGCAGGGTTTGGGGAAGAGGTGATCAGGGAAGGGGTTAACCAACCTTTTCGCTATTAAGCCTATATCACAAACCTACTTGTTCTGAGTGATTCGAAGGATCAAACCTATAACCTATAACCTTATAGGTAGCTTCAAAAACTACACTCCGCTACGATCTTCCTCAATGAGGCAAGGCAAACTCGTCCTCATCATCGGCCCAAGCGGTGTTGGAAAAAGCGTTATACTTCAGTCACTAAAAGCACGCCATCCTCAGCTGCACTTTCCACGAAGTGCCACCACGCGTCCTCATCGGAAGGGGGAAGGGGATGATCTGTATCGATTTGTTTCCGACGAAGAGTTCGATGGGTTGATCGAAGAGAACAAAGTTCTTGAGTGGGCTGTGGTTCATGGGACTGAGCGTTATGGAACACTCGTTGATGAAATTGTTCCGTACATCGAAGATGGAAAAGTTGTAGTTCGCGAAGTGGATGTGCAGGGGTTCGATAGTATTCGCAGTCACAGTTTTTTCCGCGGCGAAGATGCGCCATATAAACTGGAAACAGTGTTCATCCTCCCGGAAAACAAGGAGCAGCTCATCGATCGCATCCGCAAGCGAGCCCCCATTGCGGATGAAGAATTGAAGCGACGTATTGCGAGCATGGAACAAGAGTTAACTTATGCAGAGTTGTGTGATCATCAAGTAGTGAATCTGGAGGGAAAACTTGAGGAGACAGTGGTGGAAGTTGAGCAAGTTCTATTAATTGATAATTGATCAATGGACAATTAATTATCAATTATCAATTATCAATTTCTTAGGAAATCTATCAGTTTAATTCTTGCATGCCTGAGGCATTTCAATAGACTTCATCCATGGCGCGTTCAAAGATCGCATTACTCTACGTAGGAGGCTCAATCGGGATGAAGGTGAACCAAAAAACAGGGCGTATTGAGCCTATAGAGTCACTTAATGAAATACACAGATTCCTTCCGGAGCTCCAGCGCGAGGTTGCTCTGCAGTTTTTCTCGCTCAAGAATGTCGGTTCATCTGAGATTAGACCGGAAGACTGGATAGAGATGGCACTGAAGATTGAAGAGCTTTATGATGAATTTGAGGGATTCGTCATTGTCCATGGGACGAACACCATGAGTTACACCGCAGCGGCACTGAGCTTTGCTTTGCAGGGACTCAGTAAGCCGGTTATTCTCACTGGAGCGATTCATCCTATCAATGACATCGCGGGAGATGGTCGGACAAATCTCATTTATGCGATCCGCGCTGCTCAGTTGGATCTTGCCGAAGTGTGTGTGGTTCTCGGACCCAGGGTGCTAAGAGGATCGCGTACAAAGAAAGTCGATCAGTCACTTCTCCGTACATTTGACACTCTCACATGCCCTGCACTCGCTGAATTCAATCAGCAGGTGCACCTTTCGCATGATCGCATTGTGCGTCGCAAGAGAACGCTCAAATGCCAGCCCACATTTGATACAAATGTGGCGATTCTCACTTTGCATCCGGGAATTCAGGATCGGTACCTCGATGCGGTTCTGGAGAGTGAGCCACATGGACTTGTATTGCGCACATACGGTCCGGGAATGCTTCCTGAGCACCTCTTTGATTGGCTCAGAAAAGTGACAAAAGCCGATATTCCGGTACTCACCACATCACAAGCTATTCGTGGGCAAGTGGACATGCACCACTTCAGAAAGCAGCTCACACTGGAGCGTCTCGGGATTATTTCCGGAAGCAACATGACCTTCGAATGTGCAACCGTCAAACTCATGTGGGCGCTCACGCAGTCTAAAAACCCAGAACGCCTTAGGAACATTCTGGAGAAGAGTTTGGTTGGGGAGTTGGATGAGTGAAATAAGACCGGTTCCTGACTTTGATGTTGTTATTGAAGCTATCCATAAGGTTATAGGTGATAGGTTTAATCCACCTTCGTCCCGTCCCGCTATAGTGGAAGGACTACGGCGGACAAGTAGGTTTGGGGAATAGGTTTATAGGTTATAGGTTGTAGTAATTGATAACCTTTTCCCACATAACCTCCAACCCAAACCTAATCACCTAAAACCTTTAACCTTTTAATGTTCTTATAAGGTTCTTATTCATCATCATTAAGTTCATCCACCTCCTCTTCCTCGCCATGCTCATCTAGAATCTTTTTCCCGATGATAGATCCTATCGCACCGCCGATGATAAAACCGGCGACGAGGCGCTCAAGCGATTGCTTTGCCTTACTTACAGGCTTGCGACGAGGGAATGGCCACATCTTTCCTATTATACAGGAGACACAATGATGATGATAGGGTGCAAGAGCTTTCTTTTTTGTCTATTACAAGCCAATTTCAGGATATGTTTTTAAGTGCTTGAGGACGATATCTTCCACTTCTTTGAGCTTATTATCGCTCCTTGCTTCCAAACAAATCGAAAGCTTGGGAGAAGTATTACTCTGCCTTATCCCAGCCCATGACCCATCGCCAAAATCTATGCGCGCACCGTCTAGTGTATTCACGGGATGATCCTTCTTAAAGTACTCAGTGATCTCCCGAACGATGCGTGTCTTGTGTTCATCTGGGCAGTCGGGTCTAAACTCAGCTGACTGGAAGACTTTGGGAAAATTTGCGAAGAGCTCTGAAAATGGTTTGCCTGACTTGGAGAGAATTTTAAGAACGTGCAATGCGGCGACAAGCGCATCATCGAATTTGTAGTAATCCTCAAAACAGAAGAAGTGTCCTGATTGTTCTCCGCCGAGTAGCGAATCGCGTTCATTCATTTCGTGTTCCACAAACGAATGTCCAACAATGCACATCACAGGCTTACCGCCCCACTTCTCGATTTCAGTTTGCAAGGTACTCGAGTTACTTACGGTGAAACAGATGGAAGCTCCTTTATGGCGTTTGAGATGATCTTCCGAAAGCAGGAGCAGGATTTCATCAGCTGTGCGTATCTCTCCGTTTTCGTCCACAAATCCAATGCGGTCACCGTCTCCGTCGAATGCAATACCGAGGTGTGCCTGTTCTTTTATTACAGTTTCCTGAAGATCTTTCAGAGTTTCCCACTTGATTGGGTCTGCTGGATGATTAGGAAATGTTCCATCAGGCTCTGCATACAACTCTGTTAAAGAGCATCCAACTGATTTCAGGATGTCGTTGTATGAAGGCCCCGAGACGCCGTTGCCGTTGTCCACGACAATATTCAAACAATTTCCGGCACCTTTAAAAATGTTCACCAAATGATTCTTATACGGTGTGGCAGCATCAATCTCTTCAGCCGATCCTTTGCCGGTTAGGAAGTCTTTAGATTCAATGCGTTTGCGTAAAGTCTGAAGATCATCCCCGCAGAAAGCCTCTGCCTCTCGCACTTGAAGCTTGAGGCCATTATCCTCAGCAGGATTGTGGCTGGCTGTGATCTGGACGCCTGCATCCAGATTCTGTGTGCAGATTGTGAAATAATTGATAGGACTTGGAGTCTGTCCGATACTGAAAACTTTACAACCCGATTCAATGAGTCCTTGTATGACCGCCTTTTCGTAATCAGGACTGTGAGTGCGCATATCTCTTCCTACTGCCACCGTGGGGCTTTCTGTATCGTATTTCTGGCGCAGAATCGATCCAAAGCCTTTCCCGATTAGATGGCAAGCTTCCTCCGTGATTTGGCTGCCTGCTTTTCCACGAATGTCATATGCACGGAAAATGAGGGGGTCAATTGTCATAAGTTGAACTTATTATAGAGTGCTGTGTGTTTTTGATCCTAAGGAAAAAATCTCAAAAATCAAATCCCAAAAATCATACAAAACTGAAAGCCAAGTTGGGATTTGGGTTTTGTCCGTCGCGGCTCGGCCACGCCGAGACGGGTGTTTTGGGATTTTTCTTCGCTATACCAAGAACACGTTCGCAATTGCAGCAGCTGTCAGAATCACCAAAAGTCCAATTGCTACCCGTATAATGATATCCTTGGCGCGGGAGTACTGTTCATCCTTCCCGATATTCACAATCATCAGGAAGCCTGCGAAAATGATCACAGCAACCGCTACAAGTGTTACAAATCCAAGAATCCAGTTAAACACCCCAATAATTTCATTCATGATCGAATCCGGATTTCCGCTTTCTATGATTGACTCGACAAATGCAAATTTTGCGACAATAAAGAAGATTCCGATAAGGACAGAAATCACAGTTCTCCTTAGTTGTGCCACTCCTTCACTGTTGCCGTAATTAAGAACGGTTCTAAGTCCGCTCACAATGATCATAATGATGGCAAGTACGGCAATTGGTTCTTCTATAAGATCGACAATACCGAGAAGCTCATCAGTGATGAGACTTGCGGCACCCCCGGGGCTGGCGAGGATGTTTGTGCCTCCAAAGAGTGCATTCGAAATAGGTTGTGCAATAGCGACGAGTGCAATGGCAACAATTGCAGACACAATAGCTGTCTTAAATTTTGCCAGTTCTCCTTCACTCTGTTCGGCAATCAAGAATAGTGCAGCGCGCACAATAACCAGTGATGCGATTCCTATAATGATTGCATTCACGGTAAACGCTGCTGAAATCCCTGCGAATATTGCACCAAAACTTACGAAACTCACTCCTCCGATAACACCGCCAATTCCTGATACAGCGCCTTCTGGTGACGGAGGCGTATATTGGGCGAGAGCCGGCGCAGTGAATAACGCACTTGCGATTGCTGAGCCTGTGGTAAAAAGATGCTTGATCATTGGTTACGGAATGAAGCTATTTATCAAGGCATACGAAACCCAGACGACAACCAGGGAGATAATTCCTGCGAATATCATCTGCTTTCCTTTGTCTTTAAATGAATCTGTTGCAGAGAAGGCGAGAAAGACTCCGCCCGCCATGATGGCTATCACTGCAAGCAGGCCGAAGATCGTTGCAAGGAATTGTGAGATGCCGGCAAGCTCGTCTGTTAGCCCTCCCATGTTTCCGGATGGTACAAACGCATCCACGATAGGGTCTACGAGTACTATCACAGCGGCTCCGATCAGACCCTCTATGAAACGCTTACGTGCAGCGCTGGACTGGCTCTCATCTTCTGCGAGGACCAAGCGGATACCCTGATACGTAATTGTCGCGATCAGTGCTATTCCCAGTAGTCCTGCAAAGAAGTCTTTCACAGGGATTAGAATGTTAGATTCCAATATTCCTGAATTCACAATCGTTCCCGAGACGGCGAAACTGTCTGCAAGGTACTGCGCCCCGGCGACAAGCACCGCACCGAAAATGGCATACACAATCGAGCTTCTTACTTCTGTCTGCGCGTTCTCATCACCGGTGGAAGTGAGCAGTCTGACACCGTAAAAAGCAAACATTGCTATCAGAAATCCTCCAAAGGCGATTGCGAAAGCGGTGGCTACGGCATAGATGATCCCTGCAAGGTTCGGATTACAACTCAAGGAGCCCACAGGGCAACTTCCAAGTGCAATGGCTAGTGCGCTCTGTGGAATCAGAACGAGCATCAGGCCGGCAAACAGACTTTTAGACCGCATAGTTCGATTAACTCGTTGCAAGTCAATCCCATTATTATAGCGTAAATAAGCCTCTTTTGCCATGTGGATTATATTGGCACTAGACCCAAAAGGGTTATAGGTGATAGGTAAATAGCCTGCCTGCCGGCAGGCAGGGTTTGGGGAAGAGAAGTTTAGGTAATATGTTCTCAAGAACACAACCTATTCCATTTGAACCTGTACCCCAAACTATTTCACCTAAAACCTATCACCTTGTTAAGTCTAAAAACTATTTCAAGACGAGATCTTTACTGAGCTTTCCAGTAAGGTACACTCTCTTAAGCTATGCAACATTACTCCAACATTCAAGTTTCGCCCATAACACTAGAACCCTCACGAGAAGCTGAAGTGTATGGTCTTTTTGCTCTTGCGATGGCTCTCACAGCCGTTGGGGTCTTTGTTGGCATGCAGTATGCACCAAGCCTCCTGAGTTCTGGAGTGCACTTCTTCTTCCTGATCGCAGAGTTGGGGCTCATCTTTACGGCGCGATTATGGATGAATCATACACCACTCAATTACATACTTTTTGGAACATTTCCAATACTCTCCGGTTTCACGATAACTCCATACATTTTGTATGTGCTTTCTGGCTACGCAAACGGCGCATCGATTCTTCTGAATGCGTTTGGAGCCACTGCGTTCATGGCTACTGCAGCTGCAGTCTTCGCGCGTACAACAAGTTGGAACCTGTCGGTGTTTGGAAGAGCGCTCTTTATGGGTCTCATTGGATTGATTCTTCTGGCGATCGCTCAGATCTTCATACCGGCTCTTAGAACCACACAGTTTGAGATCATGCTCTCAGGTGGGGGAATAATCATCTTCGCTGCATTCACAGCGTACGACTTACAGCGCATTCAGCGTCTCTCAAAGGCTGGTATGAATCCGTTCCTACTTGCTCTGAGCCTGTATTTGGATATCTTCAATCTGTTCCTATATATCCTGAGGTTTATGTTAGTTTTGTCGGGAAGCAGGAGATAGCTTGTTCGCTAGTTCGTAAATAATTGAGCTATTTGGTTTGCTAACAAGCGAACAAGCGATTAGCAATTGTGGGCTTTTTCCTTTACTTCCAGCCAACTTACCCTTAGCCTGCCTCGGACATGTCCAAGCGCCCAACCCCCAAAAAACGGCGAGAAAAGTCCAGAGGACGCACTCAACAAAGCGTCTACGAAGCGAAACAGTTACGGCGACTGACGGATCGCCAGAAGTCACCGTTTGTCGTGAGAGCAGAGCCCAAGAATAAGGCAGGTAAGGCGCTCAAGGGAGTGACGAGGATAAAGGCTTGAAAACAGTGGAAAAGGGAAAGGGGAAAGGGGAAAATGTCGCAAGCGAGACTTTAGTTTTCCTAAAGGAAATTTTCCACTTTCCCCTTACCCCTTTCACTTTATATTATGGCTCGCCGTCGTCACCTTTCACGGATCGCAACTATGCAGGCTCTTTTTGAAACGGAGAGGCGACCGGTAGATTCCGTTGAGGCTCTTAATCGAAACATCAAAGAACTGGGAGAAGCGGATGAAGGTTTTGCATTGACGCTTTTGGAAGGGGTTGAGAAGAAGAGAGATGCCATAGTTCAAGAGTTAGAGAAGCACGCCCCCGGTTGGACGTATGATCGCATGGATCCAATCGCACGATGCATTCTCCTCATCGGTGCCTTCGAACTTCTTTATGCAAACGATGCACCGCCGGCTGTTGTTATGGATGAGGCGATCGACATAGCCAAAGAATATGGGACTGACGAGAGTGGGAAGTTCGTCAATGGGGTACTCAATGCCATAGCGAAAAAATGTTAACTGTTAACTGTTAATTGTTAACTGTTAATTGTTAACTGTTATTTCCATTTCTTCTTCACAAGCCCACTCTTGGCTGCTGCCTGTTCCGCTCGCTGTTTAGAGTTTCCTTTGCCGGTTGCAATCTTCTCGTCACCCAGATACACGGCACAGGTGAATTGCTTGTTATGGTCGGGGCCATGTTCATCGGTGACTTCATAATGCGGTGTAATGTTGAGAAGTTCCTGAGCTTTTTCCTGGAAGAGGCTTTTTTCATCGCGATCTTTTCCTTGTTGAAGAAGCTCATGCAGGCGTATTAGGATAAATTCTTTACAAAATTCTTTGGCCGAATCGTATCCCTGATCAAGGAATATCGCTCCTATAAGTGCTTCCAGTGTATTTGCAAGCGTAGATATCTTTGTGCGGCCACCGCTCGCTTCTTCTCCTTTGCTCATAAAAAGGTAATCACCAAGTTTAAGCTCAGTAGCTACTGCAGCCAATTGTTCACCTTTCACCAGGGCCGCACGCCAGTTGGTCAGCTCTCCTTCGGATTTCTCTTCAAATTGAAAAAGATATGCGGTTGCCACCAGCTCCAGAACGGCATCACCAAGAAACTCAAATCGTTCGTTGTGCCCCTGCACCCTCTTTCCACGTACTGAGCTTCTGTGTGTGAGCGCCTGCACCAGAATGTCTTTATCATGAAAGCGAATGCCTATCGCCTTTTCTAGCGCTGTGAACGAGGCGGGGGGGCTGATCATTGTTAAGAGTGTAGCGGGCTCAGGGGAGTTATGGAAAGTTTGATTTCTGCTTATCAGCAGTTAGCAATTAGCAAGTTAGGGAACCTCTGAAAAACACCACTTCCAATCCACCTCCGGTATTATGAGGTGTTTTTTGACGTGTGCGGTGGTGTGAATAGTGAGCTATTCTTGTCATTCTCCTCCGTTTTTACCTCCTCCGGACACAATGACCCTAT
>JBDRFD010000094.1:0-6444 GCA_043819035.1 Patescibacteria group bacterium | reverse complement strand
GCCTCCGCCATCTTCCCGCCATGTACTTTGAATTTGGTAGTCCAGGAAAACTCACCTAACTTATGTCCCACCATCTGCTCGGTGATATAGACAGGCGTGAAGTCTTTGCCATTGTGCACTGCGAACGTAAAACCGACGAATTCAGGTGGAATGTCGCAATCGCGTGCCCATGTCTTGATTATCTTCTTCTCTCTGCCTCCTTCCATCATCCTCATCACCTTCTTGAGAAGTTTCTCATCAATGTGGGGGCCTTTTTTTAGAGATCTGGACATAGTGCTAGTTAAGGGAAGAAACAGAGAAATTGACAATGGACAATTGACAATTGACAATACCATGAGCATTAATTGTCAATTGTCCATTGTCAATTATCAATTGAACCTCAGATGAGCCGTTGGCAGAAAAAAGGTATGACATAATATTATCGTTTACGTTTTTTATGAGTTCGACGCCGCACAATGAATTGGTTCGAGTGCTTATTGGGCTTGCGACTTTTTACACCCAATGCTTTTTTGCCCCATGGCGTCTTGGGCCCCTTCTTTATCCCTATGGGAGAATGCCCTTCTCCTCCACCATGCGGGTGATCGACGGCATTCATGGATTTCCCAAGAACCTGCGGACGGCGACCGAGCCATCTCATGCGTCCTGCTTTTCCGATGCGGACCAAGTTGTGTTCGGGATTGCTGACCGTGCCAATGGTGGCGCAGCACTCTGAACGAACTTTGCGCACTTCCCCGCTTGGCAATTGAATAAGTGCGAAATCTCCATCGATGCTCATAAGTGTCGCAGATGTTCCGGCTGAGCGGACGATCTGTCCGCCTTTTCCATGCGTAAGTTCAACGTTGAAAATCTTGTAACCAGAAGGGATGAATTTAAGTTGCATGCGATTGCCGGGCTTGACCTTTGTGCGCTCACTGCAAACAACCTGATCCCCAACCGAAAGATTCTCGGGCGCCAAGATGTAGCGCTTGTCTCCGTCTGCATAATGAAGAAGCGCTATGGAAGCTGAACGATTCGGATCGTATTCAAGCGCCGCCACTTTTGCCGGTACTCCCGCTTTGTCTGTCCGTTTGAAATCTATATCACGCCATAAGCGCTTGTGCCCGCCACCGCGATGACGAACGGTGATACGACCGGCGCTATTGCGACCGGATATACTCTTTTTGCCCTTACTCAAGCCCTTTTCCGGCCTCTTCTTTGTAAGGTGAGCGGTCGACATAAAGGTCATGCGACGTCTGGCCGGGCTCGTTGGTTTGACTTTCTTTATTGGCATAAAAATAAATGATTGGCAGTACGTTTAAAAAGAAGAATAAGGTCGCAAGTCGCAGGTCGCAAGTCACAAGTCCGGTCACATGTCACAGGTCTCAGATCATCCATATGACCGATACTATCGTTTCTCTTGTGCGTGTAAGACCAGTGACTTGTGACCTGGGACAATTCCTGTGACTTGCGACTTGTGACCTGTGACAGATCACCAGAGCAAGAGCCAAATGCTATAAAGTTGAATCTCATGTCTTGAATGAAGCAATATCCAGTGTCTTGCTCTGCTTATTGAGGGTCACCATCACCTTCTTATAGGGATGGCGCTTTTGCATCATTCCGCGACGGATCGCTCTGCTCTTGGCAACCACTCTCATCACCCGCACGCTCTCTGCCTCCACATCGTAGTACCGCTTGAGCGCTGCCTTAACATCAATCTTCGTAGCAGCATTAGCAACCTTCAGCGTATAGGTGCGACCTACCTTCAGACGTTCCGCCTTTTCGGTGACAATGGAGCCGAGAATGACGCGTGAGAGATCCATTAGGATTTGGGTTTGGAAGTAGAAGTTTTCTTGGCAACCGTTTTCTTAGTAGGAACCTTCTTCGTAGTTGTTTTTTTCACAACAGAATCTTTTACCTCATTAACCTCATCCTTTTTTTCCCTTTTTTCTTTTTTATCCCTTTTTTCCTCCCCAAACACTTCCTCCGCCTTCTTAATTGCATCCACAAGGAAAACAATGTGATGAGATTTCAGAACATCTTCGGGGCTCAAATATGCAACTTGAACTGTCTTCACCTTTGGGATGTTGCGCGCCGAAAGAACCAGTCCTTCGTGCTTTACATCTGTAACTAGCAGTATATGCCTCCCGATGTTTGTCGGAAGTTTCTCAAGAAGCTTCATCAGATCCTTCGTCTTGATAGTCTCGGGATAATTTTCCAGTCCTATGATCTTCCCGCTCTTTGCCTGTAAAGATAGGCACGAGAAGAGCGCCCTCCTGCGCATTGCACGCGGCATGTTCTTGATGAAATTGGCATTCTTGAGTGGCCCAAACGCCTTGTTTCCTCCCCGCAGTAACGGGCTTTTGATGGAACCGCGGCGTGCACGACCTGTTCCCTTCTGAGCGAAGAGCTTGCGTGTGGAACCGACGATTTCTCCACGACTCTTGGTATGAGCTATGGGAGCTCTACGGTTACTCTGCTGACGAACCAGCGCCTGATGCATAAGTCCTTCATTAATAAGTGACTCAAAGAGTTCCTTCGGGAGAACGACTGTCCCCTTCTTGGTGCCCGTTGCTGTATACACATCAATATTCATGATTCTTCAGAAGAAGATGTTTCAATAGTAACGTACAAATGTGAACCATTCGGCCCCGGCACGGGACCTTTGATGCAAAGAATTCCCTTCTCCGGATCACAGAAAACTACCGGGCGCCTCTTGAGGGTAACGGTCTGCTTTCCCATTTGTCCCGGCATTTTCTTGCCCTTCATGACCCTACCGGGAAACGCGCACATTCCCACAGATCCGGGACGGCGGTGGCTGTGCGATCCGTGCGTTGCGGGACCACCATGAAATCCATGGCGCTTGATGACCCCCTGGAATCCCTTTCCTTTGCTTACTCCAGAAATGGTAACAAGGCTCTCGACAGGGATGTCTGCTGCGGTAACTTCTTTTCCGGGGTTCAGACCTTCCAGTGAATCCACTTTCCATTCCTTCTGGAGTTCGTAACGCGTGTGCTCATTTCCTTTGCGTGTCTTCCATTTTTTGGCACCAATACCCAAAACAACGGCATTGTAGCCATCGCGTTCCTCGGTCTTTGTGCGAACCACAATGTTTGGCTTTACCTCCAGATACGTCACAGGAACTGCCTCCCCGTTCTCCAGGAAGAGCCGTGACATGCCGACTTTTTTGGCAATGAGTCCTTGTGACATTGGATAAGCTTGGAGGTTCTTGCAGACTGCTTATTCATCATATGAAGGCAGTCATGAACATAAGCGAGTCTTCGCGACGCCAACCGGCTTGCTTGTCCAGCACCTCACAAGATGCTGGGCGTGGCTTCTCGCATCAGTGACCGCACTATACGTGCTTACAGGCACAAGCGTCAATAAAGTTGTCGGGTTTTATGAAACAACAATCTGCTCTTCTTTTTGCCGACGTAAGGGAGAAGGAACATCCCGGTTTTCCTTCTCTGCCTCATCTCCTTTTTGAATATTCATCTTTCCAAGATATGCATCGATAACATCCTCAGGGGTCCCATCCATCTTAACCCGCCCATTCTCAAGCCAGATCACCCGATCAGCCACTTCACGAAGGAGTCCTTCACTGTGGCTTGCCATAACTACCGTCGCATCACCTCGAACAAGCTCCATCATCCTATCGCGGCTTTTCTCTTTGAATCGTGCATCTCCTGCCATAAACACTTCATCCAATAATAAAATCTCTGGATCTAGATGTGCTGCGATGGAAAAGGCGACTCGTGCTTTCATGCCATTGGAAAACTTGTACATCCGGACATCAACGAAATCCTCAAGCTCAGAGAACTCAACTATGTAATTAAACTTCTGGGATATCTCACTTCGCGAGAGCCCAAAGAGTGAGCTTATTAAGTAAATGTTATCCCGCATAGTGAGTTTTGGCTGCACACCAACAGTGGAATTTATCAGCGGCATCAGCTTGCCATGCACATGTACACGTCCACAGGTTGGCGGATAAATTCCGGAAAGGACTCTTAAAAGAGTTGTCTTCCCGGAGCCGTTTCTGCCAATAATACCAAGGACCTCTCCTCGTCCTAGGGTGAATGAGACATTATCTAGCGCCCTGATTCTGCGCGGCATTTTGGATCCGCTCACCTTTCCGACAATTTTCGCGAGAATAGTTTCGTCCTCCTGGAGTATAAAATCCTTAGTAACATTCTCAGCCGTAATGACAGTCTCTGGCATCATAGGTACTCAGCGAAACGGGGTGAGATTCGTGAGAATATGAAATAGCCAATCCCATAAGCCGCAACAGCAAAGCAGGCAAATATGATGAGCGATGTAATATTCGGAGTCTTCCCATAAATAAGCACATCCCGTGAGAGATCTATGGAATGGTACATTGGATTAAACATGTTGACCTTCTCTCCCGGCCCCCCCTCATGCAAGACATAAAAAATAGGTGTCGCGAACCACCACGCCCGCATAAGCACTGACCAAACCTGCCCCAAATCTCTGAATACAAAGTGGAGAGAGGAAAGAGCAAACCCAGTCCCAAGCGCAAATAGTAACTGGAGTATAAAAATGAGAGGAAAGAAAAGAGCCGTCTCAGACAAAACACCGTAATAGACCATCAAGCCAAAGAGGATCACGAGTTCAAATACATGTGAAAAAAACACATCAAAGACAGTAGATAAAACAAGAAGATCCCTCCGAACAGGCAAGGATTTGATGAGACTAGCTTGCCCCATAACGGCATTTAGCGAACTAGACGTAGACGCACTAAAGAAGTTCCACATAACAATGCCACTCAGAAGGTAAAGAGGATAATGTTCCACTCCACTTCCGAGACGGGCTGAGAATACAAGTAGAAGAATACCAAAAGTGAGTAGCGGTCCTAACAAGTACCAGAAGACACCCAGGTAGCTGCTCTCATTGCGAAGCTTGAAACTGGCCTTTGTCGTTTCGTAGAGAAAGTTGAGGTGTCTGCGCATAACAACTACGAGAATACAATGAAGAGGTGAAAGTGAATAGTAAAAAGAATTTGGCAAATTAGGGTTACGGGGCAATCAATGGCTTCTTTTATGATTTGTGTGGGGTGGAAAACCAATATGACAGATCCATGCCTTCATTCACAATTATTGCCCATAATACAAAACAAATTTGAGCAGTATTGATTTCCTGATGTTGAGTTTTTTATTCTGTCACAATTTTCACGCCGCATTTTATACTCCTTCGCCTAAATAATTCCGAATCCTGTAGATTCTATTGATCAAACAAAGCTGTTTCTAATGGCTTCGGAGTACGGGATTGCATCATAAATAACTTACAGAAAATGCGGGATTTATTAATGAAAGCAGTATACATGTCTAACGTAGACTTGTGACCTGTGACTTGCAACATATTCATTAAATCGCTGGATCTTAAAACAATTAACCTCAATCATTTTCTCACAAAATACCCCTGTGTCTTCCCGATATCGGGATACCCAGGGCAGGGTGGGAGGAAAACTATTTCTTCGGGCTTGTCTCGCAGAAACTTATCCACAGCTCTCTCCACCCCAGGAAAACGCGGATGCCTGTAGTCATCAATATATACAACCGAACCTGGGCTTAAACGAGAATAAAGATGCGTAAGCGCATAAAACGTGGGCTCATACAAATCTACATCCACATACGCAAAGGCAACATGCTCAGGAAGGGCTTGGGGCAAAGTATCCTTAAGCCACCCCTCATGAATGATCGGCAGCTCACATTGTCCGGATGATCGCAGAAAATTTTTCTTGAATGCTTCTTTAGGAGCACAAAACTCCCCCTCTAAAAACATATTATTCTCCCCATCCTCAACTGTAGGCGCTGGCAATCCTCGGAAGGAATCATAAACATGAAACTCTTTGTCTGAATTGAAACGCCGTATAGTTTTCGCAATAAATGCAGATGTATTCCCATGCGCACATCCCAGCTCCACAACACCACCTGGGACATCCTGTAGAATTACCTGTCTGAGCAACTTGTAGAACGTCAGCCTGTGCCGCATACCCATCCAAAATATGGTTTGCGGCACCACGGCAATATGTGCCAAAGGAGATCGGGAAATGACTTGCATGCGCCCTCCAATAACTCCACGCCACACTTTTTCAGGAATATTGATCATTGCAAGGAGTGTATGTCAGGCATCTAATGATTTGCAATAAGCAAATATTACCCATTAAGCAACAGTATTTCTTCCAGTATCAAAATTGACAAGGTTCTCATCCCACACACGTTGAACAATGGACCACGGATCCTCCTTGATGAAGAACGACTTCAAAAGAGATCGTGCGTAGTTTTCATTCCGACCAATCATCGGAAAAAGTACAGGTGTAAGTGGAACACCATTCCGTGCACAATAGGTAAGAAACTCTGATTGCTTACTGAGCTTCTTCCGAATATAAGATGCATTCCAATTACACGCATCCTTCATTGACTGGCGTGTTGCACGTGGATCACGAAGGCA
>JBDRFD010000093.1:0-21281 GCA_043819035.1 Patescibacteria group bacterium | reverse complement strand
TCTAAATATTCTACCATACCTATAGTTGCTACCTATATCATATCCGTAAGTGTTTGGGCGTGCCCAAGCACAAAAAGTAGCATCTCCAGTTAAATCTAAGCTTTCGCTATCCCCCGCATCCATATACTCATTCACCCCATCGAAATCCAAAGCATAAGGATTGTAGAACTTCGTAATCCCAGTTCCAGTCATATCAACCCAGTCAGCCTCTTCCATATTTGTGAGTGTTCCATCGTTTCCATATCTTGAGCTGTCGTAAGCTTTGTCACCTGATCCTTCATCAAACTTCCAATATCCAACCAAACCATCATCAATTGTAAGGTTACTGAAGGCATTGGAGCCTGAGAGAGTGAGGGTGTCTCCTGTTCCGGTTAAGTAAACGGTTCCCGCCCTTGCGTTAAAGTTTCCGCCCGAGCGCTGTATCCAGTCGTTGGAGACATATACGTCGTAATTGGCAGCGGAGACATCAAGAGTCCCGCCGGAAATCACAATGGAACCGCTCACGGTCAGGTCGCGCGCGAGCGTGAGCGTTCCTGTGAAGGAAGCGCCGAGCCGCAGGCCCCCGATTCCTCCGCTAAAGCCTGCGTCAACAGTTGAGTCTGTTTTCCCTGTCCCATCGAACCAGACAATGTCCCCGCCGTCAGGCACGGAGTCTCCGGACCAGTTTGCTGCGGTGGACCAGTTCAGGTCCGCGCCCTCGCTGTCCCAGACTTTGGAGGTGGAGCCGGCGTCGTTGGCGATTTGCCAGGAGCGTGCCTCGTAGAAGGTTATACCCTCCCTGGTTGTAGATTTGTTAACTGGTTTGCTTGTCCTGAGCGACGTCGAAGGGCCAGTTTGCTGGTTATTGGTTATTAGTTTTTGAGGGGCCTGCCCCGCACCGAACAGTTCATCATCTTGTGTAATTGACAAGTTCTGGTGCGGGGTGTATGGTCGTTCACCTATGTTTTTCTCTGATGTACGTTTCAACAGGCTCGCTGATGTCTGCATCGCTGCAGGTGAAGTCTGCGCCGTGGGTTTCTTCGTCCCGTTTTTTGTAGACGAAATATCAGGTATATCCGCTATATTTGGATTGATATTTACGCTCTCATTCTGGATAATCAGCTTATTCCTTTCCCGCTGACCATCATGGATTTTAATATCGCCTACGCCCTCTTCTACGTTGCCATGGGATTGCTCGCTGTCGCTGTTGCTATAATCTACTACGCGAACAAGAAGGGGAAGAAGAACAGAACCTGATACAGATAATGATTTTTCTCTTTCAGCAAAATACCCGTGCACGACCCCGTCACCAACCTCACGCTCTTCTACCTCATTCTGAGCATCGTCGCCCCTGTCCCGCACCGGAGTGTTTTTCTCTGATTCAGAGTGCATCAAACGACTGGTGCGGGGCTCGCGATTTCCATCATGTTTCTCGCCGATCGCATCGGACGAAGAAGAGTGAAGGACCACGGTCAGATCAGCAATTGCGGATGCCATTGATTCCTGCTGTTTATTTTCATGGACTTCGATGTCCAGCTTGCCAGCTGGTTCTGTGTTGTTCTCCTTATCTGCAATGCTGACTTCTTTATCCGAATCACCACTATCATCATGACTGTAACTGAATTTTTCACTCTCACGAACATAGCCGGAGCCCTTGTTGGTATCCTTGTCTGCCTCTTTTTGATTGTTCTTTATCTCCAGAGAAGAAATGGCAGGCACAACAGGAATTGATGTTGTTAAAATTGCCCCGCTATGAATCTCGAGAGACTCTTTACGCTCGGCCATATCGCTACGGCTTTGATGATTATCGCCGGGTGCCTCCTTATTATCACTGCCATTGCTATTATCAAATTCGGAAAGCGCAACGGACACCATTGATTCTTCCCGCTGATCCTCATGGACTTCGATGCCGCCGGTGTGGTTCTGCTGTTCCTCACCCGCTGTCTGAACCGCAGAATTTTCCTCCATCCCCCCATTCGGGCCTGAGGGCCTCAGGGCCTCGAATGGCCGGCCCCTTCCTCCGGAGGAGGAAGGGGAGCTTCGTTGAAAGAGAATATTGTTGAGTTTTTGAATAACAGAGCTCCCCCTCTCCGGTGGAGAGTGGGGTTGGGGGGAGAGGCCGTGCTCTTCTCTTGACACGTCGTCGTTGGCGGGTGTATCCTCGTCCACCATGGTGTTATCAGGCTCCCAGATCCGTGCACTATCCTCCATTCTCGCTGATATAGGCCAGGTTTCACTGGCTGGTGTATTTGTGCCATTCGCCTTTGAATCAGCAAGACCGTTCCTGGCTGCCATAGGCTTGATTTTTGCAGTAGTGTTCTGGATACTGAGTGTACTCTTCTCCCATTGATTATTATGAATTTCGACACCGCTTACATGCTCTTCTATGTCGCCCTCGGGCTCGTTGCTGTCACGTTTGCCATCATCTACTTCGCCAATAAGAGAGGGAAGAAGAATGGGAGCGGATGTGGATAATGATATTCCTCTTTCATAAGACCGCTCATGCACGACCCCGTCACCAACCTCACGCTCTTCTATCTCATTCTGAGCATCGTCGCCCCTGTCCCGCACCGGAGTGTTTTTCTCTGATTCAGAGTGCATCAAACGACTGGTGCGGGGCTCGCGATTTCCATCATGTTCTTTATCCCGCACCGACTTGGAGAAGGGCTCAGAAGATGTTGACACGGTATCTGAGAGGGTGTAAGTTCGTTCACCTATGAAATCACCTTCATTCCGCTGGACTCCTCCGGGACTCAGGGTCTTCTCGGGGCTCTGCACTGAATTTGCTGCATTTTGGGCTTTGGCCGCAATAGCAGCATTACTTGCAGGTAATATGTCCTCTTTGACACGCAATGTGGTTGCTGCTACATTTTCAGTGTTATTCGCGCTAAAAGCTGAGTCTTCACTTGAAATATTATGATTGATCTTAGCCAGTTCTTCACCCTTGGCCACATCGCTTTTGCCCTTTTCGCGATTGTTGCCTTGCTCATGTTCATTCTTCATGAGCTCGAGAAGAGAAATGGAAGGCGCGGGCGCAAATGACGAAGCACTAAGCTCCAGCGGTCCCACTCTGTAGAACTCCGGACTCACATCCGGCGCATCATATTGATAGGAGAACTTAGCTGTATCTCCTTTTTTCCAAAAGCCGGACCAGACAATTCGTTTTTCGTTTTTCGTTTTCTTGACGTCCGCAGCCTTGGCGAAGGAGGTTAGTTGTTCGTTGTCATGTTCGGATTCCGGATTCCGGATTCCGGATTCCGAAACGTCCGTTATCACAAATTCACTCGGAACAACTTCGGATATTTCTCCCATAAATTCTTCAAAAAACTCCACCTCAATTTGCATTTCAGATGGAGCAAACGGCCATAGCCTGGTTGCAGCTTTTCTTGTAACAATGAATGGGGGAGTGGGGTCGACAGTTATTTCTAAAGTCATTGTGCGTGTACCGTTTGGAGTGACCGCAGTTAAATGAAGCGTGTACGTTCCAGCTTCTGCAAGTGTTATCATTGTCTCGTAGTCTGGTTTGATGAGCCCTGCTTCCTTGATTCCACACGTTCCCGTTGTAACAATGGATCCGCTTTCATTTGAGAGATTAACAATTTCTCCGCTTGGTGTTTCAATTGCTAGATTTAATTTTGCGTCACAAACAATCTCGCCTCCATCTGTAAGAACTCCAAAGGCAAGATGTGCGCGGTCGCCGGGGAGGTATCGATCTTTGTCGGAGTTCATTGCAAGCACACCCCAGGCGAAGTCTTGAGTTAGCACTTGCTGTTCACCGGATAACGGATGTGTAACCGTTACTTCGAGTGTGTACCTGCCGGGTTTGAACTGTCTGGTTGGTTCGAGTGCCAGGAGGACTGAGCCGGGTTCGTAGTGGAAAGGGGAATCGATAACATTACCTTTGGAATCCTTAAGTTCAACAGAGATGACCGAATTCGTTAAACGTTCATCGTTCCGCGTAACTTGTTCCTCTTCTTTAGTAGCATTCACTAAAACTTCTCTTGACTCTTTGCTCTTCTTCATTATTCCAACAACCTTTTCATTGAGGAGAGATGCAACATGTTTGTTTACATTTTCCATTGCTTTTCTAACCTCGCTCACCCCTTTGGTTTCTTCGGATTCTTTCTTGCCCTCAGTAGCTTTAGCGTAGGAGGGGGTTTCTTTGGTTTCCTTTTCTATGATCTCCTCAACAACAGCATCTGTCACTTCCTCATCAACAACCTGTGCCAAAAGCTCATCAAGCTCTCCGGTTTCTTCAATAACTTCTGCCAGCTTGTATTTTGCTTCGCCATCTTCCAATACATCAGATACCGTTAACTCAAGAACATCCTTACGAACCTTAGTAGTTCCGGTTCCACTTCTGGTTGCAACGGTTAGCGCACTCATGCTCACAGGATCTTCTACGAGATTACGTGCAATGGTGTCGCTCTTCTCCTCGATAATGGATCGAATCACTGCTCTCTTTATGTCTGCTTGATCAATTAGAACCTGCGCAATTTCGCGCAGCGCTATGTTCGTTTGAAGGTGCCCTGCCTCATCGAGCAAAGAACCTGTGTTTGTGAATGTTGTTTCAAGGAGTTTGAAGGTCGGCAGAGCGTTCGCAGAGAATGTATCTCCGCCGATAGGGATTAATGTTAATTCTGACCGCAGCTGCGACTCGCGAGTGGCAGCTTCAGGTGTTGCAAGAGAGAGTAATTGCCACTTTCGCGGTTCTTCGTACGACACAATGCGTGAAGGAGCATTGTCTCGTTCGACGAACTCAATAACATCCTTGTCTTCCTCTCCTGTCACTACAAGCTTCGGCGGGAGTACTCCTGGTTCGGCAGTCGCCTGCATCCACCAGGATTCTTGTGAACTCAGCGGAGTACGTGCAAGTGCCCATGCCACTTCCATGGAACGGACGGAGGTTGGATGGGGAATGCCGTACTGATCGGAGGCGGTCCAGGTGAAGAGCGTCTCCTCTAACCCCTCTACTACCTCCACCCCTAACCCCTCCTCCACAGGAGGAGGGGAACTTGAATTAAGAGAGTAACTAAGTTTGATGCTTCGATGACAAAGCTCCCCTTCCTCCTGTGGAGGAAGGGGTCGGGGGATGGAGGTAAATCCGGAGGGGGTTGGGGCTGGGGGGAGAGGTAAATCAAAGGATGGAGGTAAGGCCTTCCCCGTCACCACAATCCCTTCCGGTAATTCCTTCGTGGCAAACATGCGTTCGATAATGTCCGTTGCCACTTCTCCCATGGAGAGAGGGCGCACCGGAGGTGGAACCGACTGTGCAATCAAAACTTCCAAGCCGGGCTCGGGAGGTGTACGGCCGTACTTTTTCAGGGGAAGGACCGCCGCAGCAATCATGCCAGGAGCATCCTGTAAGCGCGTACTGTACGTTTGGGATGCGCGGGCAATATTGCGCTTCGCCTGCGCCCACTGGGTGGAAGGACGATACGGTTCGTCCATAAGCTGCAACCATGCAGCAGGGAAGAGTGAAGCGATCTGGCTGCTGAATGAGCGTGCACTACTCATGACTTCTGCCTGACCGTCCTTAAGCTCCCGCGCCAAAACGTTCTGTGTGATATGTACAAAAGCATGTGCGCGTGGCAAGTACGCTTCAAGGAATGCATTGTACGACTCCACTGCCTGCTTCAATCCAATTCCGGATCCTGTGAGTGGCGAAGAGTCCACATCGTCTGACATGTCGTCACCAACTTCTTCTGCGTCATTCTGCACTGCACTGTTTTTTTCTTGTCCGTCCGCACCGCCGGACCCCCCTTCGTCCGCCATGGCGGACTCCGGAGAGGCAGGGCGGCGCTCCTGAGCGGATGGTTCCACTATTTCCTTTTTTGCACTTTTAACTTTGGCCTCCATCTCCATCAACCTCGTCCGCACCGACCGCGCAGACGGCATCGTCTCCAGGAGGTTCGCAGGTACCAGGTCATCAATCAATGACTTCACTGATGGAACAGCGGGCGCCTGGAAGAGGGCACCACTTCCTGTTAATCCTTCCTGAAGAGGAGCTCGTTCAGATCCCGTTTCAATAACTACATGAGAAAGTATTTCCTCAGTTCGCTCGAGTATGTCCTCTGCGAGTGAGCCCGAACCGACCACTGTTGTGCCTGTACCTCCCGTGACTCCCGCATCCTCTTTCTTGTCGGTCGTAGCCCCGCCTTCTTGTCGGCCGAAGCCCAGAGGCGAAGGCTGAAGCGGGGCGAAGGCTGATGCTTCCTTTGCTTCTTCTTCCTCTTTTTCATTTTTTTCTTCTTTCTCCTCCACGGTCATCCCGCTTCCCGCCGCCTGATCAGGTACGAACCTCGGCAACGTAATGGGCTCCGGCTCACTGTCTTCAATGGTTCCCTCTGCGCGAAGAGGCCCGAAAAGAGAGAAGATAGGAGACTGAGATGGTGTGCGTACATAGTAGGTGAGGACGATCGGAATTCCTGCCTCCCACCGTTTGTTCCATGTGAGCGTCTTCGCACCGGTGATCTTGCTTTCACTTACACCCGCAGGCGGATCGGATTCTAAGACGTCGAACCCGGGAGGGATACGCTCTGTCACCTTTCCCACAAACGTGTGCATGGGGATGAGCGTGATCTCCATTTCTTCCTCATGGTTTGCAAATGTCCGTGTGACGAACTGCCTGCGCACATCCAGCATCTCCGGATCCTCGGTTACTGGAATCCTTTGCGTGAGATTAACAGAACCTGATTCCGTACTCGCATCCACTGTGATCGTGTACGTCCCTTGGGATGGGAACGGCACTTGGAATGTGTAATCTGGAATGGGAACTATTGAGCGCAGTCCACAATCTTCAATCTTTTCGATAGAACCATCGCTTGTTGAAACTTGGGTTTTAGATTCATTTGGATGAATAACCTCAGCATCGACTTCCGCATCACAGACTGGTTGACCATTCTCATCCGAGACACTCAGCGAAACATTCGCCCCCTGCCACTGCACGAAGGAAGGGCGATCCGTATTAAAAGCGATGAGTCCCAGTGGGACATCTCCTGAATACAGGAGAACATCCTGCACTTCTTCTTCCTGTGATTCGTTTATTTTTCTAAAGAAGCTCTGCACTTTCCTATTCGCACCGTGCTCCGCTTTGAGTCGCGCTTCCACGTGGTAGTGTCCCGGGCGGAAGTTCTCGGGTGGGGAAAGCATGAAGAGATATCTATCAGGCTCTTCTGAAATTGTTCCCTGCAGATCCACTTCCTCTCCCATAGGATCAGTGACTTTTACTTCCAGACGCTCCATGAATTCTTGCGTCGAGATGATTTCGCGGTGTCTTGGAATCGCAAAGGTTGGATAGATGTTTGAGCTGAAGAAATGATCTGCATCTTCCAAAAGCGCTCCAGAGAGTCCCTCCACCTGGCGCAGGCCCTCTTCTTCAACAACAGATCCCCTTTGGGTTTCTTCTTCCACTTCACTTACTGCTCCTGAAGAAACAAGTGTGCTTCCTGTAGAGATTAGAGCTCCTGACTCTGTTATCAAAGCTCCAGTGGAAGTCTGTGGGAGGAGAGCACCAGTACTGGTAACTGCACCTGTGGCAGTGACTACTGTACCCGTTGCACTTTCAGTTTCTGGGACGTCCCACGTACTGCCCGAGCCCGTCCATGTTCCAGATCCTGAGTCTGGTTCATCCAATGTGCTACCGGTTAAAACAGGTAGCTCTGGTTCTTCGACTTCAACTTCACCCAGAGAACCTGATCCCGAGTCTAGGACGGCACCTGAGGATGTAAGAGTTTCCGTTGAACTCTCTGGCTCCAACGCTGCATCAAAACCAATCGGTTGTTCTGTTGTGATCGCTTCTTCCTCGAGGATCTCATCAACCTCATCTGTCACTTGAGTCATTTTTACAATCCCGGACTCAAGCATCGCATCAAACTCCACCCCAACATCGGAGGTGTTCGTCTCTTCTACGATGACCTCCTCCAAGCTGACTTCAATTTCTTCCTCCAGTTGTATCTCAATGATCTCAAGTGCCCTTAGAGCTCCACTTCCTGTTGCTGGAATATTCTCGAAGAACACTTCATTTAGATTGAGAGGTGCTTCGAACCGTAAGAAGTCTCCCGAAGCTGCGTAAACATATGTAACAGATGTACTATTTACTAGAATGCTCACCAGGAGGATCCAGGTGAGCATTCTGCGCGCGCGTAGAACGCATGTGCGCACCATCTTCATCTTACGCACAGTAGATGGAGACAGCATCCGCCTCTTCACATCTTGTCGCGTGTGATCATCACGTAACGCAATGCGTTTTGACGGATGATTGACACTGCCGGCGAGCGGTTTGTGTGCTTCGGGATACATGTTGATGTCAATCGTATTATTATAGCAGAAAACACCGCTTTATTGGATGGCGATGGGATATATATCTAAATGATTGAGTGTACTGTCAACTGCATCTTAAAGCGGTAAATACCAAATCGAAAGCATCAAGCTGATATAGTTGTATTTTGCATTTAGGACTTGATATTTGAAGTTTGCTTGGAATTTGGAATTTGGTACTTGAAACTTACATTGGTTTACACTGTCCTATATTCTCCTCCAAATTAGTTACATCACAGAAGTATCCTTCAGGACAAAGCACTCCTGCAGACCCACCGCACGGAACGGTTGCTCCAGTACCGGTTGGTGGTTTAACAGCGCCTTTGAAACTTAGTTCAATACTCCTCAAAAGAGATAGCCACTCTTGTTTTAGCTCTTGTGAACTAGGATGGTCATTCGCAGAAAAGAGTAGGGTTAGAAATGTTCCTTCTCTTTCAATCGTAACAGATTCCGCACCCGTCTCTTCATCAATCCGGCGTACTGCGCGTTCACCGGAGATCAATACCGGGAATCCGGTGGAAAGTTGTAGGTCTTCACCCTCGGAAAATATTGTGAGAACAGGTTTTGGCGACCCCTCGACAGTGAACTGCACGCCATCTTCGGTCGTCTGTGCCTTCCACTCCAGAGGTGCCTTGAAGGTAAGCCCCAGTGTCGGGTAAGACCATGTCTGACTCTCGCTATCATCAGACTTCACTTCTGTAACTACCAAAACAGGTAAGTCCGAGGTGTCAGTGTTACGCTCCAATACCCCCTTGAGAATGACCGTTTTCTGTTCAAATGAACGAAGGTTCACCATTGTGCTTTCTACCAAATAGATGTCTATTCCATCTTGCTTAAGCACATGAGAACCTCTGCGCACGAGATTAAGCTGCGCAGGAAAAAGAATCCCACTTACTATTTGTTCACCCTTGGGGAGAGGAGGGAGTTCTGGTTCACCACATCCAGCCAATAATGAGCTAATACATGCAACTAACAAACAGTTAACAATTAACATTTGACAGTTGACTAAATGCCCATCGCTGAAACGTGTATATCCCATAATTGCTTCCACTTTTAACTGTTAATTGTTAACTGTTAATTGTTAACTGTTAATTGTTACTTCTTACTCGCATCAAACGCATAGACCGCCCGACCAACACGTTTGAAATACGGCATTTTCTGTAAATTGAGTGAGATCGTTCCAACTTTAACCGTGCGCTGCTTGGCAACCTCCGCAATGATCTCCTTCTTGCTGAGCGCGCCCTTTTCCTTGAGGATCTTCTCGATCACATCCGCAACCGTACCCGGCTCATAGCCCCATTCACGCAGCGCATACAAACCACGCCCGACGAGGACAAACTGCGGATAGCGAATAAGCTCGTTGTGGACTGCTTGGACTGTGACATTCTTGTGGTCGAAACTTGCTTCACGAATCATATTGGCAATCTCCATGAAGTGAAGCGGTTCACCGGATTTTTTGAGGATGATCTCCACTTTATCGCGAATACTCCTCGGTCGCACAAAGCGCCATTCAGTAAGGCCCCACCCCTCGACAATCTCCTTCACGCGTTCGTCGATGCTTAAGCAGCTTGTGATTAGCTCCGTACTTGGCACACGCCCCTCGAAGAGATTGAGCTTCTGAATCGCTGAAATTATCTCTTCTGCATCCATGCAATTTTTGCGCTTCTTAAGTATCTTTACGATGCTATTGACGATCTTAACGATGTCGTCCATCGCGAGTGATTCCAATCTCCAGAAAGGCACGAAGGTGTTGCTGCGGTTGCCGAGTGACATTTCGGAGTCAATCGAAAAGGACAGCCTTAGGACTGCCCCGTCCATCGCGGTACTTCCCTGAATGCGCGTGAGGACAGCGCTGATGAGTTCATCCTCCCGCATGATTCCTCCGCGAGAATGGAGTGTGGATTTAGCTATCTGATTTACTTCATCTAATTTCGTTGTCCGCACCGTTCTTCTGAGCTTTCCTAGAGCAATACTTTCGATCTGACGAATACGCTCTCTCGTAACGTTGAAATGTTTACCAATTTTTTCTAGTGTTTGCCTCGGTTGACCTTGAAGAGCGAATCTCCTCTCAATTACTTTCGCCTCTTTTTCTGTTAAAACTAAAAAGAGACTGCTAAGCAATTCCTGTAAATTTACACTGAGTTGTGCTCCGGATTTGGAGGAAGTTGTAGATGCGGTGTCGGGCATGGGGTGGGCGGGGAATAAAACAACCCTCTTTGTACCAAAATATTGACAGAAGCGAAAGATTTACTGCAGGTTCGAGTAGACGGCAGGCATAACATATTGCTTGTTTACTCTTCGTTAAAAGGGGTTGTCTAAAGACCAAAAGGGAGTTATTTTAATGATATTCCTGCGTTTGTCAATCACTTTATTTGCGCAAATAGAGGGTCAAAAGTGAGCATGCAGCTGCCGAATTCTCATCATTTTCGCTTCTTACCGGTGTTGTGTAGCGTTCATCAATAAAAGTGACCCCAATGTCCTTTTCTTTGAGTATTTCTCCAACGGAACGTACAAACCGTACTTGTGCTCCTTCTTCACCGGAAAGAAGCAGGGGCAGACCTACAACAAGATGCTCCACCTGTTTTTCATTTATTATTTTTTCCACAGACGCAGCTAGCTCTTCTGCAGTCTCGTGATCAATCGTGTCCTGTGCGAGAGGGATACCGTTCTCCTCATCTGCAAAAGCTACACCTGTATGACGGGTGCCGATATCAAGAGCTAGGATATTCATAGTCACTGTATATTGTGCTCATCTTATTCAGATAATGCAAAAGGAGAATAGAAAGAAAAATAGTATAAAAAGGAAAAACAGGAATCCTCTTTTTCCTTTTTATCTTATTTTTCCTGAACTATTGAGTATTCGCGACCAATCTCGCAACCCTCGCCTTCTTCCTCGCCGCATTCTTAGGATGAATAATGTTCTTTTTAGCAGCTGTGTCGATAGCCTTAAAAGTCTCAGCCAAGTGCTTTGCAGCCTCATCTTGTTTACCTGCTTTTGTAAGATCAACAATCCTACGAATCATCGTCTTCATCGTTGTACGATAGGGGAGTAGCCGCTTTCGGCGGACATCGTTTTGCTTTGCGCGTTTAATGGCGGACTTGATGATGGGCATAAAGCTATTTAAGGCTACGGAAACCTTGTGTGTGAGTCAAGGATTCTCACCTCAAAGGTTATAGGTTTTAGCCTGCCTGCCGGCATGCAGGGTGATTAGGTTTGGGTTATAGGTTTAAAAGGGAATAGGTTGCGACATTAAAACCTCTTCCCTAATTACCTATTCCCCAAACCTATTAAACCTATCACCTAAAACCTTATTGATAAGATCATTGACTAAACCCCCAAAATCCATAGAATACGTCCATTCTATGTGCGGTATCTTTGGTTATGTCGGGCAGAGAAATGACGCGGGATCCCTCGTTGTGGATGGATTAAAGAACCTCGAATACCGCGGATATGACTCCTGGGGCATTGCCTGTAAAATTGGAGATACTCTTATTATAGAAAAGGAAACAGGAAAAATAAGCACTGTAAAAAGTGAAGACTTCTCTGATTCCTGTTCACTTGCAATCGGCCACACAAGATGGGCAACACATGGCGGAGTTACCAAGAGCAATGCGCATCCGCATACCAACGCGTCCGAAACAATTGCAGTTGTGCATAATGGCTTATAGAAAATTACCAGGAGCTGCGCAGTGATTTGGAAAAGAAGGGGCATACATTTAATTCCGAGACAGATACGGAGATCATTCCTCATCTGATTGGAATTTACATTCAGAAAACCGGAGACTTCGCATCCGCCGCCCGGCGTGCATGCCGGGATCTCGAAGGGCGCTTTGCATTCCTTGCACTCAATATAGATTCAAACACTTTGGTCGCAGCCAGAAGAGGTTCTCCACTTATAGTCGGTGTGGGAAGTGATGGATATTTCATTGCATCAGATATTCCCGCATTTATGGAACACAGCAAGATTGTTCAGTACATCGATGATGGAGAAATGGTTGTAACTGATGGAAATGGTATCATCTTCTCCGATCTCGAATCAGGTGAAGAGATAAATAAGCGAGAGATTGAAATCACGTGGTCCAGAGAGCATGCACAGAAAGGGGAGTATGAGCACTTCATGCTTAAGGAGATCATGGATCAAAAGGAATCTGTCGCTCGCGCAGTCAATCAAGATGAAGATCAAATCCGGACACTCGCCGAAGCAATAAAGAATGCTAAAGGAACATTCCTTGTAGGATGCGGAACTGCTGCGAAGGCATGTATGGCTGCGGAGTACTTCTTCTCCGTCATCGCAGAAAAGCACGTCAACTTTGCACCGGCAAGTGAGTTCAAGCTTTACCATCACTTCCTGCTACCTGAGAGCCTGGTCATTGTAGTAAGCCAGAGCGGAGAAACTGCAGATGTACTTGAAGCAATGAAAGTTGCAAAATCCAAGGGATCCAAAGTACTGGCGATTGTTAATGTGGAAGGATCCACCATCGACCGTGAAGCGGACTACTCCCTCCTTATAAATGCAGGACCTGAGCGCGCAGTTGCTTCCACCAAAGCACTCACCGGGCAGATGGCTGTCCTGCTCCTGATCGCATATGCACTCGTTGGAAATTTAAAAGAGGGCAAGAGGCTGCTTTTGGAAACAGCTTCTCAGATTAATGACATGCTCAATCCCCGATATGTCGAATTTATCGAATCAATTGCGGAAAAAATCCAGGAAAAGAAGGATCTCTTTATCATCGGCAAGAGCTGGAACTACCCGATGGCATTGGAGAGCGCGATCAAGATTCAGGAGGTCAGCTACGTGCATGCAGAAGGGTTTGCAGGCGGAGAACTTAAGCATGGACCCATTGCACTGATCGAAGAGGGGACTCCGTGCATCGCACTTGTTGGAAACGATGAAGTAAAAACCGACATAATTAGCAATGCAATCGAACTTAACGCACGGGGAGGATTTATCATCGGCGTATCCCCGGAGAATAGCGAAGCGTTTGATGTGTGGATCAAGGTACCGGATGCGGGAACTGCTCAGGCACTCGTTAACATTATTCCTGTACAGGCGCTGGCATACTTCTTGGCTGTAAAGAGGGGGAAGGATCCGGATATGCCGAGGAATTTGGCGAAGTCGGTTACTGTAAAATAACCGGAAAGGTTATAGGTTTAATAGGTTTGGGGAACAGGTGTATAGGTTGGAGGTTAAAAACATAGACGAACCTATTCCCTCATTACCTCTACCCCAAACCTAATCACCCTGCCTGCCGGCAGGCAGGCTAACACCTATAACCTTTTTGGAATCAGGATATATTGCTCCAAGTCAATTTTCATCAGGAGGTATCCCGTAATACTTAAACAGGAACGTTGCAATTTCTTTAAACACCGGAGCCGCCGATTCCGATCCGTATTCGATATTTTGCGGTCGGTCTATCTTCACTAGGATTGTAAAGTGAGGATGGTTGATTGGAGCGAACCCCGCGAATGAGGTGATCGCAGCGCCTGTTCCTGTTTCGTACTTACCACCCGGACCGGCTATCTGGCTTGTTCCGGTTTTTCCGGCGATTCTATAGCCCGGAACTTTTGCAGTTTTCGCGAATCCATTTGTGACCGCACTCGTGAGCATCGCGGTAATCGTTGCAGATGCCTCCGGAGTAATAACCTGATCTATAATACGTGGTTGAGTTTTTATCACAGTACCATCATTGCGCATTGTGCTATCTATAATCAGCGGTTTCATCAGTCTGCCACCGTTTGCGAGCGCGGAAAAAGCGGTGACCACCTGAAGTGGTGTTGCGGAGACACCTTGCCCGTAAGCGGCTGTTGCAAGAAGCGCACTACTCCATTCCCGCCACGGGAGCATTTCTCCCGGTTGCTCATCCTCCAGTTCAATGCCTGTAACTCTACTAAACCCAAATCGCTCAAGCATCCGGTGGAAGAGCTTTCGACCGAGTTTTTCCGAGACACTCGTCATACACGTGTTAATGGAAAACTCCAGACAGTTCGTCATTGTTACAGTACCGTAGTACGTGTGAAGAGCGTTGCGAATCGTGTACTCATCTATCTCTACGGGTCCATTATCATCATACGTATCTGTTGGAGTTACTTCACCCTGATCGATGGCGATGGCCATCGTGACAGCCTTTAAGACAGATCCCGGTTCATAAATAGACTGAATTGCACGGTTCAGGTACGCGCCGACACCGATACTATTTTTATATTTTATCCAAATATCGGGTTGATCCGTCGGAAAAATCTCATCTCGCTGATTCTCTCCGATATAGATGTAGTAGCGCACCACATCTTCCAAATCATACAGTTCTTCGAGTACAGAAAGCTTCATCTGCCTCTCTTCAGAGAGACGTGCTCGTCCCTCTTCAGTGAAAACATCCCCGATGTACGCTTTGAGAATAAATGCATTTGTCTCCGGATGAATAATCTCGACTACCACTTCTTTCTGCTTGCGTTCATCAATATAAATTGGCTCCTTTTCAAAGACAGTCCCGTAGACATTACTATCAAAGAGGGGGGCATTTGCGAGGGCGAGAATACGTCCAGTAAACGGATCCATAATAATAACTTGCCCGCTTTCTGCTTCGTATTTTTCAACCGCAGCTTCCAAAATCGATTCAACTTGCTTTTGAATAAATCGATCTATTGTCAGGATAATGGTGTCACCATCTTTCGGATCAACGATGGATTGCTGAGAAGTCAAAATTTGACCGCCCGAAGGATCGCTCAACGCACTTATCAAGCCTTCCTGCCCCCTGAGTTGCGGATTGAAGGTGCGTTCTATACCGTATTGTGCTTCTTGATTGATATTCAGAAATCCAACAACATGTGACGCTACTGTTCCGTCCGGGTAGAAGCGCCAGTGTTCAGGAATTAGTGCGATCGATCGAAGAGGATCATGCATCTCCTGTGCGGCTTCGAAGCTCTGTGCTTGCTTGCGCCTCTCTTGTGTTTGTCGTACGGAAGCAAGTTGCACCTCTTTGATCTTCGACGATATCTCCGGGGAGAGCCGCCGCATGATCGGAGTGTATCGCAAGGGTCTGCTTCTCAAAATTTGTCGTAAGTAATCCGGATCCATGTCCACGATGCCAGAGAGTGAGCGTGCAATATGTGATAAATTAAGTTGTTTGATATTCTCAGGATCTCCGTAAATCAAACGCTCGTTCTCATTTACTTCGATACCGGGAAAGTTGAGTTCCTTCACTTCATGCATCTGTACTTTGGTTGCTCCGTATACAAGCGGTACAAAAGTAACACGTTGCTCTGCAATACGATCTTCGACGTCACGTGCGAAACGCCTGCGTACCTCAGTGATATTCAGAAGATCATCTTGAACATCACTCCTTTCAGAAATGCGCAACCTCTGCGGTTCAAGGAGAACCCCCGTAAGTGTTTTCTGAACGCGCGATAGGGGATCAAAAGCCAGATTGTAGTACCCAACAAGTTCACGCGGGCACTCTTCATCGCCTACTGAACACATCTCATGAAAATGATCTGTTACAAGAATATCCGCAAGCGTTTCTGCAATTAGCGTGGGGTCGTCTGTAATAAGCGGATCTACATACACCATATCAAGTGTTGTGTTGGTTGCGAGAATACTCAATTCTCCCGTTTTACTATTACGTGAGAGAATCTCTCCACGTTTTGCGGGAAGAGTGACACCTCCAAAGTGCTGTGTCTGAGCAATCTCGTGATACTCCTTGCCGCGAACAATCTGCAGTTCCAGAAGTCTCGCAATAATAATAAGGAGACAGAGCAAAAGAAACACATGCACCAATGTCATGCGCTGCGAAAGAGAGCGCTTGCGCTGCGTCTCGGATGGCAAACGATAAGAACGGGATGGCACGGGTTGGAAGTTTATCATTTTCTATAAATGGTGTTAGGTGATTAGGTTTAATAGGTTTGGGGAATAGGTCATTAGGGAAAAGGTTGAAAATATTTATCTGAAGAATTTAACCTTGAAACCTTGAAACCTCTTCCCCAAACCTAATCACCTAACCACCTATAACCCTTTTTTACTTGTATTAACAACCACTTACCCCAGTCAAGGTTTTATGGTATAATGACCCGATGCCTATAAATAAATGGGAATCCATGGACGGCTCGTCGCTTATTAAAGAATTGGAGCAATATAGCACCGAGAAGGGGATATCAGACATTCACTTTTCGCCGGAAAAGGAGTTCGTTCGCTTGGAAGTACGCTTACACGGCGTGCTTCAATTACTCGGGCAGATTACTCCGGAAAACTATAGCCAGCTCGTTCGTCGTGTGAAGTTCGCATCAAAACTCAAACTGAACGTCACAAACATTCCGCAAGACGGACAGTATACGTTTGAAGCACCGGGGCGAACCGTAAACATTCGTGTCGCTTCGATTCCAACACGATTCGGCGAAACGTTTACACTTCGTCTTCTGGACCCAAAGAAAGGAATAGTTTCACTGGAAGTCCTTGGGTTCCCAAAGGAGATTCACGAGAGTCTAGCCGATCTCGTACAACTTCCAAACGGACTTATTCTCGTTACCGGTCCCACAGGCTCAGGTAAAACGACGACGCTCTACGCGCTGCTCCAGACAATCATCGGAAAAGAACGTAACATCATTACTCTGGAAAATCCCATTGAATATGAGCTCCCCGGCATAGTCCAAAGCCAGGTAGACATCGAACATGACTATACGTTTGCAAACGGACTTCGGTCCATTCTCCGTCATGACCCGGATGTGATTCTGGTAGGAGAAATCCGTGATTTGGAAACGGCTCAAACTGCCATTGATGCGGCACTCACAGGTCACCTTGTGCTTTCCACCCTTCACACGAACTCCGCGATTGAAGCGATTCCACGTCTGCTCTCCATGGGGGTTAGCCCCTACACATTCGCACCATCACTCAGGGCAATCCTTGCACAAAGACTAGTGAGGACTCTGAGTGAGAAGTGCAAAAAAAGCGGAGCCGACTGTGATCCGCTAGATCATGACACGTACATTGGCCAATTGGCTCTTCCTGAACTCCTGATTATAACACCGGAAATTCGTGAACAGATTCTGCTTAATGAGACCGCAATGACGATCGAAGAACAAGCCAAAAAAGAGGGGTATCGCTCGATGCGGGAATGGGGCCGGATCTACGTTGATAAGAGCATAACAACACCATCAGAAGTGATGAGAGTAAGCGTGTAAGTTAACAGTTAACAATTAACTATTAACAATTAACTATTGAGGGAGAAAAAAGAAGCGTATACTGCTTTCCTTCTCTATTTGTTAACTGTTAACTGTTAACTGTTAAATGTTAAATCGTCGTCATCGCCGCGGTTCTTACGCATTGGCCCAACCTTCTCCCGTAGCATCCATGATGCGACGGACGGTGAGTCTTCTTATTTTAGGTGTGGTGCTCCTCGTGGTTGGAACTAAAGTTCTAAATTTCTTCGGCGTGGGAAATTTAATGCAGCAAAACGCAGTTGTCCTCGCCATAGAGGGGCAGGGCACAGTGAATGTTTCCATCGAAGGAAAAAGCATCCAACGCGCAGAGAATAATCTCAAGCTCTATCCCGGTGACCGGGTTGAAACATCGGGAAGAGCCTTTGGTGTTCTATCCTTCTTTGATGAATCTTATGTGCGTCTCGACGAACGCAGTGAAGTGCTTATTACTCAGAGTGTGAAGGGGGCTGAAGAATCGTCACTATCAGTTGAGCTCATAAAAGGAACCATCTGGGTCGCAGTGCCCACTGTCGAGGCCTTCTCCGGGAGTATCCTGCGAGAAATACAAACAGAAAATATGAAAGTGGCATTTCCATCTCGAACGGAGGCAATTGTTTCTCCTTCTTCCATCGTTGTATTTGCTGCAGATGGCTTGGGTGTAAGCATCTGGCTGACAGGAATGGAGGATCCCATCGTAATCGGCGAAGGGCAACAGCTCTCTGTACCTCAGCAGTCCGTTATCACTGGTGATCCGTACCGTTATAGAAAGCCATTGGATCCGCTCGTAATGAGGCCAACATTCGTAGAAGAAAGCCGCAGTTCTTATGCCAAGCATCGTTCTGTGCAAGAACTATCATCTCCGGAACCAACTGCACCGACAAACGAGATTATTGTAGTCACAGAGCCACAGGATGGAATGCAGGTGCAAACAAGCACCGTTCGTGTCGAGGGAAAGGTAGGAACACAAGTCAGTAGTGTCCGCATAAACGGATACATTGTTGCCATAGACGAAGCACAGTCGACCTTCGCACAAGATATGGCTCTTCCGGACAGTAATGATGTGAGCATCGTAATCGAAGCACTGGCAGCAGATGGCACAGTACAAGAAGAGGTGCGCCGCACCATTCACCGCGACCGTAAGCCGCCTGAGCCGCCAATTATCACTTCACCCGCCTCTTCAGGGCAGACATATCTGACTTCACGCGAGACAATTGAGATTAAAGGAAAAACAAAAAAAGATATTGTCGGGGTCGAAGTAAATGACTACCGCCTGCAACTCTTTAATCCCGGTGATGACACCTGGACATACCTCGCAAACGTGAAGTTAGACAATTTCAAACCTGGCGAAAATGTTTATAAAGTCATCGCAATAAACAAGGGTGGATACAAGAGCGAACCTGCGTTTATCACCATTGTACTTGGCGAAGGAGAAGAAGGGGTTATTGCAGAAGTAAGTTATGATGAAGGTGAAGAAAACACTGATCTCTCCGAAATAACAACATCCGATGTTTTGCCAAGCAATGTGCCTATGCTTCCGGGAACCTTAAAAGTCGTAAGTCCTACAGAGGGGGCATTCCACAAAGCCACCGATACATCGCTACTAATTGAGGGAGCTGCGTCCGACAAAACACACAGTGTCTGGGTGAATGACTATCGTTTACAGCTATACGAGCCCGGCAAGACGTTCTGGAACTATATTGCCGATACCAAGCTATTCACGATGCGACGTGGAACTAACATTTATCACATTGTGGCACGCGATAGCGAAGGTAAGATCCTTGACGAAATGGAGTACACAATTCTGCTGGATCCGCAAAATCTAAACAGCAATTAGCTTATTGGCAGTTAGCCAATTAGCTAACAAGCTAACTGCTAATTGCTTCTCTGTTAATACCAACTCCTAGTAATGCATTTCCTAGTGTAGATGAAAAAGAAGCAACGACCTTCACTCTTCTTCCACCCACTGGCGAATCAAACTCCAGCTTCCACGCATGCAAACACAACCCTTTAATCCCATATTCCTTTGTTACTTTTTCACTTAATGCTGAATGATATTTCGGATCTCCAAGTATAGGATGCTTGATGGAGCTCAAGTGCACACGCACCTGATGTGTCCGTCCCGTGTGTAGATCACACTCGATTAGTGCACAATCTTCTTTGGCTTGGAGAGTTTTGTATGTCGTTTTAGCTTCACGGCTTTTTCCGGTCTTAAAGATCGACATCATAGTTCGTTGCATCAGATTACGCCCAATTGGTGCGTCAATCGTCGCACTCGGGGGATTTGGGACTCCCACAACAAGTGCTAGATATGTTTTTTTGACCGTACGATCCTCGAATTGCTTTTGGAGAACAGCATGTACCTCTGCATTCTTCGCGATCAAAAGGCATCCTGTAGTCGCTTTATCAAGACGATGGACGAGGGCAGCATCCTCAGAAAAGGGGAGTGATCGTTTGTTAAAAATAAATTCAATTCCATTGAGTAAGGTCCTCTCTCCTTTTTTCATTGAACTCGCAGGATGAACTGCAAGACCGGCGGGTTTGTTGATTACAAGGCACATGTCGTCTTCGTAGAGAATGTCCAAGTGAAGATCGACTGATGATTCCACACCCCGACCCCGTAGTGGAGAACCGCGGCTCTCAACTACGGTTATGTGGTCGCCTTCCCGCAACTTAAATGCCACCTTGGCAACACTCTTTCCATTCACTTGTACATTCCCATCTTTAATGAGTTTTTGTGCCTTTGAACGACTTAAGACCCCCTCTTGTGAAGAGAGGAAGACATCGAGGCGCTGGGGGAGCGACGCAAAATACTCGGACATACTTATCCAGTTTGCCCTTTATCAGGATCTTTATCCATTAAACCCTGTACTTCCCTATGATGTTTCTCTTGTGCTTCGCGTAATTCTGCGCCGGTAGGCATTCTTCTGCCTTCGTAATATGATTCTATTGATCGTACCAATCCAAGTTGATGAAGTAGTGATGTGTGTTCCATTCGAGGGGTCATGTAAAAGGGGGAATTATATGAGAAAAGATACCCCTCTACCTAGCCATTGCAAGATCTATACCGTTTTCTTTCTATTAGCGCTATTCTTTCCTTAATGAGCAATGCAAATGACCTCCTCACCCGTGCCGTGGAAGACGTAGTCCCCCGCGACCTCGCGGAAAAGAAGCTGAAATCAGGCAAACCTATCCGAATATACTGGGGAATCGATCCTACCGGTTCCAAACTTCATCTCGGGCATTCTGTCCCCCTACGAAAGTTTAAAGCTTTTGCAGATGCAGGTCATGAGGTCATTTTCCTCATAGGCAGCTTCACGGCCATGATCGGGGATCCCTCCGGACAAGACAACATGCGTGAGCCGCTAACGAAGAAGAAAGTAGAAGAGAACTTCAAGACATACAAGAAGCAGGCTGCAAAGATTCTGGACTTCAAAAAGGTCAAGGTTGTCTACAACCACACGTGGCTGGAAAAGCTTAAGTTTGATGAGATTGTGAAGCTTGCAAGCAACTTTACTTTGCAACAAATGATCCAACGCGATATGTTCAAAGATAGAATCAAAAAAGCGAATCCAATTGGTCTGCACGAATTCCTTTATCCACTCATGGTCGGGTATGACTCTGTGATGCTCGATGTAGATTGTGAGATGGGTGGCTCTGACCAATACTTCAATATGCTTTGCGGGAAGACTCTTCAAAAAGCATTTGGCAAGCGCGAGAAGTTTGTACTCACTACAAAGCTCCTGGAAGGAACCGATGGACGCAAAATGAGTAAGTCATACGGCAACTGTATTTACCT
>JBDRFD010000092.1:0-17314 GCA_043819035.1 Patescibacteria group bacterium | reverse complement strand
GCCCTCTGTACCGGCCATTGTAGCACGGGTGTTGCCCCAGGCATAAGGGACACGCAGATCTGACGTCATCCTCACCTTCCTCCGCCTTGGAGGCGGCAGTCTCCTATGAAAAAACAACATAGGATGAGGGTTGCGCTCGTTCGCTGACTTAACAGTACACCTCAAGGCACGAGCTGACGACGACCGTGCACCACCTGTCACCGGATTCCTTGCGGCACTCCTTCCTTTCGGATGGATTTCCGGGATGTCAAGCCTGGGTGAGGTTCTCCGCTTATTATCGAATTAAACCCCATGCTCCACCGCTTGTGTGGGTCCCCGTCTATTCCTTTGAGTTTTAGCCTTGCGGCCGTACTCCCCAGGCGGCGTGCTTACCGCGTTAGCTAAGGCACGGGAATCAATTGTAAATTCCCACACCGAGCACGCATCGTTTAGGGCGTGGACTACCGGGGTATCTAATCCCGTTTGCTCCCCACGCTTTCGTCCCTGAGTGTCAGTACATTCCCAGCATCCTGCCTTCGCTTTTGGCGTTCTACCATGGATCAACGGATATTACCCCTACACATGGCATTCCGGATGCCTCTGAATGACTCAATCTCTGCAGTTTCCGGCACGTACACGAAGTTGAGCTTCGTGCTTTTACGCCAGACACACAGAGTCACCTGCGGACGCTTTACGCCCAGTGATTCCGAGTAACGCTTGCACCTTCCGTCTTACCGCGGCTGCTGGCACGGAATTAGCCGGTGCTTTCTCCTGAGGTACCGTCAAAAATTTCGTCCCTCAGAACAGAAGTTTACGCCCCAAGGGGTGTCATCCTTCACGCGGTGTCGCTCCGTCAGGCTTTCGCCCATTGCGGAATATTCCTCACTGCTGCCTCCCGTAGGAGTATGGGCCGTGTCTCAGTCCCATTCTGGCTGGTCGTCCTCTCAGACCAGCTACCCGTCATAGTCTTGGTAGGCTATTACCCCACCAACAAACTGATAGGCCGCAGGCCCCTCCCGAACCGATGAATCTTTACTCGGTTCCTCCTTGCACTCTTCTTAATTTCACAAGTCCTTTATAAATTGATAATTGACAATTGATAATTGACAATTACGTAAGGTATTAAAAGCAACCAAACTTCGAGCCGCTTTAGAATTGTCAATTGTTCATTGTTAATTGTCAATTTCTCTGTTGCTTCAATAGCAACATAAGACTTGGATAAAAGTACAAAGAGGAACCGAGACTATCCGGTATTAGTCCACCTTTCGGCGGGTTATCCCTGAGTTCGGGGCAGGTTCCAACGTGTTACTCAGCCGTTCGCCACTCGCGCCTCATTCTTGGTTCTATTTCGTGCTTTGCAGTTAATCTTGCTAGTGGGCGAGAGGCGAACTGAAAGGGGAAAGGGGAAAAGGGAAAACAAATTTCATTTTCCACTTTCCCTTTACCGTTTTCCGTTCGCGCCCTATGGGCAAGAATAACGAAAACAGACTTTGGAAAACCAACAATGAGACGCGCGTACGACTTGCATGTGTTAGGCGCACCGCTAGCGTTCACTCTGAGCCAGGATCAAACTCTTTAAAAAGAGTTGACCTAACTTAAGTAAAAGTTAGTCAGTCCTTTTTGAAAAAAGGACAAAAAAAGAATTTCGAGGTTTAAGTATCTCCTTAGCGAGGCAAGTTAACTGTTAATTGTTAATAGTTAACTGTTGTCTCGAAGGATTCACACTTCTCTACTCTGCGATGGTGTGAAAGAGCTTTCGTTGGGGCACCTAAATGCCCACTTGCCCACTACAACCGAGGCAAGTGCCGAGAAGTTGTGGGGACTTGGAGTATATTACTCCCCGTGCATAATAAGATGCGTTGGGAAGTAGCGAGGGAATTGTAGGTCAAGGGAAAGCAAGGTCAAGCGGTTTTTTACACAATCTCAAGCTATCAATGCTGTGGTGAATTCTTTTGAGCATTGTCTGCACCCCTCTGCAATTCTTCTTTGTGCTTCTGCCTGCCCTTCTTGCGGTACGCCTATGACATCTGGCATCTTTAAGCTCCTTTCGTGCCATGCCGAAAGATTAGCCATAATTTGTTCATCTCTTGGTGTAGCTCGAAAGTCATTTATCGCTTCGAGCATTGCAGTTGCATTCTCGACTGACGGAGGTACTGCTGATTTATTACAGGTTTCATCAAGACTCATATGCGCGGGAGGGGAAACGAAAGTGGGTATCATCCTATAAAAACTGACAAAGCAACACAATCACCGAAAGCGATTGTGTCTGCTGATGACCACAATAACTTCAGCCAATAACCTAAAAAAGCCCTATTTGTAGTTCAGAAAGAAATAAAAGAACATTTGTCATGATACTTGTTTCTTTTGATATACTCCTCTCATGCACACACCTCTGCGCGTCGGCATCATCGGCTACGGCTACTGGGGACCAAATCTGGTTAGGAATTTCTTTTCTGTTGATGGGAGTACAGTGAGTATGGTGGCTGATTTGGAGGAGGAGAATCTCAATAAAGTCCGGTCTGTGTATCCCACCATTCGAACGACAACAAATGCCAAGGAAGTCATAGAGGATCCCAATACCGATGCGATTGCCATTGCGACTCCGGTCTCCTCACATTACGTGCTTGCAAAGTCTGCGATGAATGCAGGCAAGCATGTATTTATTGAGAAGCCCATGACGAAGACAAGCGCACAAGCTGAAGAGCTGGTTGAGCTTGCCAAAGGAAAGGGGCTAATACTAATGGTTGATCACACGTTTGTTTTTACCGGTGCGGTTCGCAAAATGCGTGAGCTCATTGAAAGTAAGGAGCTGGGAGACCTGTATTACTTTGATTCAGCACGCATTAACCTTGGGCTCTTACAGCAAGATATCAATGTCATTTGGGATCTTGCTCCGCATGACCTCTCGATTCTCTCATACCTTGTTGATGAAAACCCTGATGCGGTACAGGCGGTTGGTCACAAGCATGTGGGGAACAACCAGGAAGAACTTGCGTTCATCAACATCAGTTATCCAAGCGGATTTCATGCGCACATCCGGGTCAGTTGGCTTTCTCCGGTGAAGATGAGGCTGATGTTGATCGGTGGGAGCAAGAGGATGCTTGTGTATGATGATGTGGAACCGAGCGAGAAGGTTCGTGTTTATGACAAAGGAGTTAACTTTGATATCTCCGGTGAGGAGGTGACAGCTTTCACGCCGATCTATCGTGCTGCCGATGTCCTTATCCCGAAACTCGATCGCGCGGAGGCGCTGAAGACTGGAGCAATGCATTTTCTTGATTGTATTAAATCCGGAAAGGAACCGGTGACAGGCGGGAGAGAAGGATTGCAGGTTGTAAAGCTTCTGGAAGCTGCTTCTGAGTCTCTCGCTTCTGGAGGATCTTTTATTGCATTACAACACCCTTCCTATGCAAGTGCCGTTTCTTGATCTAAAAGCTCAATACACAACCTTGCGTCCAGATGTTTATGAAGCTATCGGGAGAGTTCTCAATTCATGCGCCTTCGCGGGGGGGCCGGAGGTGGAGGCGTTTGAAAAGGCGTTTGCAAGTTATTGTGAAGTTGATGAGTGCATAGGTGTTGGGTCAGGAACCGGTGCGCTTGAGCTCATTTTACGTGCGTATGAAATAGGTCCCGGTGATGATGTTATTACAGTTGCCAATACATTCTTCGCCACAGCAGAAGCGATTTCACTGGTTGGAGCACGCCCAGTTCTTATTGATGCAGATGAAGGGACTGCACTTATGGATCCTAAACTTCTTGAAAAAGCCATTACTCCTCAGACGAAGGCAGTCATTCCTGTTCATCTTTTCGGCCAACCGGCTGATATGGATCCTATCTTGGAGATTGCACGCAAACATCAATTGATTGTTATTGAGGACAGTTGCCAGGCGCATGGGGCGATGTATAAAGGAAGAAAAACCGGCAGTCTGGCAGATTCTGCAGCATTCAGTTTTTACCCTGGGAAAAACCTTGGGGCTTATGGGGAGGCGGGAGCAATTACTACAAACGATCCACACATTGCAGAGCGTGTAAGAATGCTGAGAGATCATGGTATGCCCAGGAAGTATCAGCATGAACTTGTCGGGAGGAATGATCGTATGGATGGGATTCAGGGGGCAGTACTTGTGGTTAAGCTTAAGCATCTTGATCAGTGGAATGAAGCACGAAGAAGACACGCTGCGCAGTACCGGTCTTTGCTGGGCGATTGCGACCGAATACAACTAATAAAAGAGCGGGAGGACTCTCAGCTTGTATATCATCTTTTCGTTGCCCGTGTTCCCGATCGCGATCGTGTTCTAAGCGAGCTTAAAGAAGCAGGTATTGCGACTGGCATTCACTATCCCATTCCCATTCATCTTCAGCGTGCATATGAGCATTTGGGTTATAAGGAGGGCAGGTTCCCCGTATCTGAAACGCTTGCGCTTGAAATAATTTCACTTCCGATGTTCGCAGAACTGACCCAAGAGCAGATTTGTTTTGTCGCTGATACCCTGAAACGGGTAGTGTATGGTAGTGATCTTCCTATCGCTGCTGGTGCCGGCATACAACGAGCAGTCCACACTTGAGGATGTTACCCGACGGTGTATTGCTCTTGGTAATAAGCATGCAGATCAATTTGAAGTCGTGATTTGTGATGATGGAAGCAAGGACGCGACTTGGCAGATTATTCAAGAGTTATGTGAAAGGCACCCCGAAGTGCAGTCGCTTCGTCATGAAGTAAATCTTGGAATTGGAGTTACTTTTGAGGATCTCTACCAAGCCGCACGTGGGGATATTGTATTTATGGTTCCAGGCGACGGGCAGTATCCGCCAGAGCATATAGAACGATGTCTTCCTCTGATGAATGAATATGATGCTGTCGTCTTAGCCCGAACCTCGAAAAACTACACGTTCTACCGCCACATTGTTTCTTTCTGCTACCGGTGGCTCCCGCGCGTGCTCTTTGGGGTTGATCTGTATGATCCTGGAAGCGTGAAGTGTTTTAAGCGCGAAATTATCACATCCATTCCAATAGTGTCACGAAGCGCTTTTGCGGAGGCTGAACGGTTTATTCGAGCGGCAAAGCGCGGCTACAGCATCGGGAAAATCAATATAGTGCAGGAGAAGCGAAGCGGGGGGAAAGCGCGCGGGGCCAAGCCTTCCTTTGTACTTGGGTCTTTGAGAGATATGCTTAAGCTGTGGTGGCAACTTGCTGTGTTGCACCGAAAGCCTTAGCAAGGAATGCCTGCTCCCCCCCCTTCCATTTCCTCAGCATCACGGGGTACGTCTTTTTGTATGTCTCGAAACGGTTCATGAGAGTTGCTTCCGTTTCAGGATCCATTGCGTTGCGGTAAATACCTTCTTCCTGAATTGAGATTGGCTTGAAATCCGCTTCAAGCTTCTCGATCGCTTCCACCATCATCTTGTGCATGAGTTCCTGTTGACGAATATGGATGTCAATGAGCGTGTCATCTTCAAAAACTTCGAGAGTCTGGAGATCAATAAACTTTCCCATGTCGATGCGCGGTTCAATTAAATGCGAGGTAACGGCTTGTGGAATATTCTGAACAATTGCCCACTTAAGGTTATCGAGCCCTCTGTTGATCGGAATAATGCCGGGATGCGGGTTTATGACTCCAACATTGAAAGCTTCAATGATTTGTTTCGAGAGAATGCGCGCCCCCAGGATGACACCTATATCAAGGTCAAGCTTTTTAACAAGTTCAACGGTTGAGAGGCCATTGTGTTCGCAGACTTGGTAATCAATGCCGAAGAACTTGGCTATGTCCCGCGCTTGAGGGACATCGTCATAATGCGGAGAAAAGCGAATTTTTGACTGATAAAATGTAAGTTTTTTATACGGTTGTGCAAGGAGAATATCGGGCGCGTGCCCTGTAATCATGAGCTTAAAGATTCCCTGCTGGGATCGGTAATGCGGGAAGTCATACGTGAAGGCGGCGATTTTCAATTTCCTTGGCATTGGTGATTTATATTTATATGTAGACGAAGAACTTGTAAAGGAAAAAGTTCCAGCTAACGACTGTGGCAATTCCGATTAGCTTCCCGATTTCCTCCGGTACTCCGGCAAATTCCACCACAAAGTAAAGAATTCCACTGATGGCGATTGTGTTCCATACGCCAAGCAGGCAGTAGCGACCAAAGTGGTGAGCGATCCTTCCGTGCTTCTTAAAGACTATGTACTTGTGCAGGATAAATGCACTGACGAATCCTATAATCTCACTAACGACGGAGGCGGTTACATAGTAGATTCCGATCCGGAGGAAGAAGAGAAAGCTTATGTAATTTATGCCTGTTGCAAGCGATCCACTTACAAGGTAGAGGGCGAACTGGTCGAGGTGGGGGCGAATCTTTGTAAAGATGTTGGGATTGTACTGGTTCATCATTATGTTATGGACGGTAAACTGTAAACGGTAAATAATTAACGCAGTAGCGCAGTAGCGCAGTAGTAAAACGTGAGTATCGGATCGGTTTTGTTGCTGATAATCTGCATCATCTGCGTAATTTGCGCGATCTGCGGTTCAGATAATGGGTGCATAATATGAAGTGAGAAGTAGAAAGTGAAAAACAGTTTCAATCAATTAATCCAGATAGACTCATTAGGTTTTCGAATAAGTTTTATGGAATCTTTCATTAATTGCGGGTAAGAAAAGCTGAGCATCACTTGGTGCTCTCCGGGCGTGAGATTAATTGCGAAGAAAGTTGAGTGTGCAAGAGCCGGCGATACTTCCTCTTCATCAACAAAGACGTGCCATCCCGGCATGTAATTTTGAGAGAGGATTAGCCATTGCTCATCAGGTGAGTAAGAACGCAGCAAGGTTTTATGAGGAGTCTTTTCTGTGACATCAATAATTCCATCAGCGGTAAACCGTTTGGCAGCATTACATCCTTTGCATTCAATGAGTGTCTTTGTAGATGGCCATTTCTCATTTATCAGGAAATCATATGATTCATCTGAGTCCGGTTCTTTAAGTACAACTTGTTGGGCAAAATAGGCGAATGGTCTTGCCGTTTTATTGTTGTAGATGTAAATCGGGATTCTGTGTGGGCCAACCTCTTCGGTGAAGACTTTCTGCAATTGAACCTCCTCAAGTGAGAACATGCTTATCACATGTGTGATATTGAGGATGTCGAGGAGTGCGTGCCTCTGCGCGAGGATATTCAATTTTTCTTCTATGGGGATTGGAGACCATGAAAACTCCTCAAAGCCATACATGCTTGCTGTGCGTGTTCCGATTGCACCCTGCAATCGCCCCATTCTTTTACTTGCAATCCGGTCATAGAGGTCTGCACTTGGCAGGAGAGCGTAGAGATTATATGAAGCGGGGATATAAGCCATGGTTGCCTGTTGCATTTCTTCATCAGTTGTTTCGGGATAAGGAAGCTTCAATTTATCCCTAAGCCCAATCTGCGGCATGAACGCAAAGGACATCCCTTCCTTATCTTTTAGGTACTGCATTGTTTTGGACGGCGTTTCGTATATTGTTCGTGGAACGGATTCCCGTATTCCCCATGCTACAAAAACTGGGAGGATTGTAATTATATTGAGGATCAGTAGAAAAAGCGGTCGGCGCTTCTTTGGCACATGTTTCCATGCATAACCCAATCCGATTCCAGCAATGATGAGTGCGAGCAGAGGGAACAGAATATTTCCTTCCAGTATTCCGTATTGATTGTTGAATCCGGATCCAAGTGCCTGAAGAAATGATTCGGTGAATTCTTTCATGGTGCTGCTAAATTGTTGAAGTTCCGGGTTTATATCTTGTGCAAAGCGAGCGAAGCGCCAATCGAACGATCTGGAGATGGAACCACTAAATCCTTTGAACACAAATGGGATGGCCGAAGCGGCGGCAGCTCCTGCGAATGCTGCACTTCCCAATAGTACAAAGAACTTTGAAATCATGATTCGTGTTTTATCTCCAGCACCTTTGACAACTGCATCAAACCCCAAAGCTGCCAGTGTTGTCGCGATAATGTTTGCAATAAGCAGCCACCGCGTGGCACCGCGTAGAAAGTTGAATGGGGGTATATGAAACAGGAGTGCGTAAAGAGGGGAGTTAGGCAGAGAGAGGATCAATATCAATGTGTAAGAGATTACAAGGAAGCGTGTAAGTGGTTCTCTGAAACGTGTAAAAATGGCGACGAAAACAAGCAGCAATGCCACTGGTCCAATGTAAGGAGAGAAGTCCGGAGTGCCACTTAAGAAAGATAAGTTTAGTCTGGGGAAAAAGTATTGGATTGGAAAACTTGTTCCGAGCGTACGGCCCTGCGATGCATCCGCAATGGTCATCGCTGTCCTTGGCGAGAGGAGGCCGTAGGCATAGATTGGCAAGGTTCTAACGAGTCCGATTAAAGTTCCAACCATCGCCATAATCATGAACAACATCAAAGACTTAAACCCGTTTTTCTCTTTCATTGAAATCACTAAAGCAATAATGCCTCCACAAGTAATTAGGATTACTGCGAATTGCAGATGAACCATGAGCCAGATTGCGCCTATTAAAATTGAACCAAGAATTGTCATGGCAATCGGCTTCTTCTGGTTTTCAATGATACAGAGTATCAAAAGAGGAAATGTGAGAAGTGCGGTGGAAATTGTTAGATCAAAGATCCATGCCCACGCCCCGAGGCCGTAGAGTGTTGCCCCCAGCAGGCTTGCGCAGAAGGAGCACTTGAGTCTTCTTAAAAGCAAACAGAAAAAGAAAGCCCCAAATGTGATATAGAGCATTGTTCCCCAATGAAGAGTACTGATGGGAGAGAGAAAGTGAATAAGGGGATAAAGGAGCAAGTGAAAGCAGAAACTAAAACCGAGACCCATCGGGAATCCATGAAAGTTCAGGTCATTCCAAATAAAATCTCCCGTCAAGTAACGGTCTTTAAAAAGCGTTAAAAGAGGATAGTTTGTGTAATGCGCATCGACGCTTAGGAATGACCAGCCTCCAAAGAGGAATGGCGAGAAGACTATTCCGTAGAAGATAGCAAGCAACAAAAGGGCATGAAACCAGCAGCCGATATTTTTAGGGACACGTTCTTGCATTGGAATTCAACGTTGGGAAACGTGACCTGGTTGGCGCTGACGAACAACAACTTCTGCTAGGATGCCAAAAAGGAAAATCTGCATCCCCGTAAGCAGCAGCAGCAGTCCTGCGTCGGAGATGTTCACATTCTTCCAAAGTGTGTAACCCATTGTTCCGGCTCCCAAGCCAATTAGCAGCATACCTGGCCACATGAAAAACCGAAGCGGTTGAAAGTATGTGGTAATCCTGATGATTAGCCCCAAAAACTGCAGGAAGTGCTTAAATCCGTTAAATCCCGAAAGGGTGCTCTTCCCTGTGCGCTTAAAATAATCGATGGGCACAAATTCAACAATGTATCCATTTGTAAGTGCGGCAAGTGTGATGGTGATTGTGAACGAAAAACGCTGTGGGTAAAGGTGCATAAACTCTTGTGCCAGTGAACGGGTGAAGATACGCATGCCGGAGTTGTTGTCGGGGATGTGCATGCCCGTAAGCGTGTTTGCGAGGAAAGAGACAATAGCCTTCGCAGGTTTTCGTATGAAAGGAATCTTTGCTCCTTTCTTCGTCCGTGCGCCAACAACCATATCGGCGCAGGTTTCTTTGAGCTTTGCAAAAAGAAGGGGCAGCTCTTCGATTGGATATGTTCCATCCGCATCGATCGTTGCGATAAGCCCGCCGCTGGAGTGGCGAATGCCGGTTTTTATGCTGGATCCGTACCCCTGATTATTTGGGTGCTTAATTATATGCAGAGAAGGAAGGTTTGTAGCTTCCAGAATCTCGTTGGTGCAGTCTGTGCTGCCGTCATTGATAACAACAATCTCGAACTCTTCCTCTGTCTGAGATAAAGCCCTATGACAGCGGTTTACTGTGTCGAAAATAGCCTTTTCTTCGTTGAAGACGGGGATTAAGAGGGAAATCATGACCATTAGCTTATAGCTTTAAGCTCCTCACTTCTAGGAGGTTTTTGCAATAGTTTTCTGCCATTTCACGCTATTCTAAATCCATGCCTTTGCGAGATGTCTATGCCCAGAAGGCCCTAAGCCAGATTCCGCGACTACTCAGTTTGCAGGACAGGAATCCATATTCTCCAACATACGGGTGCTTTAAGCGGACTTATTGGCTCGATAAAACTGTGGATTTCCCGGATGCACTTCCACAGTTTGGAGTTCTTTCATTAACACTTGCATATAACCATGACATGCCCGGTAACTTTTATAAGGATCAAGAGAAGATGCGTGAGTGGATACTTGCCGGGATGAAGTACTGGACGAAGATTCAACATCGTGACGGATCCTTCGATGAGTTCTACCCCAATGAGCATGGATGGACGGGGCCGACGGGGTTCCTCCTTTATGCAATGCTCAAGAGTTACATAATACTTAACGAGCGCGGAGAGTTTCCGGCGGATTTATGTGATGAATTCTTCGAAGCGTGCCGTAAAGCTGCACGTTATATTATTAAGTGGGATGAGCACGGCGTGCTTGCAAACCATCATGCGATGGGAGTGCTTCCTGTCTTCTATGCATTCCATGTGTTGGGAGATGAAGAGCTACGCGATGGATATGAAAAGAAGCTTCATGAATTTCTTCAGCACCACACAGAAGAGGGGTGGAGCATGGAATACGATGGTGCGGACATCGGATATCTATCTGCAACCGTTAGTTTTCTAGGGAAGGTTTACAAGCTCAATCGTGATAAGCGCTTAAGAAAAGTGATGGAGGAATCTCTGGAGTTCTTTAGTTACTTTGTGTATCCCAACGGGTTCTTTGCAGGCAGCATGGGGAGCAGAAATACATTGCATTTTTATTCTCATGGATGCGAGATTCTTGCACCCGAGGTTCCACTTGCTGGACTGGTCGCCGACAAGATGCTTGAGAGTTTGCGGGACGGGAAAATCGTACCCGCAGAGATTCAGGCGGATCGTTATTTTCTCTATCGCATACCGGAGCATCTGGAGTCCTACATTGATTATGGGGAGAGGTCCGGTTCCTCGTTACTTCCGTATGATAGAAATGATTTTCAACATGTATTCCCAAAAGGAAGGTTTTACATAGAGAAGAAAGGACGATTGTATGTTGTTTCCAATGCTGCAAAGGGGGGAGTGATCAAAGCCTTTGACATCGAAGATGGAAAGCAACTTACGAGTGATTGCGGGATTATTGGCAAAACGGAGGGGGGTGAAGTTTTGACATCACAGTGGATTGATAGGATGTATGAGTTTATTACACGGGCGGATGGCTTCTCGGTTTCCGGCAATCTTCACCGTGTTCCGTCGAACAAGATCTTTACTCCTTTTAAATTCATTATCTTCCGGCTGTTTCTTCTCCTCTTTGGCTGGCATACGGGGATGGCGTATAGGATTAAGGGGCTTATTCGGAAACTTCTGATGCTTAAGAGTGGTGCAAGCGAGGCTTCTTTTGCACGAAATGTTACTATTGAAGACGGAAAAGTTCGAATTGTTGATAATATTAAGTGTCCGAGGAATATTAAGTTTGAGTCGCTCCAATTTGGTGATGAGTTCTTTGTTCGATATGTTCCGCAATCTAGGTATTTTCAGAGCCAGGAGTTTGATGCACGACCGTATATGCTTTCGGGAGATGAGCTTAAGAGGCTTCATAGTGAAGGGAATATTCAGGTTGAGCGGGTGGTGTCTGTTTGATTACGGAAGTTATGTATCAGTTGGTGCCAGTAATTGTATTAAAGTATTTGCGCAAATACATGATTACATGTGAGGGTTTTTTACTCGGTAATTCTTCACAATAAAGATAATGTTTTCCTCACAATCTTTTCCTGTCTTCGGGATAATTGATAATAGATATACAAGCCCTGTTTACGTGATGTGACAATACCGGTAAGTTTGATGATCTTAAGGTGCTGGGATGTAGCTTGTATTCTAAGATTAATAGCCCGAGCAATTTCGTAAACTGTGCTTGAACCATGTTTCTTGAGATGAAGAAGAATTTGTAATCTTCTTTTATTAGCAAGGGCCTTAAAAGAGCGCTCGAGTTTTGGAATTGTAATCATAGGGGAGCGGAGTTTAGTGGTTCTTTAGTATTAGTAAAGAATTTGCGCAAATTCTTTATTATAAGGCAATGAATGAGTTATTATTGCCTCAAGTCTATTTTTAATAAGGCATTTGAGTTTGGTGTTGATATGATTTAAAAGCTTATTACGTTAGTACAGTATTTGCGCAAATACTTGAATATTATAATCTCAAACTATCAATTCTTCCGCATCTCCACCGGCTTCACCAGCCAATACCACATTCCAAGTGCACCGCTTAATATAATTATCGTGAACATCAGAAGCGCCTGTGCAACTGCTTGCTCAGCCAATATGCCGTAGGGTGCCAGGAGTGCGACAAGTGCCGCGTCGCGCGTACCAAGCCCCGAAGGCGCTATCGGAATGAGCGCGAGAATGCCCGTGATGGTGAACACAGAAACAAGAATCGGGATTGCAGTATTTACGCCGATACTACGTGCGATGAGCAAAGCCCATGTGAAGTAAATGGCCCAACTAATAAGAGTTGTGATGCTGATAAAAAATAATGTTTTTGGTTTAAGAAGTTTTGGGAGGAATGTCAGCCATGTTAGTGAAGTGCATACGCTACTCAATTTTTTGCGCAAGAGAATTAAAATCAAAAGGCCGGACAGTGCTACTACTAACACAACAAGCGACCATATCCATCCAAAGAGAATGCCGGCACTTACAATTGCGATGATTCCTATACCACTGACGTCTGCTAGCCGGTCGAGAATTACGATACTCACTGCTGTAGCGCCGTGCATTCCAGAGTTTCTTAGATATGCAGCTCTTCCAAGCTCCCCAAGCTTAGCTGGGGTTACTAGCGCGAGGAAAACGCCGATGTTATACAGATGCCAGGATTGAGAGAAAGTTGGATTGAGTCCTGCGTTTTTTACGAGCATATGCCATCGAAGCGTTTTTGCCGCGTAGATGATGTAAATGATGATATAAGAGGAAAGTAGAAGCGGCAGATTTGCCCCTTTGACTTGTTCTATGAGCTCTTTGCGGTCAATTCGGATTAGTATCCAAAGAAATATCGCGATTCCAATGAGCTTTAAGAGTTGGAGAATTCTGCGATTCATCATACCTCTCATGGTATAGTTTCTTTCATGATGAGTCGATTGCTCGTTATTTGCTGCGGGAGAATCGCTTAATAACTATGGAGGTATCACAAAACACTTTTCTATTAGTTGGCGCTTTTCTGTTTAGAAAAGGAGGGACCGTTGTTTGCTGTGTTCTTAAATGGTCATTTTACCCCGCTTCGTCCCACTAAAGCGGGACTACTGTGTGACCCCTTTTTTGTGAAGGAGCATGGGGTGTTCCTACCCTGTATTCTTCACGTATAAGGAAGACAGGACGCCCTTTTACTTCCTCAAAAATGACTGAGATATATTCTGCGAAGATTGCGAGCACAAAGGAGAGCACACAACCCAAAAATCCCTGGAGAGTGGTAAATGTTGCCCAGCCGGGAATGGCGAGATCTGTGAAGAGACGAATGGCGATGGCCACCATTCCGACGAGGAGCAGGATAAAGCTTGCCAGGAAGGCAAATGCGCTGATGTAGCGCAGTGGTTTTCCGGAAAAAGAGATCAGCGCGCCTCGCGCTAGGCGCACAAGCCCGCGCAGGCCAACGCGGCTCGATCCGTGCCTCCTTTGCTCTCTGCAGTATGACACTTCCACCTGTTTTCCACCTACCCACGCGCGGATGCCTGTGAAGAACCGACACTTTTCTGGCATGGCACTGATCATGTCCACCACTTCCCGCGTCATCAGGCTGTAGGTACCTACGTTTTTGGGAATGTCTATCTCGGATACCAGTCCCATCAGCCAGTAAAACATCGAAGAACCGGCCTTCTTCAGTCCCACATCCTTACTGTCCGTTCGTTTCCCGTATGCTACATCTGCCCCTCTCTTCCATTCTTCTACGAGCGATCCAATCAATTCCGGCGGGTCTTGCAAATCGCCGTCGAGGACCACGACTGCCTGTCCGGTTGTGTGTGTGAGTCCGGCTGTGAGCGCCGGCATGTGCCCGAAGTTACGCCAGAGGTTGAGGATGCGGAGTTGAGGATGCTTCTCGCTCAAAGAAATGAGTCTGGCAAGTGTTCCATCTCTGCTCCCGTCATTTACTGCTATGACCTCAAAAGATTCACCTGTTCTTTTGCATGATTCGATTGTTCTCCTTATAACCTCTTCCACTCCTTCCTCCTCATTGTAGAAGGGGATGACGATTGAGAGCGCGACAACTGATTGTGAAGAAGTCATGATGTCGGGTTCTTTCGTAAGACAGCCATAAGGCTTGCTCCGTATGGTACATCCTTTTGCTCTGGCGTGTTGATTTCTTTGAGTAAACGAGTGGTTTCTCCTGCGAATATTTGAGCCAGAAGAAAATTCGCTGGTTTCAGTGGTACACAAAAATCAGTGCCGGATTTGCCCGATGTTCGTCTCAGCAGTCGGTTCATTGTACGAATGCTTCGGATGATTGGGTAGAGTCTTGAGTTAAAGTGACTCAGGAGCAGAGATGTGACTGGAAGTCCTTGCCACTGCTTTTCCAAACTTACACGATCATAACGTCGGTAATGTCCGAAGTGCTCATCATGCTTGCTCCACATTGATATGTCTGCAGGTACGGTAATTAAAAGATGAGCGTTGGGTTTCATAACACCGATCAGTTTTGTCAGAAACGTGCGATCATCCTCAATGTGTTCCAGTACGTCGGTAAGAAGAATCATGTCTGCTTTTTGAATCGAATCCTGAAAGTCTCTGAGTGCATCACCACATTGGAATTGGACATGGGGAAAACGCTTCTTTGCCAAGTCGATAGAGTCGGCAGAAGGATCGATGCCTGTGCACTCATATTCATTCGCAAGTGCGGCAATATTTGCTCCGGTGCCACAACCAATATCAACAATCCTTTTTCCCGAATTCTGTGGAGTAAATTCGGAGATTATCGAATGCAAGATTTTGCGCTTGGCGGTAAACCACCAGTGCGATTCTTCTATTGCCGCATGGAGCTGAAATTGGGCGGATTTCATGGCTTGTACCATAATGAAAAATCATGCCATAATCCACTTTTCCCTCAGGAACTTTGCTATTGTGGTGTTGCATAATGATGACAGTCGTTCTTACGATAGGCTTCTGGGCAGTACTGCTCCTGTTTGGATACACAACATGTGTGTACGTTTTGAAGCTAAGAGATGTGCCTGCTATCTGTGGAGGTATGGCACTCTTTGGAATCATGACCTTCACTATTCTGGCCAATGGTCTTAGCTTTCTTCTTCCAGTCCAGACAGCGTTCATTATTAGCTTCGTACTCTTGCTTGTGTGGTCGCTTGCATGGATCGCAATTGCACACTCGGGATCTGTACCGGCGATACAGTGGGAAGTACCTCCACGATGGCATGTGATAGTTTTATTCGTTACCATTTGTTTTGCGGGATTTGCATACGCACGTGATGCAGGAGAAATTTTGTGGACGACATATGCACTTCCTGCAACGTTACTGGAAGGAAACTTTCCCGTCATGGAACTTACGAATCCCTGGCAACTCATTAGTTATCACTACGCCGCCCCATTATTTATCGCAGGTTTTTCATTTTTGACGGGGCTTCCTTTTTCCTACAGTTACGCGTTTCTTCCACTTTTCTGCAGTGCCTCTGTTGTCCTGTTTGCCTGTGCGATTGGATGGCGTCTCACACATTCGTGGGGAGCAGCTCTGTTTTCTGGTGTATTCGCCTTGGCAAGTGCAGGTATGTATTGGTTGCAAGGATGGAGGCTAATACGCGACTTATTTATTGTGTATGTTTTTGGAGGATCGATCGATCATTCTCCCTTCTGGTGGCTCACACCAATGATTCGCAACAGACATGCACAGTCGATAGTAAATACCTTGAACGAGAGAGCAGTCGCCTTGGGTGCAGCGTGCCTCTTTGGGCTTCTGTTTGTCCTAATGGAACTTTTCACCAAAAATCAGCGTCAGCCAATTAGATGGGCAGCACTTGCGGTTCCACTGGCGCTTTGTCTTGCTCTGAGTGCGGAGACCTCTTTTATTGTGGTGCTGATTGCTGTCGCTCTCTTTAGCGTTGCAATCATTGTGGGTAGGAAAATATTTCTACTTCCGGCTCCGTACTATCTGCGTGCTTTGGCCCTTGCACTTCTTGTGATCATTCCCGCATACTTTCTTGCTTTGCATCAAGGTGGGATACTTTCTGTATTGCAGGGGAACGTGGGCTCCTCATCATTTTCTTTAAGTCTGGATGGTCGTATCCACCACCATTCCATCGATCCGATTGCATTTTGGGAGTGGCGCTTCTGGCGTGATTATGGAGTACACGTCATCATTTGGATTTATGCGTTGAGTTTTGTATGGCGCAAGAGAGAAGAGAGTGCGACTCCGATGCTTTTGTGGCTTGTGGCTGCGGCACACTTCCTTGTTCCGTTTGTTATCTTCTACGCACCGTTCCCGGCGAACTTGAATAGAATGATCTTTTTCTTCTTCGGGATAACAGGAATATTCATGGGCGTGCTTCTGTGGCAGCTCTGGGACCGCAAAAATTTTGCAGTTCGAAGTGTTGTTACCGTAATTACAATTATAGTTCTACTGGGGAGTGCGATGAATGTAAGTGTGCGTGCCGTGTTTCCCACACTGGAACTGGAGAAGAATCCTCTTATCCCGATCACACCCATTGCTTCAGCGGAGGAGTCGGAGATGTACACATGGATCGATGAACATACGACTCTCGATGATTGGTTCTATATTTATGCGCATCCCGATTCACGTGACATGCTCAACGATCAGATTCGATTTTCAGGAATTGCGGGGAGATTTGTTGTGGACTTTGGCTTCATCAACACTCCACTGCCCGAAAAGGAAGTTCTTTTAACTGCGTTAAGAGATTCTTGTGATGCGCAGAGCTTCGATGCGCTGGGGATTCGCTTCCTCGTTCTTCCAACGCAGCAGCAAGAAGAGTGGTTTACCGAGCACTGCACTGCACGTGATTGGCAGTTGATTGTGGGGGAGAGGGGAAGTGTGCTGCGGGTGTATGAGCGGACGGAGTAGTCTGAACCGCAGATTACGCTGATTACGCAGATAACGCAGATAGTTTTTAAAAGCTATTGAGTCATTTACAAGTAATCTGCGTAATCATTTTTATCTGTGTAATCTGCGGTTCCTATATTACCCACACACCCAGAGATAGACTCTGAGTGAGTGGGAGTTGTCATCGTTCGCGGTTGGAACATTGGTTCCGAGTCTGAACCTACAATCCCACGATATCTTCATCAAGATGCGGATTATGTAG
>JBDRFD010000091.1:0-14172 GCA_043819035.1 Patescibacteria group bacterium | reverse complement strand
CATTTGCGGTATGAGGGCAAGAAGCAGCGCGGAGAGAAAACGAAAACGTGAGAACATCATGCTAGTATAGCATAAATATAAGTTTGTGAATACCTCCTTACGATAGCAATTAGCCATTAGCATTTAGCCAATTAGCTAATTTGCTAAAGAGCTAATTGCTATTATGCTACACTCGCGCTCTCTTCACTATGACGAACGGTTTTCAGATACGCTCACTTGATAATGAGCCTGATTCGCGCCGCCCATACCAAACGCCTTCAGGCCGGCAGGCATACAGGCGCATTCCACGGCTTCCTTATAAATCGCAGAAGTATTCTGGCTCTCTCCTCGGGAAGGCAGCTGCGCAATATTCCAAGAAGCGCCCGCGCACACGGCGGGAGTGGAAGAAATTCTTGCTGAAAAGTATTGGCGGTTTTGTCTTGCTACTCATTCTTTATTTTCTTTTTCTCTGGATCACACTTCCAGATATCGATGACCCCAGAAGCCTTCTCGCTTCTCAGAGTACGGTGATTACCGATCGGGAAGGAGTGGAACTCTACCGGCTATTCTCCGAAGAAGATCGCACATATGTTTCCGGTGATCAAATCCCACTCTCGATGAAACAAGCAGCGATTGCCATTGAGGATGAACGTTTCTACGAGCGCGGGTGTTTGGATCTGCGTGCAGTCACTCGTGCGGTACTTCTGCTCGGACGCGCGGGCGGCGGTTCAACAATCACGAGACAGTTGGCACGCAATGCGTTGAATCTTCTCGGTGAAAATCGTTACCAAAGAAAGATCAAAGAATTCGTTCTCGGGTGCCAGCTTGAACATCAGTTTGATAAAGACGAGCTTTTGGTCTTGTATCTCAACTGGATTCCCTTTGGGCAGAATGCGTACGGAGTGGAACAGGCCAGCCAGGTGCACTTCGGTATTCCGGCGAAGGATCTATCGCTTGCACAAGCTGCAGTTCTCGCATCTCTTCCGCAGCGCCCGACCTACTTCAGCCCTTACGGACGTCATCTGCATACGGAAGTGACGGACGATATTCATCAAAAAGTGATTGATGGGCGTATCACACGTTCCACACAAGTCTCCGATAGCAGTGTGACGATTGGCCTGCTTGGAACATACGTCGGAACCGGGAGCGCTACCCTCTACATAGGAGGGCGTACAGATCAGGTGCTGCAGAACATGCAGGAGCAGGGATTTATTACCGAGCAGGAGAAGCTCAAAGCGCTTGGTGAGATCGAGCTCATGGAGTTCCAACCATCGCGCGAGAATATCCGAGCGCCGCATTTCGTTCTCTGGATCCGTGAAGAAATAGAGCGCATGTTTGCCGGGAGCGCCGAGGAGGGTTTATTTGAACGGGGAGGACTTACCATTGAAACGACACTCGATTGGGATCTTCAGCAATCTGCGGAAGAGGTCATCGAATTTCATCGTGAAGATATCCTCATACGCTTTGGCGCATACAACATGGCGCTAATTACCATAGATCCCAAAACACGAGAAGTGTTGGCGTACGTCGGAAACATGGATTATGCGGATAAGGAGCACGGTGGCAAAATTGATATGGTTCTCGCTCCTCGTCAGCCAGGCTCCAGCTTCAAACCGTTCGTGTATGCCTCGGCCTTTGAACAAGGATACAAACCTGCAACAGTCATTTTTGATGTTCCCACAAAGATTGGTGACAATGAGCCGCAAAACTTTGATGGAGAATTTAAAGGTCTCATGACGATGCGACAAGCGCTTGGAGCGTCGCGAAATATTCCTGCTGCGAAGACTTTCTTCCTCGCAGGAGGAGAAGATAGTATATTGAATTTGGTCGAAGATATGGGTGCACCGAGTCCAAAGCAGCGTCGTATGGAGTTAAGTGAAGAACGCCCTGATGGTTTTGATTATGGTTGGCCACTTGCGCTTGGAGCGGCTGAAACACCGCTTTTTGAGATGGCTCAGGCTTACACTACATTTGCTGCAGGTGGAGAGTATGCTCCTGCGATTCGTATAAAGCGTATTACAGACAAGAATGAGAACATTCTCTTTGAAGCCGATCTGGATCAAAAAGCTATTCCTGTCGTTGATCCGCGCATTGCCTACCAGATTACTTCCGTGTTGAGTGATGAGTGGGCGCGTCCGGAGGAATACTGGAAGACACAACTCACCATTCCCGGCTATCAAACTGCTGCTAAGACCGGTACAAGCAACAAGTGTTTGGAATGGAAGGATGAAGAAACGTGCCTGCTGCGAAAACCCGATAACGCGTGGTTGATCGGATACACGCCTCATCTGGTCACAGGTGTTTGGGTTGGGAACGCGGATAGTTCCTCTATGTTTGAAAAAGGAGGAGGCCTGAATACCGCCAGTCCCATTTGGCGTGATTACATGATGCGTGCGCACCGATTGATAGAGAAAGATGACGAAACATTTGAAGTTCCCGAAGGAATCGTCCAGCCGCAGGTCTCACTACTCTCCGGAGAGTTTCCTACCGAGTGCACGCCTGTTCATTTGCGCAGAGCGGATGTGTTCCTGGAAGAGAATGCTCCAACGCAGATGGATCCTGGATGCAAAGTACTCACAGTTGATAAGCTGACGCACCTTCTTGCATCCGATAAGTGTCCCAAAGAAGCAGAGGAAGAGGGGAGCTTCCTCGTCGCGCACAGCATCCTTCCTGATCGTTGGCCACTGTGGGAGGAGGGAGTGCAGACGTGGATCAGTGAGCAAATGGAAAAGTGGTATGCGGATGAGACACACTCCGGTGCCATCATTCCTCTTCCCATTGCACCGGAAGAAGAGTGTGATCCGGTACTCACACCCGGGCGACTGGAACGTCCGGAGCTCTCCATTGATTACCCACAAGCTGGGGGCATTGCATCCTATCCTGCTTTTAGGCCTAAGATTAATGTTAATGTTGGCTCTACCGTTCGTGAAGTTATCTACAAAGTGGACGGAAAGGAAGTTGCGTCTTACACACAGGCACCTTTTGACAATGCTATGCGTGTTCCACGATCAGTAGCGAAGAGTGGTATGCATGCACTCTCGGTCACTCTGATTGACGAGTACTTCAACGAAGTGACAAAGACTGTTTCTTTCCGATTTGATGAAGACAAGCGTGACCCGATCATACGTTTGTTTAAACCAAGTCGAGATATATCTATTGAATCAGGAGAAGAATTAGAAATGCTTGCTGAGGCAAACGATCCGGATGGAGCCATCAAATATGTTCAATTCTATTTGAATGATACTTTACTTTCTACGAAGCCGAATGCCCCTTATGAACTTACCTACACGATTGGTCTTCCCGATGGCGTCTACACGCTCCGTGCAGTTGCTGAAGACTTGGCTAAGAATAAGGCTGAAGATAGTGTGCAGATAACCATTGGTGCAGGAGGGCCTGCAAGTCCTTCAAGTGTTGAACCAGTTATGCTCGAACCACCGGAGTCTCTCGTGAGTCTAATAGTCAATGAGGTGATTGATATCCGAGTAGATGTTCCACCTTTGGGAGGAGACCTCTATCAACTACGTATTCTGATTGCGAGTGATGTCTTAACAGAAGATGAAGTACTCTTAGATCTTAAAGAAGGGGAGGGGATATATGTGCGGCCGTGGAAAGCTCAGAGGCCTGCTACTTATGTTATTCGGTTGGTAACGGAAGATCGAAGCGGAACTGAGGTTGAATGGGCAAGACGGAGGATTGAAGTGCAATAATTTGATACCAGTTAAATTAATATTTTTTGGCGGTATTTAGTAGACTATTCGGGCGAATAGTACAATAATAAAACCTTTGTATTTTTAACCTAAATGTATGAATAGAGGCAGAATTTTGGAATTACAATGTAAAGCACTCGGCAACGCAAAGCGACTGAATATTCTCATTCACTTGAAAGATGGGAGCATGGAATCAGTGAGTGAAATTGCTCAAATAATTTCTTTGCGTATAAAGCCAACCTCCAAACATCTCCAGAAACTGGAAGCAGCGTATCTTCTTGAAAGACGCAAACGTGGGCTTCATGTGTATTATCACCTTCCGCTCAAAAGACCTGCAGTATTAAAAGCAGTTCTAAAAACACTGAATTGATTTTATAGTTGTGCTGCAACCTCATCACTGATGTTCGCATTCGTGGTTCGACGAACTCACCACTAATAATATGTTTTTTCTTATCACAACTTTGCTGCTATCTCATCACTAATATTGGCATTGGTATGAACTTCTGCCACATCTTCATCTTCTTCAATTGCGTCTGTAAAATCCATCAACTTTTTCGCGCTCTCGGCATCTACAATATCTGCTTCTTGTTTAGCGACGTACTTCATACCCGCCTCCTCAACTTCGTAACCTGTTTCTTTAAGTGCGTCACGTACCTTCGGCCAGCTTGTCGCATCAGTCTTCACCTCCACTAAATTATCAGAACTATCAATATCTTCTGCGCCTGCATCAATTAGAGCAAGTTCAGTATCTTCAGAGAGGGGAAATCCTTTTCCAATAACAATCCATTTCTTCTCGAACATCCACATAACCGATCCGCTTTCCGCCCACTTGCCACCACGCTTCTCGATAGTCGATTTTACATTGGAGAGAGTTCGATTTTTATTGTCTGTGAGGCATTCAATAATAACTGCAGCTCCACCGGGAGCATAGGCTTCATACGTTACAGCAACAGTCTGTTCTCCTTTGAGTTCTCCAGTTCCTTTCTTCACTGCACGATCAATATTCGCATTAGGAACATTTTCTGCTTTTGCGTTTTCTATGGCGGTTGCAAGGCGTGGGTTCATGTCAGCTTCGCCACCACCACCCTCACGTGCAGCAATCTCGATAAGTTTGGCATGGCGAGTAAAGATCTTGCCACGTTTTGCATCAGCAGCACCTTTCTTATGTTTGATACTGGCCCATTTACTATGACCGGACATGCCCTGAGTATAGCAAGGCTTTTGGATTCACGAAGAAAGAAACCGAAGAATCCGAGGAAACCAAAGAAACCAAAAGGCTGTTTGTTCTATGCAAAAAGCGTCCAACTTCCATGCTATTTTCTCCCTTGGATTCCTAGGTTTCTTTGGATTCTTCGGTTTCGTCTTGGAGTAAATAATATTACGAGAAGGAGTATGCTTTGGTGTCACTTACGATAAGCTAACATTCCCATAAATCGTGCCCTCTGGATCGCAGTGCGCAGCATTTTCTGGTGCCTGAGGCAGATTCCGGTGTAGTAGCGCTGGCGAATGGAGCCGAAGTAATCAGTGAAAGGTTTGATCGTTGGGTAGTCCTTGTAATCAATGTACTTTGCTCCATTCTCACAGAATGGGCACTTCTTGCGTCTTGGATCACTGCGCTGTTGTTGGGGGTTCTTTGGCATAATGAAAATTAGATATCTAATTCGTCATTGGAAATAAGCTTCTCCAGTTCTTTTGTAAACTTATCCTCTTCGATAAGAGTTTCTTTCTCTGCGAGTGGCTTCTCTTTCTTTTCTTCTTCCACGCGCTTGGCCTGCCGCTTGGCTTTATCAGTAACATGACGCTGGAGCTTTTCTTCCTTCTCTGCTTCGCGGTGCTCTTCCACAGTCTCCCGCTCTTTTAGCCACTTCTCATATCCTTCAGAGTATTTTGTGATCTGATAGCCAGCCGGAGGTTTGATCAACAGGTGCCTTAGTACTCCATGCGCAATACGCAGAGCTTCATTAATCTCCTTTACTTTGCCGGGATCAATTTCTAGGTGATAAATAGCAAACGCTCCTTCAGTGTGCCCTTTGATCGAATAGGCGAGCCCTCTGCGGCCCCAGAGATCCTTGGCTACTTCCTTTGCACCAGCTTCCCTGAAGATATCTTCCACTCCGTCGAGTATCTCCTTCTCTTCTTTCTGGGAGAGAGGAAAGGGATAGAGCACGGCACACTCATACAGGCGCAAATCAGTTTCCTGATCATCCAGATCTTGAGTTTTAGCCGGTTTTGTCTTTAAAAATTGCATACGATTCTTGGGTGAAACCTCATACTCTTGAGCATGAGGAAATCGCGCTGGAAGCAGATTATGTGGGCAGGCTGGGAACGTCAAGATTTATGTGGGCTTTTTGAAATGGAGCCGCCCACGAGATTTGAACTCGTGACCCCCTCCTTACCATGGAGGTGCTCTACCACTGAGCTAGGGCGGCCTACTAGCCTATAGCTAGTAGCTTGTAGCTTGTAGCTTTATGATGCAAGTTCTTCGTTCGCAATTGCAGTGCCCCAACCTTGCGATGGTTCTTGATTCATAGCATGCAGCGCATTCTTCAGCGTATGCAATCCTAGCATTGCACATTTGAGCCTTCTCTGGCTTATTGGCACACCAAGCAATTTCTTCACGTCATCGATGGAAAAAGAAGATGCTTCCTCTAAAGATTTCCCGATAAGTTCTTCAGAAAGAATCGACATTGCTCCAATACTGATCGCGCATCCAGTACCTTCCCACCGGAGCTCCCTAATGAAGTCATCTATAATGATCAGCTGAATGGTTAGCTCATCACCGCAGCTTAAATTCACTTCTTTATGCTCGACTGTTGGATTTACGAGCACTCCTTTATTACAAGGGTGTTTGAAGTGGTCGAGGATGTTTTCGGCATAGAGGTCCATTGGAATTATGGTAGGCAGATTGTTGATTCGGGGAAAGAAGGAATGGGGGATAAAAAAGAAAAAAAGGCAAAAAGGGCAAAAAAGGATGGTTATGTTATTGGAAGCTTCAAAGTTAGATGCAATTCCCTTTTTTGCCTTTATTTCATTTTTTTCTTCTTTTACCTTATAAATATTTCCTATTTAAACACATTCATAGCTTCTTCAATTGCTGGTGCAACCTTTTTGATATCTTCTTTTGAATTATAAATCCCGACCGAGAGGCGAGTGGATGCTGGCACTCCGAAATGCTCATGAAGTGGTTGTGCGCAGTGGTGACCGGCACGCAGGTACACGCCTTTTTGTCCGATGATGTCAGTCAGATCATGAGGATGGATACCGGTGACGGTGAAACTGATGCATCCGGAGGCTCGTTGTTTTTTAGTTTCTAGTTTTTGGTTTTTAGTTCCTAGGATTGTGAGTCCTTCAATATTTTGAAGTTCTTCTATTGCTTGCGTGATGAGTTTGCCTTCATGTGCTTCGATGTCAGACCAGTTGAACTGTGAAAGCCAATCGATAGCGGTTCGCAGTCCCACTGCTTGTGCAATCGGAGGAGTGCCTGCTTCGAACTTTGTGGGGAGTCCGGCGCACGTGAAGTGGTCATGCTTCACTTCCGCGATCATGCCTCCGCCCGTCAGAAATGGCGGCATCTTTTCAAGAAGCTTACGTTTGCCATACAGAATACCGACCCCGGTTGGACCGTAGATTTTATGGCCGGAGAAAGCCAAAAAGTCACAGTCCAAATCTTGGACATCGGTGGGGTGATGGGTGATGAGTTGTGCGGCATCGATGAGAACAAGCGCACCTGCTTTGTGTGCTTGAGCGATAATCTCTTTGAGTGGTGGACGGACGCCGGTGACATTGCCCTGCCCGGTTACCGCAACCAGTTTTACGTTCCCCTTTTTCAGATGCGCGTCGAGTTGAGTCAGATCAATATTTTCTTCCGCATTGAGTTCAACCCATTCAATGGCGCAGTCATTGTCATCCTTAAGTTGCATCCACGGTGTGATGTTGCTGTGATGTTCGAGCAGTGTTAGTACAACGGCGTCATCTTCTGAGATGTTTTCCTTCCCCCATGTCTTTGCAACAAGGTTGATGCTTTCAGTTGTTCCTGATGTGAAGATAATTTCTTCGGGAGAACTCGCGTTGATAAATTTCTGAACGGTAACTCGCGCATCTTCGTATGCCACGGTTGCCTTCTCGGAAAGAACATGCATTCCACGGTGTACATTCGCGTTTACTGTTTCATAAAATCCCTTCATTGCATCAATCACGATTTGCGGTTTCTGCGCGGTTGCGGCGCTATCGAGGTAGGTTCCTTCTTTAAGGATGGGGAAGTGTTGCCTTATGTGTTGGATATTGAAGGGCATTCGATTGCTACATTACTGAACGACCAATGAGGTAAAAAGGGAAAAAGAGTAAAAAGGGCAAAAAAGGATTCCATTTTTGCACTTTTTCCACCTTTTTTACTTCCTCAATCCGGAAACATTCCTGTCATCGGAGATGTTCTCTGCTATCCTACATCCACGTATGCAAAAGCAGACTATCAAGTACTTATCCATTGCCTTCTTTGTGGTGCTCCTGATCTGGGGCATCTACACATTCCTCTACTATCTTGGAGTGCCCTATCACGGGCTTGTTCTGCTAGAGCGGCCGGTTTTTGATGCACTTACGGGTTCGTGCACTGGGTCCGAAGGTGATCTTCCATATCTTTGTCGGGGCCTTAATAGCTTTTGGCCATTTTTGGAGAATAGCTTCAGGCGAATGTCACCGCTCTTATGGTATGCAATTATCAGTTTTGTCCTATATGGAGGTGTGTTGGGCGCGTATGCATTCCGGACGGGTAGGATGCAACTGAAATTGAGTATGAGGCCTTGGCACGTACTCCTTCTTTTTGTTGGTTCTCTCTGGCTTATTTTTACCGTTTTTGCTTCGGTCCAACAGGGGGATCTTCCGCCAAGGCGCATCGTAGAACCGCTCCCCAGAGTCTATACAAACGTGGGTGAAGAGGGACTCCAGACACTGCAGGATAACCTCGACCGCCTCAAAGATCAGAATTGTCTGGTACATGTGGGGCAATTTGATAATGGTGCGCAGGTTTACGAAATCAAGAGGTTCTGCATCCAAAAATCATTTGTTACACGGGTGATGTCCCTCTTTATTTTCATTTTGGTCTTACTCTTTGAAATGCTTGTGGCCGGTCGTGCAGTTTTACATTGGATTCGACTCAAACCCAATCGCTTGTTCCTTGAAGCAATGTTGAGTGTCGGCTTAGGTGCCTGTGCTTTCATCGCACTTCTATGGACTTTTGCGGTTGTCAGCTTGCACGCGCCGTCACTCCCGCTTTTTTCTGCCTCCGCGGGGTGGGTGCTTCTACTCATTCTTCCGCTTGCAGGATATAAACATGCGCTCTATTGGTTGAAGCAGTTCATTTCTGCTTCGTGGGAGTGCGATCGTTCATGGCGCGATCCGATCATTCTTTTGGCGTGGCTGCTTATCACATATCTTGCGTTTAATTTTCTATCAGTTGTACGCCCCTTCCCCATAGGATGGGATGATTTGGGAAGTTACCTAAACAGGCCGAGGCTCATGGTGAGCTATGGGCACTTTATTTTTTCCATGGCTCCGTTCTTCTGGGAGTATCTCACGTCACTGGGATTTCTCCTTTTCGGATATAACAGTAATTTTGGTGCGGCAGCATCCATGATGATTAACTGGAGTGCCGGATTACTTGCGGTACTTTCGGTTTATGTATTTACGAGTATGTTCCTCGGAAATGGAAGAGGGATTCTTGCCGCACTTCTGTACCTCGCTCTTCCCATGGTTGGGCACTTCTCTTTTGCGGACATGAAGATTGACAACGCAGTCTTCACCATGGGTGCCATGAGCGTCTTATGCGTCTTCCTTTTCTTGTTCCCAACAGGTGAAAATGACAATGTTGACAGTAGTAAACCGTCGCGATATGTTTGGCCGTGGCTCATAGCGGCAGGAATCTTCGGTGGTTTTGCCTTCGCGATCAAGACGACGTCCATCATGGTGCTCATAACACTCGGTGCGATACTCGTTGGAGTGCTTCTGCATTGGTCTGCGTTCATTGGCATGATCTTCGTCGCGGTAGCAATTTACATCTGGCAAGGCCTCACTCCCATGCGTACGTTGGAGCGCATTTTTGGGGAAGTGAATGTTTCTGATGACAGTTTGTTCATTATCGCCGCAGTTATTGGCTTGGCCCTGTTGGGTGCCGTTGCCTTTCGTTATAAGAAGAATGTTAAGCCTCTTATAAAAGCGTTACTGATTTTTGGAGTCGTGTTTTTCATCTCCATTGCTCCTTGGGTAATTCACAACAATATCCTTCAGGGAAACATAGTTCCACATCTTGTTTTCAAGGCTCCCAATAATATTTCGCCCATACTGGATATTGATGGATCAATGGTGCCAATTGAAGGCCGTACAATCCGCTCGCTCCCCTCTGAACTTGTAGTGGACAAGAGTAATCCGATTTGTACTCCCACAGGCGGAGAAGAGGAACTTGATCGTTACTGGGGGTTTGGCAAGGGGTGGGGACATTATTTAACGTTACCATGGAGAACTACGATGAATCTTGACAGTACGGGGTACTACGTCACAACCACACCTCTTCTTTTGTTCATACCTCTCCTTCTTCTGCTCCCATTCTTCTGGATGCGGCGCGCGCGGTGGCTTCGGTGGTTATTTATCGGAACACTCTTCATAGTGGCCCAGTGGATGTTCCTCGCAAATGGGATCATTTGGTATGGGATTGGAATGTTTCTGGGGCTTGTTGTTATGATAGAAGTGTTGGTTGCGAAAGCCCCCGATGCCATTGGGCGGTCGCTCTTGGCTGTCTTTATTGGGATTGGGATTCTGATGATGCTTGCCATGCGTATGTGGCAATATGAAACACAAAAGAATCTTCTTGAATATCCGTTTGGCAAAGCATCGGCGGAAGTCATGGTTGAACGTACTGTTCCGTACTACGACGATGTGGCGGACATAGTTGTTAAACGTAATCATGATTTTCCAGATCGTCCTTACCTATATCGGGTGGGCACGTTCATTCCATATTTCATACCGCGTAATTTGGAGATTATTGGTATCTCGGATCATCAGCTCGATTTCTTCAATTGCCTCTACAATGAGCGCGACCCCAAGCTCACCCTTGAGCGAATCAAAACGCTTGGGTTCAATAGCTTTGTATTCGACACGAACACTGCGACAATCGAGAAAGATCCCAATGGTTCACTCCATCAGAAGGTGAATACATTCATTGATTTCATAAATAATCCTGAACTTGGTTTGCAGGTGGTAATCAGCGATACTAAAGCGGGCATCGCGTTTATCTTGATTCCTTAATGTGGAGATATTTCATCCGCCTTCGCAGAAGATCTGAAACCCCGTCCTACGCAGTAGCAACTTTTGTTCTTATTTTACATACGATACCTAAGATTTCAGATGTGTATGGGTCACTGCTACGGAGGATGGATAAGCTGGAGGATGAATGCGTTTTGTGAAGTTGTGATACTGCTTCGGCGGATTCCGCGAGCGACGCCGCAGGCGAGTGGGAGGATTCCACCTGCGCGGGTTAGCGGAGCCTCATTTAGTAATGAATACATGGTATCCGGATGTTTGCGATTCTGAAATGCGTCGAATTGGAGGAATAAATGTGTCGAACATTCTCATTAAATATCGGATGAGAGTAATTTTATGAATAGGAAGAAAGCGTAATAACGACTCGAATATTCCTCTTACAGGGCAAATTTCTATGGATCTGCATTCACGAAAAAGATAAGCGATACTATCTTTTGTGTAACGATAATAATCTTTGTAATCTTCTGAATGCGCGTGATACCGGTAAATAAACGGAGCATATAGGAGGGCGCTTCCGCCTCTCTTTAGGACTCGCACCAATTCACTTGTTGCTTTTTTTGGATCGTATACGTGCTCCAAAACTGCGTTACAGAATATTGCATCGATTGAATCACTCTCAAAAGAGAGGTCATGTATATCCTCTACTGAGTCCGGTGAATATTTATCGGTATAGTCTGTGACTATGTAATTCACGTTTGAATTTGATAGAAAGTGCCCAAATTTTTTCACATGATGTTGATTGATTCGGTTTCCGCGTGCAATGTCAATGCGCAAGCCTCCGCCAATGTCTATGATTCTGCCCCCTTTTTCGAAAATGGTTTGTGTGTGCGTTTCATAAAATAGTGTCCAGAACGGGCATCGTAAGCGCTTAAAAAAACCGGACCGCTGATCGCGATACATTTTTGCCTGGGGATATTCATAATCGACTCTGTCAATGACCATATTTTTACTATAGCACATAAAACTTCGCGGTTTATTGCTTACAATTGCTTCGCGGTTCTACATTTTTGGCATATTATATTCATATCTTATGAGGACCATAGCTGTCATTCCGGCATATAACGAAGAGAAGCGTGTATCTCAAGTGGTGCGCGATTCACTCAAATATGTTGAGGATGTGATCGTGGTAGATGATGGATCAACAGATAGTACAGCAGAGGTCGCTGCGCAATCAGGAGCCAAAGTGGTATGTCACATAGAAAACTGCGGTGCAGGAGCGGCAACCATGACAGGAATCGAGGCTGCTCGCCAAATGGGAGCGGATGTTCTGGTGACGTTGGATGCGGATGAGCAGCACAATCCGGAAGATATCCCGCCCCTTCTCGCCCCCATTGAACGAGATGAAGCGGATATCGTCTTTGCCAATCGTTTCGGCCAACGCAATCGCATTCCGTTCATCAGAAGACTTTTTAACGGCATTGGAAACATCATTACATTCGGAGTAACGGGGAAGTGGATTAAAGATAGTCAGTGCGGGTTTAAAGCATTCGGTCCCAAAGCTCTTGAACAGGTGGATCTCAAAATGAATGGGTTTGAATTCTGTACGGAGATCGTCCGCGAAGCAGTGCAACACAAGTGGAGGATCAAGGAAATCCCGACAAAGGTATTGTATTCTCAGTACACGCTGGCGAAGGGGCAATCGTTTGCGAATGGAGTTAAGACTGCTCTTAAGATTTTGCTCCGTTCATTCCTACGCTGACGGGCAATTAGCAATTAGCAATTGGCTAATTAGCTAATAAGCTAATTGCTAATATGCCACCCGGTTCTACAATAGCATTCAGAATACTGTATGATTCTGAAACAATGGATCTCACCCCCTACCAACTCCTTGCCCCCATTGTCGCTTTTGTTGCGATAGCCTATGCATGGAGCCTTGTCTTCCGGCAGAAGAAAACACTCTGGGAAGGGATCTTGTGGACGCTCTTTTGGGGACTGGTAGCGGTTATTGCGATTTTCCCAAGTGTTATGACCTACATCTCTGCAGTAACGGGGATCAAAAATAGGGAGAATGCCGTCTTCATCACGTTCTTTGGTGTTCTATTCTTCATCGTCTTCTATTTGGTAATGCGGCTTGAGGAGATGGAGCAGCGCCTCACGAGGATTGTGCGGAAATCGGCACTTAAAAATGCGGATTTTGAAGAAGATACGGAGAATAATTGATAATTGACAATTGATAATTGATAATTAATTGTCAATTGTCCATTGTACATTATCAATTATTTATGCAGACGATTCTCTTGATCAGTCCCTACTGGAAAGAAGAACATCGTTGGATGGTGAGTAGTGCGAAGCTCGCAGAGCTATGGCAGCGTTTGGGATACCGGGTCAGAGTTGTTTGTATGGGAAATCAACAGTTAACAATTAACAATAAACAGTTAACAAAAAGTAATAATATGCGAGTACAAGTTGAGAGGATTTCTGAAACGTTAGAAATACATAGAATGAGAGACATTTTTATTCCTGATCCGTGGAATTACGGAATTGCCTTCGGTTTCACTGGATACGTTCGCAAACTTATTAAAAAGGAGAAACCGGACATCATTGTGGCGAATAAACTTCTTTTCTGGACCACACTCTCAGTCATTGCTCTGAAGCTGACCGGTCACAAAATTCTTGTGTTGACTGATGCACTGGTTGGGATGACCTGGTGGCCGAGAAGCTTCATTCCAAAAGTCTGTGCGGCGATCTATGCATGGACAGCGGGGTGGTTGATTCTTTTGTGCGCTAAGAAGGTTGTGATGTTCTATCCACAGTCTGATTCGATTCTGAAGCAACTGGGCATTTCGAAGAAGGTGGAGGTTATTCCCACAGGGATTGATGTCCAAGGTCTAACGTCTAACGTCTATCCTCGTACGGCGTTAGACGTTGGACATTTGACGGTTACTTACATTGGGCGATTGGAATCGGTCAAAGGTGTTGATGACTTTGTGGCTGCTGCTGCTTCGGTGAAGAAGGATCATCCCGAATTAAACATTCAAGTAGTTGGATGGTACAAAGAAGGTCATCCGCTTGTGCAAAAGTACCAACAAGTCGTTACATTCACAGGTTTACGCGATGATGTTGCAGATATTTTAAGTAAGACTGACATATTCGTACTTCCCAGTTACTCCGAAGGCTTAAGTAATGCGTTGATGGAAGCGATGGCATCGGGGTGTGCATGTATTGCGACCGAAGTGGG
>JBDRFD010000090.1:0-10479 GCA_043819035.1 Patescibacteria group bacterium | reverse complement strand
CTACATAATCCGCATCTTGATGAAGATATCGTGGGATTGTAGGTTCAGACTCGGAACCAATGTTCCAACCGCGAACGATGACAACTCCCACTCACTCAGAGTCTATCTCTGGGTGTGTGGGTAATATAGGAACCGCAGATTCCACAGATTTAAATGATTACGCAGATTACTTGCACTAACTGCGTTCTTCTGTAAACGAACATCTGCGTAATCTGCGTCATCTGCGTCATCTGCGGTTCAGACAATGTGGTTGCGATTGTATTTCAGATATCTTTTGATTTTAGAAGTCAACCTTCACTCCTGGTGGCCTGCCAGCCGAAGCCGCAGCGACTCTGTTGCTAATTGAGCAATTGAATCCAGGAGGCTACGGTCAACATCCTACGCTGCGCGTAGGCTGGTGGCGAGGGGTTTTCAGGTTTTTATTTTCTGATGATGGAACTTCAGGTGTGCTCGATAAATCGAGAATATCCACAAGCGGCCTGCAGCGATATTGTGTAGGATAGTTAACCTATTGACATATCAATAAATAACCCCATTATGTGAAACATGGCAGAATCATTGCCCATTCAGTGCTCGGTACACCATGCAAGTCCTAGCTTGGGATCCTTCAGCGATAGATGTGCTCTTACTGATGAACAGCGAAAGCGCATCCCCGATTACGGGTCAGAAGATACCGTGCCACGTGAGTATGAGTCAGAAAGCGGGAGAGTCAACTTCTGCACACCTATTGTTGCGGAAATGTCGCGAGCAGTGGTGGATCTCAATAGAGCACCAGATAGCGAGACACTCTTCTCTGAGAGAGACTTCGCCAAGAATCGCATTTGGAAGCCTGGACAAGAACTCACGGATGAAGAGAGAGCAAGGGTCATCAGAGAAGTGTACGAAGTGTTTCACGGCCGCATACTTTCGACTATTCGCGGTTTTGATCGTCCTGGCATTGTCATCGCGTGGGACAATACTTCTCATCGCAAGATTGAAAACAAGAGTACAGGCGAAAAGGAAATGATGATGCCGTTTATCCTTTCGAACAGAGGAACACGAGGCAGTGTAGATATGACTGATGAGACGGAGCTTCAAAAGCGAAATGAGGTGATCCGAGTGACTACATGCGATCCTCAGTTCCTCTCGGAGTTTGCTATCGAACTTCGCAGGGCATTGAAAAAATTAGGCCTTCCTGATGAGGTTGGCTTCAATGTTGTCTACAAGGGGGATCATATCGCCGAACACTACAACACACGGCGGCATCCTGCTGAGCTAAGCGTTCCTCAGTCCGTGGAATCCTTACAGGTTGAATATGACACCATCTTTACACATGACCCAAAGACGTTGGAGCCTAACCTTCAGGGTATTAAGAATATCCGACTCGCATTTGAGCAGGCGCTATATAAAACATACACAAACCTACTCACGCACAATGTATATGTGTAGGACAGTAACGCGAGCGCGAAGCACGAATCGAATGGTGCCGCTGGCTGGACTCGAACCAGCACGGCCATAATGGCCAAGGGATTTTAAGTCCCTAGTGTCTACCATTCCACCACAGCGGCATTTATAAAGAACGTGGAGATTTTAGCATATGAAGCACACCTTGAGATGATGAATTTTGCTCCTCTAGAGGCATATTGCAGCTAATATCTATTTGTGGTATAATAATAATAGTTACATACACATGAAACTCCGCCTATTCCAAAAAAAGCTCTCTTCTCTTGCTTTCATCCCTAAGCAAAATCGCGAACGTGCATTAGATATAGCCGAGAGCCTCTCCGCGAATGATCGAGAGGAGCTTCTTGAGGAGTTGCGGGAAATTGATGCTGATCTTGGAACAACTACTGAGGAAGCAGAGCAATTCCTAGACGGAGTGGAAGACATCATTGATGAATCAGAGAAAACATTCCTTAAACTTGATCGTGAGGAAAAAGAAGAAAATGAACAGAAGACAGAGATCGCAAAGATTGAACGAATACTCACACAAGATACCTCATCCACAACTTCATAAATGAGTCCAAATAATCCTTCGCCGGAGAACTACCGCTACCGCGACGACCCGGAGTTGAGCCGTGATAAGTATCCAAAAGCTTCTGATTCTGTATACCGTGGAATGGACCGCATCGACCGCATGCGCGATCTTTTCGCACGAAAGAATAATATATTTAAACGTGGTAATGATCTGAGAATTAAAATCTATCAAAAAACTGAATCTGATTCATCAAATAAAATTAAGTGGGAATCATTATTCAATGATTTTGAACAAAAGACTCAGAGGCTCATTAACCTTCTCTCAGGAATGGAAGAAGACATTGGCCAGAGTTCAGTAAACGTTACCGGCGCATTACGCGATAATCCCAATACGACATTTGCAGACTACGGATATGAGGAAGCAATGGCATCTATGCAGCAAACACATGAAGAATTACTTGCTGATCTTGATTCTCTACTAGATAAGTATGAGTCGAAGTTAGAAGATGGATTGGATAATCCTGAAGGACCTAGAATTAATACGGAAGAGAATGGCAAAACAGAAGAAGAAACTGAAGGAGATGAAGAAGTAGAATCAGATGATGAAAAGACTACACCTCCTACCTCTCTATCCCCTGACGCAAAGGCAAGAGGCGCAGCTCCAACTAAAGGTACCAAGTCGATAGCTCATGATACGCCTAAGCCTGAGAAAGAAACAAAACCAGGAAAGGAGTCAAAAGAAGATAAAGATATCGATTTTTTTGACAAGCTAAGAGAAATTCAATCTGCATTAAATAGCTCTGATGAATTGCCCCCTGAAGTTGACGGTTATGTGAAACCAGAATCTGGGAGTGATCTTGAACTACGATTGGAAAGTTATAGAAAGTTTGCAACAATTAAAGCAAATTCAATGGCAAAAGGATCTATGGACTACGCTTTTGCCACTTCTCCCAAATACTTCTTAAAACATATTAAAACTAACACTGATTACAAGCTCATATATTCAAGTATAAATAAGAAATACAGCCTAGAAAGAATATCTGATCTTCCTGATTCTACTAAACCAGCAGAAAAAGATGAGGCAGAGCCTACACGTGCAACGGCAGAACCATCGGCTGAAGAAGCTGAAAGTATTAGTTCTACTGAAGTTAATAATATTAAGAATAGGCTAGCTATAAATGTTAATGAAGTTATTGATATTATGGATGATGATTTAGGATGGCAATATAATGCAGAAGAGAGTAATACATTAAAAGAGCTTCCTGATGGGCCATATGCAGTATTAGTTTTTGATAAAAATAGCATTAAAGTTTGTGTTCATGTTGAAGGAAAAGATGACAGTAAAGAAATAACTTTGTCATCAAGTTGTCTACCTGTATTACTACCGTCGTATCCCGATACCGATGTTCTCAAAAAAGACCTTCAATTTATTGAGAATGAAGCAAATAGACAAACCAAAGCCAAAGAAGAACCTGAGCCTGAACCAACATCAACGCCTGAGCCTGCAGCACCAGCTGCACCAGAACCTCTAGTACCAGCACCTGCTGCTTCTGCTGAAGCTAAAGAATCTACTCAACCAGAAGCTGCAGTCCCTGCTCCAGTTGAGAAACCAAAGTCATACCTTCCGGATGAAATTTTCGATATAAATTATGACGACGAACAACTTCTGAACTACACAAATAAATTGGAAGCACTTGAGGATTACTTAGGTGCAAAAGAACCAAAACCACTTGGGCTCCCAGACTATAAAATTTCAGCGTCATTGCTCATTGGTCTGTCCGATTATATTGATAGAAGGAAGCCAGATGATTCAAGACAATTGGTAAAACGCATCATAGTAGTAGCGGAAACAATGAAAAAGCGAATAGATGCTGATGAAAGTATCTCTCCAGATGAGAAAACAAAATTGAAGGACCTATTAAGTATTCCTATCCTAAGATGTACTTATCTTAAGAAAACCCTAGAACCAGCACCCACAGCTCCTGCTGAAGAAGTTGGAAAAAATACAAAAAAAACTAACGGTGGATTGTTCACAAACTTGTTCAAAAGAGCTGGTGAATTTATGAAGAAATCCAATGAAGCATTTGCTCAATCACAAAAGGGTAAGCCTGCACAAGAAGAGAGCATAGAAGCTACAAATGCCAGGGTTGCTAGCCATGAAAAAAGAGGGGAAATGATGCAGCAAGCTGCAGACCTTGTTGAATCCATAAACGTTGAATTGAATAAAACAAATCAAAACTATCGCGTTAAAATTGTTGAAAATGCAGGTTCTGACTACATAACACTAAAAATCAATAACACCGATGATATCTTTGGTTTAAATGAGGAACATATCATTCTAAAACAATCAGATTCTAACGATTCATTCACCATCTTTAAAACCCCACAAGTGTGCAAATCGGAAGAAGGTAAGGAAGCAACACCAGAGCTGATCACCTACATTGTGCTGAAGTCGCAGAACGAGCAAGGTGTTTGATTCACAGAATCTCCAGCGTCGCAGTACTCGGAGACATGAGCACAGCTCCACCCGTGGGATTCTCGAGCTTCAGGTTCACCCTCTCGCCCGAATCATTAAGGTTGTCCACGATAATCGGAACAATGAAGTACTTTTTGGACTCACCCGGCCTAAACGTGAGTGTGCCCTTCGTCACGTCATAATCGTAGCCAGCAATGGCCGTTCCACCGTCCGTGGAATAGTCCACTGTCACAGTTCCCTTTGTACCCCCGACACGGCTTACCTCGATGATTGCCCCCCCGTCTGACTCTTGGGATTCATAATTGGAACGTGTGAATTTGATCGATCCGGATCCAAAGGATTTCATTTCGTCGTCCAGAATTGTCAGTATTGCGCTTTTAGTCCCCAAAGAAGCACCTACTGGATTACTCAGTATCAGGTTAACCGTCTTATTTCCATCAATGGACTCATCATCACTAACCTCGACCGTAAAGGTCTTACTGGATTCCCCCGCCGCAAAAGAAATGGTTCCGTTGGTGGCACTGTAGTGCGATGCGGATGCGGTACCGTCACTTGTTGCAAAGTTTACAGATGCGGTGCCGGAATCGCTGCCGCGTTCCACCGTAATGGCAATGCTCCCTTCATTTTCGGCGACGTCATATCCCAATGCTCCAAAATAAATCAATGCTCCATCATTGGAGACAGACTGCTCATTATCTTTAATCGTCAGAACCGCCGAACTCGGCGTTGTAAGAAGCGCACCGCCAGTTGGCTCACTGAGAGCAATGTTTATCGTCTCGTCACCTTCAACGGTATCGTCATCCAGAATGCGAACAACAAGGGTTGCACTCGTTTCATTATCGGAAAATCGAAGTGTTCCGGAGACCACTTCATAATCTTCACCTGATTTTGCCGTTCCCTCTGCCACAGTGTAATCGACTGTGACGGCTCCCGACTTTCCTCCCGTACGCACAACACTGATCGTCGCCATACCGGCATTTTCGTTGACGCTATAGTGATCAATCGTAAACCGCATGGAGCCGGCGGAAGTCGGTTCTTCTTGCTCCGTCTGAGTTGTGGATTCCCCGTCCTCCGTACTGCTACTGCTGCTCACAACAGATGCCGCGAGAGAGCTGGAAGTGGTCGTGGACTCCTGAGCAACTCTCTGACCGGTGAGATCATCACGCAAGCGCTGCAGAAGGACTGCCACTTGCCCGCGCGTAACAAAGTCATCAGGTCCAAAATTACCGTTATCGTAGCCATTAATAATCCCTGCGGCACTCAGTTCTCCGATTGCCTCATCATAATAAATACCGTTGCGAACATCGGGGAACACATCCGAACCAAGGAGGACAGCGGCGAGCCCCGTGCCTCCCAATCCCAGAAGAATCCCAAAAAAAACCAGAGCTATCGAATGGACAAAAAGTCGGATGCGCATGGAGAAGGGGGGAATGCTTAAGGAGAAACATAATCCTTTTCCGGGCATTTGTGAAATTGCGCAAACGTAAATATATTTTTGAATACTATTCCCCTTAGTAGATGCGTAGCGCCATCGACACAATCTTCGCAATTTCTGCACGATTGACGGGGTTCTCTGGACCAAAGAATCCTGTGAGATTCCCCTCTTCGTCCGTATAACCGGAAACAATGCCATCGGCTGCGGCAGTCTCGATTGCCACACCTAACTCTGTCGTCGCATTCACATCCTTGAACACCGTTCCATCGAGTGAACGGAAGGATGCGTCGAATGCCTGCAGAACTGTTGTAACGACTTCACTGCGGCTTGCGGGGCGTGTCACGTCCACGGTGCCATCACCGTACAAAGCCCAATCGTGGCTCTCTGCGCAACGTATGTATGATTCGGACCATCGTCCGCTCGCCTGCTCATTTTTGAGAGCATTCGTACACTGCTGCAGATTGATACCTGCGGATTCGACCGCAATCTTAGAGAGCTGTTCGATCGTCACATTATCTGCAGGACCATACTGCCCGAGAGGATTCCCATTTTCGTCACGATACCCGGAAATGATCCCCCTCGATGCCATGTCCTCCACAAACTCAGCAAACCACGCATAGGTCGGCACGTCTTCTAGAACGATGGAAGATCCTCTTATATTAACGGTGACATGCGATCTGACTTCAATTGCCGCCCCCTGCATTCTCTCCACAACCGAATCATCCTTACGAACAGGAAAGAGTTCTCCATTCAATTGATTGAGCCTGTCAGAGGCCTGTTGTAATTGTTGTAAAGTTGAGTATTCGAGGTCTTGCCGGAAGTAGTCGACCGCATCATTAAATTCTTCCGGAACCTCTGCCCACACCATAGGAGCACTCAGGAGTAATCCGAGAATAATCGAAATGATGGGTAATCTGCTTTTCATACTGTCATCCTAGCAAGAGGATACGAAAGCTACAACATTAGCTGTTAGCTTATTAGCAGTTAGCTAATTAGCTAACTGCTGGCAATTTCCTTGCACCCTCTTCCCCAATCAAGTAGGCTCTTGCGGAAATGACACGCCTTCGCGATGAGAATAAATCGAGTTCTCTACCTGTCAAATATACAGGAACGCACCGATATCGCTACGGCGTGCGAGAGGAGGAAGTGTCTGTTCTTCCGAATCAGTATCCCTTCCATTACAACTTGGTATGAGTAAACAAACAGGGCCTGGCTCCTCCGAGCTCGAATCTGAGCAGGGGGACCTTTTTTTTGAATTCGGTTCACATAAGAACACCAACAAATCAGGATTATCACAAAACTCTTCAAAAAATGCTCCGAAGCTTTCAGGGTCAATTACAGATACATCAAAGCTAATCGATCGCACAAAGAACAATGAAAAGCTGAAAGCGAAGGAGTATAAAAACGGGAAAAGAAGGCAAACCATTTTGCTCCTCGGATCGGGTGCTCTGAAGATCGGAGAGGCGGGGGAATTTGATTATTCCGGTAGTCAGGCTATCAAGGCACTCAAAGAAGAGGGCGCGCGGGTTGTGCTTGTGAATCCGAACATCGCTACAAACCAGACAAGTTGGGGTCTTGCCGATTGTGTCTATTTTCTTCCTGTGAATTCTGCCTTTGTAGAAAAAGTAATCGAAAAGGAGAAACCGGATGCAATCTCTTTAAGTTTCGGCGGACAGACAGCCTTGAACTGCGGATTGGAACTGGAGAAGCTCGGCATTCTTAAAAAACATAATATTACAGTCCTTGGAACCCCTGTGGAGAGTATCCGGAACACGGAAGACCGCGCACTGTTTAATAACCAATTAAAAAGCATTGATGTTTCTGTCCCACAATCTCGCGCATGTGAAGATGAACAGGAAGCGATGAGTGCAGCGCAAGAAATCGGCTTCCCGGTGATCGTACGAGGAGCATTCGCGCTTGGCGGCAAAGGGAGCGGACGCGCGAAGGATTCGGAAGAACTCAGAAGCATCTGCAAAATTGCTTTTGTAGAGTCACCGCAAATACTGGTGGAAGAAGATCTGACCGGATGGAAAGAGATCGAGTACGAAGTAGTCCGTGATAACGCCGATAACTGCATCACGGTCTGCAATATGGAGAATGTCGATCCACTCGGCATTCACACAGGTGAGTCCATAGTCATCGCACCCAGCCAGACACTGGATAACACTGACTACCAGATGCTGCGGTCGATTTCATTGAAGGTGATTCGCCATTTAGGAATTATTGGAGAATGCAACATTCAGTTTGCGCTCGATCCCCTATCGCGCGACTATCGCGTGATCGAAGTAAATGCACGCTTAAGCCGAAGTTCTGCACTCGCTTCGAAGGCAACCGGCTATCCCCTCGCTTTTATCGCCGCAAAGTTGTCACTGGGATATACATTACCTGAACTTTCCAATGCTATTACAGAAGTTACATGCGCGGACTTCGAACCGTCCCTGGACTATGTGGCTGTAAAAATACCACGCTGGGATCTGCAGAAGTTCCGCCTGGTTTCCGACCAAGTGACGAGCGAAATGAAGTCTGTCGGCGAAGTGATGGCATTGGGACGCACGTTCGAGGAAGCCCTCCAGAAAGCCATTCGCATGCTCAATATCGGTGCAGAGGGGCTATATCCGAATCCATTTGAATTCACTGATATAAAAAATGAATCCGTACTCCCCACTCCTCGGCGTATCTTTGCCATCGTGGAAGCGCTCAAAGGAACTCTAACCACAAAAGAGATTAATGAATTAACCGGTATCGACCTGTGGTTTCTGGAACGAATTCAAAGCTGCACAGACCTCGCCCTGCAACTAGAAAAAGCGAAATCACTGTCACCTGAACTTCTGCGCAGTGCAAAACGCAGTGGATTTTCCGACCGGGCAATCGCGTCTCTGATGAAAACAGACCCGGAAAAGATCCGCACACAACGCATTGCTGAAAATATTGTCCCCTTCATCAAACAAGTTGATACTCTTGCCGGGGAATTCCCCGCACAAACCAATTATTTGTATATGACTTATCATGGAACGGAGCATGATGTTAATTTCGAGGAGCCGAAGCGAACAAGCGAACCATTCGACTCCGCTCAGGACAGGCAAGCGAACAAGCGCGCTATAGTCATCGGCGGCGGACCATATTCCATCGGATCTTCCGTTGAATTCGACTGGTGCTGTGTGCAAGCAGCGCATGAATTGCAAAAACAAAACTTCGAAGTGACAATGATCAACAGTAATCCCGAAACCGTGAGTACCGACTACGATGAGTGCGACCTTCTATTCTTTGAGGAACTGAGTGAGGAGCGCGTTCGCGATATCTCCGATCTGCTCAAACCTGACGGTATCGTCGTTTCCATGGGAGGACAAATTCCCAACTCACTCGCACCGAAGTTGCATAAGGCAAAGCTTCCGATTCTCGGAACGAGCCCAGACGACATTGACCGTGCAGAAGACCGGCATAAATTCAGCTCACTCCTCGATGAGCTCGGGATTGACCAACCTGAGTGGAAAGAGTTTGCGGATATTACATCCGCACGCACATTTGCGAAGCAAGTCGGTTATCCGGTTATTGTCCGACCAAGCTACGTCCTTTCGGGTGCCTCCATGGCTGTTGTCCACTCCGATGAAGACCTGGAAGCATATGTGACGCAATCAGCATTCATCAACAAAGAAGCTCCCATCGTCGTCTCCAAGTTCGAACAAGGGGCGAAGGAAATTGAATTCGACGGAGTTGCGCAAGATGGACAGGTGCTGCTGTATGCCATTTCTGAACACGTGGAGAATGCCGGTGTGCACTCCGGAGATGCAACGATTGTGCTGCCGCCACAACGGGTCAACTTAGAAACACTTCGACGCGTGAAGGTCATCGCAAAAGGCATCGCGAAGGGTCTCCACATATCCGGCCCCTTTAACATCCAATACCTCGCACGGAGTAATCATTTGAAAGTTATTGAGTGTAATCTGCGCGCCAGCCGCAGCTTTCCATTTGCGAGCAAAGTGACCGGAGTAAACTTCATCACGCTCGCAACGCAAGCTCTCTTGCACAAAGCCCCCACTGACAAACAATACCAAACTGTCGACCTCGATCATGTTGGTGTCAAAGCCGCACAGTTCAGTTTCAGTCGATTAAAGGGAGCCGACCCGCGCTTGGGCGTGGAGATGGCTAGCACAGGTGAGGTTGCTTGTTTCGGACGCAACGCAGAAGAGGCGCTTCTCAAAGCACTTATTGCTGTTGGATTCAAACTGCCAAAGAAGAATATTCTGGTTACGATAGGTCGTATTGAAGATAAAGTTGATATGCTACCAGCCATCGAAAAACTCCGAGATCACGGCTTCGCTTTCTTTGCCACAAATAACACACATGGATTCCTAGAATCGCGTGGCATTCCTTCAGCCCTCCTACATAAAGTATCCGAGCCGCGTAGCCCGAATATTCGTGAATATCTGGAAAAGAAACGCATCGATCTCGTGATCAATATACCGACACACTCCGGTAATGCCGACCAGACAGACGGTTACTATATTCGACGTATTGCCACCGATCACGGTATTCCGTTAATCACTAATGTTCAACTTGCCAAGCGGGTGATAGAGGCTCTCACAATCATTGAAACCCCGGAGGATTTGCCGCT
>JBDRFD010000089.1:0-12196 GCA_043819035.1 Patescibacteria group bacterium | reverse complement strand
TTTCACACCCGTAACTTTCTTGTCACCCAGAATTTCAACCACATTGCGTTCGAGCACGTATTCCACGTTGTCCTTCTCCTTCACCTTATCCACCCAATAAGGTTCTGCTCTGAATTCCTTCCGACGATGAATCAGATAAACCTTGGTGGCTACTTGCGCCGCAATCGCTGCACCTTCCACAGCACTATCCCCTCCTCCCACTACCGCGACATTCTTTCCTTTGTAGAAGAACGCATCGCAGGTGGCGCAGTATGTGACTCCTTTTCCTGAGAATTCATCTTCGCCGGGAACGCCTAAGTGACGCTTGTCCGACCCCGTTGCAAAAATAAGTGATCTTGCCTCGTCTGTCTCCCCATTCTGGTACGTTATTTTAAAAGAAGCCTTATCTCCCTTCATGACTTTCTCAACACGAGTCTGCTTATGCGTCACATTCTCGTAGCTCAAAGCATGCTTCTTGAAGTTCTCCATAAGATCGGGCCCCTTGATATCAATCTCTCCCGGCCAGTTTCCCACTTCCGCCGCTGTCACCCCCATTCCACCCTCTTCCTCGCCCACAATGAGCGTGGAGAGCTTGTAGCGGGCTGTGTAAATGGCAGCTGTATACCCTGCGGCTCCGAGTCCTATGATTGCAACGTCATACATGACGTAAGAGTAGTAAAACTTTAATTGATTAGCAATTAGCTCTTTAGCAATTAGCTAATTAGCTAACATGCTAACTGCTAATTGCTCATCACACCCAACCTCGTGCTCTCATCGCTTCCACCATCCTCTTGATCCCGACTGAGAACGCAGCCTCACGATACGTCATCCCCTCACGACGCGCTTCACGGCGCACAGCTTTGTATCCATCCAGAATAACACGCTTGAGTTCCCTGTCCACTTTCTCCGCCGTCCACTGCTCCCCGCTCTTGCCCTGCGTCCACTCAAAGTAACTCACCGTGACTCCACCGGCATTCGCCAGCACATCCGGAATGATGCTCACACCCATTCTCTGCAGAATCTCATCAGCTTCCGGTGTGGTGGGACCGTTTGCGAGCTCAAGAATGTACTTCGCTTTGATCTGCGTTGCATTGCCCGCCGTAATCACGTTATCGAGTGCTGCAGGAATCAAAATATCACATGGTAATTCAAGTAGTTGCTCATTGCTCACATGCTCCACACCATCGATCTTCATGCGCTGGATATCGCACACCGACCCCTCGCAATACTCACCCGTGACCGCACCCGTCTTGCGCTTGTATTTCTCAATACGCACCGGATCGATGCCATCAGAAGAATAGATCCCGCCCTGTGAATCGGAGACGGCAACAACGGTAAACCCGGCATTGTGCAAGTAGTGCGCCATGCTCATTCCCGCATTTCCAAATCCTTGAATGACCACTTTTAATTCATCCGGATCCAGTGCTGCGCGTTCAATCATCTCCTCTAATATAAAGAAGCCGCCGCGTGCTGTCGCCGTATCACGCCCGAGAGAACCTCCATATGAAAGTGGCTTGCCGGTAATCACCGCAGGAGAAAATGTACGTGTGAGTTTTTCGTATTCGTCACGCATCCAGGCCATGATGATCGGATTCGTATTCACATCCGGTGCGGGGCAGTCGATGTCTTCTCCTACATAATCTTTGAATGCCTGAACGTACGCACGCGCCACACGTTGCAATTCCGCCTTGGAAAGTTTCTTTGGATCCACCTGCACTCCCCCCTTCGCTCCTCCGAAAGGAATGTTCACCACCGCCGTCTTGATCGACATGAGTGCTGCTAACGCCTTCACTTCATCCTCGTCCGCATCGGGATGGAAGCGGATTCCTCCCTTATACGGCCCACGCGCGTTATTGAACTGCACGCGAAACGCCGGAAGCATCATTGTCGTCCCATCGTCGCGCTGAATGGAAAGCTCTTTCTTGTGAATATGCTGTGGCTCCAGAAAAAACTCACGCTCACTGTCCGTCATCTTTATCTTAGCCATCACGCGCTGAAGCGTATGCCGGAAACGTGTGTAGGGAGTAGGAACCTGCTTTTGAGAAGCTGTTAGGGGAGGAACCACTGTTGCTGAGGTTGAGTCCATAGAGGAGAAGGGAAAGTTACAGACAGTGTGCCAGAGAAATACGGTTCTGTCTCTGGGTAGCCCATCATACGGCTATTCCCCCGCGATACACATCATAAAGCCAGATTTTTCGTACTTCTCAAGTCTCTCAAAAAAGGCTCTCCGGAGACTATAAGTTATTTAATTGTCACTTCCTGAACCTTTGGATACCTTACACTCTTGCCAACAAATTTTTTATGCTCCAGAATGCCTGCCAATTTTTCCCCATCTCTTTCCATGGTCAATCCTGAAGCTTCTGACCACACACCCAAACATTACGGTCTCTTCACCAGTGGCGGTGGAGCTCCCGGTCTTAATGGAGTTATATATGGAGCCGTAAAAGAGATCCTCAGACATGGCGATATTCCGCATGGAATACAAAATGGTTGGGATGGCTTTCTTGATCAAAGACCACTCATTGAACTCGCAAGTTTCTCACGAGCACGTTTACAAGGATTGCTTAGAAAAAGATCAAGTATATTGGGCAATTGTCGCACAAAGATTAAGACTGATGAACAACGTGAGCATGTCCGCAAAGCGATTGAAGCTTTTCAATTGGATGGAGTAATTGGCATTGGGGGAGACGATACATTAGGACAGCTACATCAAATGTGGGAGGAGGGTATCATTAAAAATGCAAACGGAGTTCCGAAGACAATTGATAACAACGTAAAGGGTACGGAACGCACATTTGGCTTTCTAACTGCATGTCACGAAACAGCAAAACACGTAGAGGATATCAGAGCTGATGCAAAAACTCTCAGACGAGTTGCAGCTGTCGAAATTATGGGAAGAGATGAAGGATGGATTGCTTTAGAAGGAGGTTATCAGGGAGGAGCAGACATAACACTCATTCCCGAATTTCAAATTGAAGAAGCAAAGCTTAGGGCTCAAATTGAAAAAATATATGCAGAGCAAGGATATGTCGTCATAGCTATTGCGGAAGGCTATAACGCAGAGGCTGGAGAAAGAGATGACTTCGGAAATGTAATGAAAAAAGATGCAGGGAAGAAACTGCTGGCTTGGGTGAAAGGATTTATGAACGAAGGTATTAAATCAAAAACAGAAGAGGTAGGAACAACTCTGCACCTTTGCGGTTATAAAGTACGTTCTTGTCAGCCAATTACCACTGATGCAGTATTTGCGGCAGAACTAGGTGCACTTGCTGGCAAGCTCACTTCGGAAGGTAAATATGGTCGATTGTCAGCACTCCGCAATGGTCTAATAGTTGATGTTCCACTCTCTGAAGCCGGACCTGGCCGCAAGGTCACCATCCTTCACTACGATCCGGAAGAAATGATGAAGAGAGATCTCCCTCCAAATATTGTCTACAGTCAATTACATTGTCGTGGCGATCTGGGAAGGATACTCGCAGGACTGGAGGACCCCATTATGCCTGGGGCATAGTACAATACCCTCATGCACCCTCTCCCCTTCCTCACCCGTACAGACGCGGGAATGCAACTTGCGAAGGAACTTAGTAAGTTTAAAAACGCAAAAGATTCTCTTATCCTCGCACTCGTTCGCGGTGGCGTAGTAATCGGAAAAGCCTTAAGTGAAGAACTGAATCTCCCGCTCCACCCATACATCGTTCGCAAGCTCGGGCACCCGGGCCACCGTGAGTACGCACTCGGGGCAATTGCAGAAGGTGGTTCCACATACCTCGACGACTCCATGATGAAAGTGCAAGACCTCGATTGGAAAAGCCTGGAACCAATCATTGAAGAAGAGATGAAGGAGCTCCAAAGACGCAAAGAAAAGTACATGGTCAAACCACGACCGGATCTGAAAGACAAAACCGTTATCCTGACGGATGACGGTGCCGCAACGGGCGCAACACTCTTCGCCGCCATCGAGGACTTAAGGAAGGCAAAAGTCCAAAAGATCATCATTGCACTCCCTGTCTGCCCACCGGATACCGCCCACGCTCTCAGTAAAAAAACCGACGAGACGTTCTTCGTCGCAACACCAGCTACATTCTACGCGGTGGGACAGTTTTACGTTGATTTTGAGCAGGTGGAGGATGAGGAGGTGATAACAATTTTGAACAACACCACCTAGCCACAGCTGTGGCCAACGTTTTAAAAGTAATAACCACACGTAGCAGCGACGCCGCGTCGCTGCTACAACATTTCGGCGAAGTCTCATGCATGCGAGACGAAGTTGAATGGTGCCGTGGATGGGAATCGTCCGGCTTCGTCGTAGGATCGTTATGATAAAGTTCTAGTTTTTATATTCGATGGGTGGCGATACAACTTCGCCGCGACTCTTCCGGTAAGTGTGAAATTGACAGCACCATTGCGGCGAAGCGGTATCGCCATGCTTGTCTCTGGTATACCGATAAACAGGACTTTGCGGCTCTCTCACTGCGAATCCAAATGGTACCGGAGGAGAGACTTGAACTCTCACACTCTTGCGAGTATCCACCTTCGTCACGCTCAAACGTGACTATGGTGGACAGGCACGATTTTGAGTCGCCAGCCCGGCGTAGTTCCCGCTTTAGCGGGGACGAAGACGGGTGTGCGTCTGCCTGCGTGCCGAAGTTAATTAATTGGTGCCGTGGGTGGGAATCGAACCCACAATCCCGTGAGGGAACACGATTTTGAGTCGTGCGCGTATACCAGTTCCGCCACCACGGCGAGCACTTCGGCAAACAGGTCTACCAGTTCCGCCACTCCGGCAAAGATCAAGTACCACAAGAATACAGGAAACTCTTTGTAGGCGCAGCTAGCAAGATTGTGCATGTTTCTAAGCTATCTGGAGTGTTCCATGCTCAAGAAGGTTCTGTATCTGCGAGGAATTATCACTCATGAGATTATAGACATATGAAAACAGATCATTATCAAAATCTACTCCGAGTACTTCTTGCACTTTCCGTGAACAACTGTTTTTCACAAACTCTAATCTGTTGTATTCACCATCAGATCCTGGGTGCTCGTAAATCGCTTTCGCCATCCATTTTACTTGATCTGGAGAGTACTCTCCCATTGCCTGGTCTTATACTCCGCTCATTTTAAGAATCAAGATAGCTTTTCTTTACATATTTAATGGCTACAAGAAATGATTTTTCCGATAAGATAGATACCCGATGAATAAGTACAAATCTTTCATCTTCGACACCTTCGATTTTGATCAGAAGGAAGGACGTATAGAGCTCAAATATTGCCTCGATGAATCTGTGTGTTTTTTGGAAACAATCGAACTGCCAGGAGGAATGGAATACCAGCCGGTTTCGCTCACGATCGCCGACCGCGCCTTTTTTGCTTTGCACTTAATTGGGGGAACCAGTTACTACAAGACGTTCTGTCCGCCTCAAATGCAGGTACAGTCAGGATTGCTCAACGCAGACCATGCGGCATTCTGGAATCGGGTGTACCGCAAAGGGCTTGCGGAATTCTGTTTTCAAAACGGAATCGATCCTTCTTCACTTGCATCCTTCCCAAGCAGCAAAGTCACTCCCCTCCTATCGATTGAACGCCCAAAGGAAACAGGTTCGATCTTGGTACCCATTGGAGGAGGAAAGGATTCTATTGTGACGATCGAACTGCTGAAGAAAGCAGGTAAAGACATCACACTCCTGCGCATGAATGAACACCCACTCATCACAGAGCTGATCGAAACAACAGGACTTTCGTCCATCACTCTCGAACGAACACTCTCTCAGCGGCTCCTTGAATTGAACGAAAAAGGAGCGCTGAATGGCCACGTGCCGATCACCGCATACATCTCCTGCTTAAGCGTCGTTTCCGCACTGCTCTATGGATTTGAGACGATTGTTATGAGTAACGAGCGCTCTGCGAATGAAGGAAATATAGAAAATGGCGGGAAGCAGGTGAATCACCAGTGGAGCAAAAGCTGGGAATTCGAAAAGCTCTTCGGCGAATATATTCAGGCTTTCATCGCAAATGACCTTCGGTACTTCAGCTTACTGAGGCCTTTAAGTGAACTGGCGATTACGAAGTACTTCTCAACCTTGCCCGAGTACTTTACGAAAGTAACGAGTTGTAATCGCAACTGGAAGATTATGAAGGACAATCTTAATGAACGTTGGTGCTGTGAATGCCCCAAGTGCGCCTTCTCATTCTGCATGTACTCTGCATTCCTTCCGCACAAGACACTGATAGAAATATTCGGAAAGAACCTCTTCGAGGACACCACGCTCAAAATCCTCTATCGCGAACTTTTGGGTCTAGAAGGAATGAAACCATTTGATTGTGTTGGTACAGCTGAGGAAGTACAAGCTGCATTCATCCTAGCACATAAACGTGGCGATCTGGATTCCACTCCGGTGATGCAGATGTTCCTGAAAGATGTTCTTCCCACCATCAAAGATCCTGATAAAGTTGTAGCGGATGCTCTGGAACCAGGTTCTGAGCATGCGATCCCCGAAGAATTTCTCACTGCCATCCATGAAACTCAATGAACTCACCGGAAAAAAGATATGTATCCTCGGCTTTGGGAGAGAAGGACAAGCAATGATGAACGCTTTGCGTGATCTTGATGTAGATATAACCGTTGTTGATAGGAATTCAGAATTAAGAACCTACGGGAATGCAGAATTAACGAATTGTGATTGTAGAACTGGACCTAATTACCTCAAGAATATAAACGACTTCGACATCATCATCAAATCTCCAGGCATTCCTCCCTGCAAAGAACTTGAAGAAGTTAAAGAAAAGATCACAAACTCCACTCAAATCTTCCTAGATACAATCGCAGATACAGGAGCAAAAGTTATTGGAGTCACCGGATCTAAAGGGAAAAGCACGACCGCAAGCTTGATCTACGAAATTCTAAAAGCATCTGGAGAGGATGTTCATTTGGTCGGGAATATTGGAAAACCTGCGATGGACTTCATTGATGAGGCTAAATCTAAAACATGGTTTGTGATGGAGATGAGCAGTTTTCAGCTGATGGATTTAACTATGAGCCCTCACATCGCAGTGATCACTACCTTCTTCCCGGAGCATCTGGACTACCACGGTTCGCTTGAGGATTATCTCGAAGCAAAGAAGCACATTACGCGCTTCCAGAAAACAGAGGACTATGTGTTCTTTAACGCAGATTCTAATGAGGCAAAATACATTGCAGAGGAAACTAGCGGTGGTGTGTTCCCCGTTTGCAGAGAAGAGGCTCCCGTTTCTTTAAATCAAATCAATCTCATCGGAACACACAACCTCCTCAATATTACACTAGCTTACGCAGTTGCAGCTCATTTGAATATTCCTGAACACATCATCATCGATACCATCAAATCCTTCAAAGGACTCCCCCATCGTCTGCAGTCATTGGGAACACATAATGGGATTGAATGGATTGATGATTCAATCTCCACAACCCCCGAGACGACCATTGCCGCTCTTGATGCTCTGGAAAACGTGACAACGCTTATTTTGGGCGGACATGATCGTGGAAGTGATTTTGCGGAACTTGGCAAACAAATTGCTCATAGCTCTGTTTTGAATGTAATCTTGATGGGTGAAAGCGCTCCAAGAATCCGAAAGGCTATAGAATTAGCAAATGCAAACGTAACATTTGTAAAAGTCAAAGATATGAAAGAAGCAGTAGAATGCACAAAGGAGGAAACTAGTAACCAGAAACTAGCAACTAGAAACTTTCTCTGCCTCTTGTCTCCCGCATCCCCGAGCTATGATATGTTTAAAGATTTTGAGGAGAGAGGAAACGAGTTCAGAAAATGGATATTCTCTGATTGATGACTGCTTCTGGGGCAGATTATAGTAACATTGTTGCGCAACTATATCATCATACTTGATAATATTGAAGAACGCTGAAAAGTATTCGAGCGTTTGTATATTTTCTGATTGATCAACCGCAAATTCTCAACGCACCCTGGAGGGGTGCTCCTGATTGTTTGTTTAACAATTCCCAATTCTGCATTTTGAAATATTCACTATTAACTTTTCACTTTTCATTCCCAGCTCCCACCATCACCTTCGCAGGCCTCAAGACTCTCCCGTTAAACATAAATCCTACTTCGAAGACCTCAATCACTTTCCCCTCTTCCCCCGGACCCGTTTGCAATACTTCGTGCTTCTCCGGATCAACCGATTCACCGATGCTTTCGATTTTCTGGAGCCCTAACGCACTAAGCTTTCCCATCAAATCCTTCTCGATCGCAACCACTCCCTCCACCCATTCATTCCCTTCTAGATCTGCTGGAAGATGTTCAAATGCACGTTGAAAGTTATCAATGGTTGGGAGCAAAAGTAGCAATGTGTTCTCTAATGCAAATTTCCTTAGCTCTTCCCCCTCCTTCTGCATGCGACTCTTCGCATTCTGCAGATCTGCCTGAGCTCTTCCAGCTAGTTCCGTCATCTTCGCAAGCTCTGCAGAGAGTTTCTCGCATTGGGGACACTTATTGAGTGGTTTTTTAGCTCGACTCATACTTAGATATAGTATTGGTAAGCAAAAAGAGAGAAAAGGGTAAAAAGAGAAAAAGGAGAATGGCTGAAATCCTTTTTTGCCTTTTTTGCCCTTTTTTCCTTTCTGAGGATGCATCGAACTTTCAAACCAGTCATGCTATACTTGCAGAAACATGCTTCTCGCCATGCTTTCTATAGCGCTGGGCTTCGTCCTACTTATCAAAGGAGCCGATTGGCTCGTGGAGGGCGCTTCGTCTATCTCACGCCGCCTGGGAGTAACAGATCTCGTCATAGGACTGACAGTCGTTTCCTTTGGAACATCTGCCCCGGAGCTGATCGTAAATATCGTTGCAAGTTTCCAAGGAAGCGCTGACATCGCCATTGGCAACATTGTTGGTAGCAACATCGCCAATACGCTCTTGATTCTTGGAACGGCGGCAATCATCGCCCCTCTTGCGGTGCAACGCTCAACCGTTCTGAAGGAGGTCCCATTCAATCTTCTTGCAGCAGTGATGCTCCTGATCATGGCCAACGATATGATTATAGATAAATACATGTATTCCGAACTGAGCCGCAGTGATGGACTCATATTTTTCGGCTTCTTCCTCATCTTCATGTACTACACATTCGGCATTCGACATAGTGGAATGAAGGAGGAAGATGGTCACACCAAGGCAACCAAGCCTGTGTGGTTGGCTCTTGTGTTGGTTATCATCGGATGTGCAGCTCTGGCAGGCGGAGGAAAGCTTGCAGTGGATGGTGCGATTGCCATCGCAAAGATCTTCAAAGTTAGCGAAGCTCTGATTGGGCTTACAATCGTGGCAATTGGAACATCTCTGCCTGAACTCGCCGCTTCGGGAATGGCAGCCTACAAAGGAAGAGCAGACATAGCAGTAGGAAACATCGTCGGGAGTAACATCTTTAATATATTATGGATCCTTGGGCTCTCCTCGTTGATCAAACCACTTCCATTTCAACCGGCCAACAACTTGGATCTTTTTGTCGTCCTTTTCTCCACCGTCCTCTTCTTCTTCATTGTCCACAACGGACAAGCGCATAGCAGGCTCTTTATGTGGTGGAGGCAATCGAAGGATTACATCATCCGCAGGTGGGAAGGAGGGGTCCTGCTCTCCTGCTACATCGTCTACATTGGGTATATTGTCTGGCGAGGGTAAAACTTGTTCCACTGTTGCTATCAATAGCTGCCCGAGCCTTGAAAGCAAAAAAGGATAAAAGGGGCAAAAAAAGAAAAAAGGGATTGGGGATAAACAAAGAATCCCTTTTTGCCCTTTTTTCTCTTTTTTCCCTTTTATTGCCTATTAGAGAAACCTATTCGGCAGCTGGTTCCCCCGCATCCTCTCCTGTTCCATCCGCCGGAGGCTCTTCAGTTGCTGGTTCTTCTGCCGCTGGTTCCTCGGTCGTTGGCTCCTCTTCAACCGGTTCTTCATCTGCTGGTTCTTCTGCGGCTGGCTCTTCCTCTGCTGGTTCCTCAGCTGTAGGTTCTTCGGCTGCCGGTTCTTCTGCAGATGGTTCCTCCACAGCGGGCTCTTCTGCTGCTGTAGGTTCTTCGGCTGCCGGTTCCTCTTCAGCTGGTTCTTCTGCAACTGGTTCTTCTGCGGGTGGCTCCTGCCCATCTTTATCGAGATCAACAGAAACTGTGCAGGCAGTGAGCAGTGCCAGACCTGCCAACATCACAAGCGTTTTTAATGATTTCATAGAAATAAGTGGAAAGAGATATCACTGCGATAGTACGTCATAGTCAAACGAAGATGCAATGGAAAAAATAAGTAGTTCTGCCCTATGCCATTATTCGGCATTTTGGTACTCTAAACCCATGCCACGGTAGCTCAGTCGGTTAGAGCACGGGACTCATAAGCCCGGGGTCGCTGGTTCGATTCCAGCCCGTGGCACCATTCGACTCGGCCCTCTGGGGCCTCGCTCATGGTCGTCGCGCTCTGGCGCTCCGGCCACGTCTTCGCCGAGTCGAATGACTCTGAGCGAACGTAGCGAAGCGGAGTGAGTCGAAGACCCCAACAAGACACAAGCAAAACATGATACTATATTCCGCTATGCCATGGTTTGTATATATCGCACAGGCTCCAACTGGTAAATATTACACAGGCATCACAACTGATCCTCACAGAAGAATCCAAGAGCATAATCATGACGAAGGAGCGAAATTTGCCCATGATCAGGGTGCATTGAGATTGCACTACACATCACCCGCTTTTTCCGATCAATCTTCTGCCAGACTTCGCGAAGTGCAGATCAAAGGCTGGACACGGGAGAAGAAAGAAAAACTGATTCGAGGTGAGTGGAAGTGATACAATCTATGTATGAACATCGTTATTAGAGATTACAAACAAAGTGACAAGGAAGCACTTATTCACTGTATGGAGTCATTGCAAGATCACCTTATTACAATTGATCCCCGTAAACGCATCCGACGGTTGCCAGAATATGGTGAAAAATATGTCGAAGACCTGTTAAAGAAGACTAAAGAACAAGAAGGTTGGATTGGACTCGCTGAATACGAAGAAAGAATAATTGGTTGCATTGCTGTCATTGTTGAAAGGAAGGATGGACTTGCTAAGTTGCAGTATGTCCCGTCACCAATGGGAGATATTCTTGAGCTATACGTTGATCCTAATCTTCGTAGCAAAGGCATCGGAGCTAAACTTATGGAAGCAGCGGAGCAATACCTACGTTCCAAGGGTTGTGATGCTGTCAATGTTGAAGTTTTCGTTCCAAATGAAAGAGCTCACGAATTTTACAAAAAGTGTGGATATGAAGACCGCTCGATCTGGTTATTTAAGCTGCTATGACACAAAATAGAATTTCTCTGTGAGATTGTCATTCTGCTTACAGTACCAACTTTCCGTCGAATGAGAATGACGTAGTATAGTTGGCAACCCGTACAACCATTCGACTCGCGCTGCGGCGCTCGCTCATGATAAACCACGGGAATTAATTACAGGCAACATCAAACATATAACAAAACAACCCATTCTAACCCTATGGACAAAAATACCCTCAGAGGCATAGAATGCCAGTCCTTCTTTTCCAATCTACCACATGCCATCACTCACAGAAGAAAGGGGAGAACTTGAAACAGCTAAGTGCAATCTACAGGCTCAGACTCTAGTTCGCGAAGGTTATACAGAAACGCGCCAGGTACCAGTCGTCGAGCACCACGTCACAGATAGTTACGGAAAGGATCGAACAGTGGAAACAACTGAACCCAGAGACACCGAAGTCCCTCCGGAGCATGCTCCTGATGAAGCAATTGTGGAGCAGGGACGACACTCGATGGAGAGACTCTTTGGAACCACTCAATGGCTCAGTTTGCGCTATGAAGCCGGTCTTGCTCTGGACCAAGCAGATATTGAACGACAACTGGAAGTTTGGTTGAACGACTTCGAAAGCCCAGAATCACCTCCAGAAATAGACCAAGAAAGAATTGAGGACTTTCGACTTTTGCGAACTCTAACCACATCACAGGAAACCAGGGACAGATTGGCAAAACTTTTGGGATTAAGTAATTTTGAAGTTTGGAGCGAAAAGCATCCGAAGCTTTCTAAGTTTCCATTTATCAGATTATTTGTAAGATAAATCTTTATAAGCAGACCGGTGACTTGCGACCTTCGACCTGTGACCTGTGACAAATCCCCCACCCATATACTCCAACAAAAACTCTAATCTCCACTCATCACTCAATCCTCCCAATCCA
>JBDRFD010000088.1:0-2320 GCA_043819035.1 Patescibacteria group bacterium | reverse complement strand
TTCGCGCACCGCAGCTTGTGCATGTGTTTCCCCGGGATCAACTCCTCCCTGCGGCAACTGCCATGCATCCTTTTTGCGGGGTTTGTGCAGAAGAAGCACTTTAAATGAATCCCCTTCCTTCTTGAGGACAACTATAGAAGCACAGGCACGGTAAACGTCTGTCATGGCACCACTATAGCAGCTACTTATGAAAATCTCAGAGTAGAAATCCCAAAACACGAAACAAGTCTGAACCGCAGATTACGCAGATAATAGGGATTACGCAGATTACTTGCACCGACTTTGGTCTACCTTTAAACAAGTATCTGCGCCATCTGCGTAATCTGCGGTTCAGACAATGGGCTTCTCACTTCGAATGCTTTTAATTCTTTACCTTACAAAGGCTCAATGATAGTTGACGCGACTTTTTGGCGCGAGATAAGAAAATATATTCCAGTTACCGTAAATGCGAATCCGGCAAATTGATACCACGTTGGTATCTCACGCAATAGGATGAATGCAAAAAGGAGACTGAATGCCGGCGATGCAGATATGATGTACACAGCCTTCCCCATAGCAAGCCTCTTAAGGCCTCCATACCACAGAACTTTTGACATAACTAAAAATAGTACTACGTAGACAGCAAATACTGCCAAGGTATTCGCATCGAAACCATATTCCAAATTCGAAAAATCCTCGAAGAGAAAACTGACAACCAGAAGCAGGCTACCGCCAAGGAGATAACGCAGGAAAAGCAATGTATCAGTGGAAATGAACGCAAGTGCTTTCTTGGCAAACATATTCCCTATTGGAAAAAAGACGCAGGCACCAATAATGATTACGTCGCCTGTGTTCAGATCAAATGTTCCATTGAAGATAACAAGAACCGTTCCCAGAAATACAAAAGCAACACCGACTAATTGCCATTGGAATAGCCTTTCGCCAAGAATGATCGTTGCAAATATGAACGTATAGAGCATCTCTGTTTGTAAGAGCAATGCGACGTTTACACTTGATGTGAACTTTGCACCGATGAGAATGAGTGCCAAAGTCATTACAACAAATACTGCAACTCCTAAGGAATACAATAATGCCCGTATTGAAATTTGCTGACTCAACCGATGTGAAAACCAAAGGTAGATTAGGAAGATCACTGAGGCACATAGAGAGCTAATCGCAGTAAAAAGCACGGGTGGGAATTTTCTCGCCATGACAACAGCCATAATTGGAAATAGCCCCTCAATCACACACGTTCCAAGGAGCATGCGTTCACCGGTATGTTCTTCTGTGGATTGCATCAGGTCAAACTATATCAGCAACTTGCTGCAAATGGACCCATTTGATTTGTTTTATGAGATACAAATTTTGCATCTTCCAAAGCCTGAACCTCAGCCTCTACACTTTCTTTGATTTTACCAATAACTATGGCTGCTTCTGATACACTCAGTAATTCGTGTCCTGTAGTCTCATCTACAATATGCCCTTGTTGTTCTGAACCTGACATAAGAAATAATTGAAAGAAATAAAAACTACTTCGAATGCTTCTCCTCCTTCAACTTCACCTTCATCTTCTTCCTACAGACCGGACAGTACTTCTCCAATCCCTCTACATGCTCCTTCCATCCCTTACCCTTTTTGTCCTGACGATGAAAACGCATCGTCCCTAGCCGGTTTCCCGACTCGGTGCAGAACATGGCGAAGACTGTGCGTTTACCTCGTGGCATTTATACTGAGTGGAATCGAAGTATCGGGGATAGGTTATGGATTTACAGTGTTTGCGCAAGGAAAAAGCTCTGAATTAGCGCAGTAGGAAGGTAGCGCAGTAGAAACACTGGCGTACTACTCGCTACTGCGCTACTGCGCTACTGCGCTACTGCGCTAAAAATCATCACCCTTCCGACATATACCCCTCCAGCTGCCCCTCCCCCGACTGCAAATAGTTAAACACACTATTCGCAGCAACCGACCCCTCCCCAGCAGCAGTCGCAAATTGCGCGAAGTAGTTTGAGCCATTCGTCACATCCCCCGCTGCAAAGACACCGGGGACAGTCGTTGCCATATCCTGACCGACCTTTAAGTGTTTGCGTTCATCAATGGCGCACCCAAGTTCCTTAGCAAGACCGGTTGCAGGAACGGAGCCGATCTCTATGAAGACACCATCGACAGCGATCGTATCCGATCCATTGAATTCTTTATTCAATTTCACACCCGTAACTTTCTTGTCACCCAGAATTTCAACCACATTGCGTTCGAGCACGTATTCCACGTTGTCCTTCTCCTTCACCTTATCCACCCAATAAGGTTCTGCTCTGAATTCCTTCCGACGATGAATCAGATAAAC
>JBDRFD010000087.1:0-18664 GCA_043819035.1 Patescibacteria group bacterium | reverse complement strand
ATTCACAGGTTTACGCGATGATGTTGCAGATATTTTAAGTAAGACTGACATATTCGTACTTCCCAGTTACTCCGAAGGCTTAAGTAATGCGTTGATGGAAGCGATGGCATCGGGGTGTGCATGTATTGCGACCGAAGTGGGCGGCAATCGGTTCCTGATTCAAAATGGCATCTCGGGATTTCTCTTTCAGCCGGGTGACCGCGATGCGCTCAGGGCACATCTGCGTCGACTTATTGAAGATAAAGGAAAGCGAACATCCTTGGGCGAAGCTGCGCGTAAGCGGATTGAAGAAGAATTTGATTGGAAGGTTGTGGGGGAGAAGTACAGGGCGTTGTTTGACAATATGTGCCGCAGCGGAAAGCCGCGGCTTTCCGCTGCCAATTCATGAAGCCAAGAATTGTTATTCTCTCGGCGTTTCTTACTCCCTTTAGAAGCGGTGCGGAAGCTTGTGCAGAAGAGGTGCCGTTAGCTTTGAAGGACCAGTATGATTTTACGATTGTGACGGCGAGGCTCAAGAAGAGTCTTCCTAAGAAGGATATGTTGCAAGGAGCAATTCCGGTAGTTCGAATTGGTTTTGGCTTTGGGTTTGATAAGTGGCTCTTTCCATTTTTGGCTCCGCTTGCGGTTCGAAAATTAAAACCGGTCGTTGCGCATGCAGTTTTAGAAACATTTGCAGGGCTTGCGCTCGTCTTTTGTAAGTGGATGACGTCAGCAAAGCGAATTCTCACGATGCAGACGACGAATCGAAGCTTCCTCAAGAAGATGATTGTGCGATCGCCGGATAAAGTTACTGCGATTAGTTCTGTGTTGGTAGATATGGCAGAGAAGTTCGGACGTGATGATGTCATCAAGATTCCAAATGGTATCCCTGTAGCAGCGATTCATGAATCGCTGATACGGAATCCAAAGATTCCAGGCCGCATCCTTTTTGTCGGTCGGTTGGAACCACAAAAGGGGGTGGATGTTTTGTTGAAGGCATTTTCAATTCTCGCGGATGGTGCAACACTGCGAATTGTTGGTGATGGTTCACAGAGGAATCGTTTAGAAAAAATGGCAAATGATCTTGGTATATCAGATCACGTCAAATTTACAGGCTACATTCCAGCAGATCAGATTCACTGCGAGTACGCACAAGCTGAAATCTTCTGCGGGCTCTCTCGACACGAGGCGTTTGGGAATGTGTTCCTGGAAGCACAGGCTGCGGGGTGTGCGGTGATTGGCACAAATATTGAGGGTATTCTGGATATTGTGAAAGATGGGGAGACAGGGATTTTAGTTGATCCGGATGACCCCGGGGCAGCATCCTTGGTTTTAGCCAAACTACTTGCTGATAGTGATTTGAGAAATAGGCTTTCTGAAGCCGGAAAGTTGCATGCTCAGAGCTTCGATTGGAGCTGTGTTGCTATGGAATATGCGAAGGTGTATGAAAAAGCAATTAGCAGTTAGCAGTTAGCTAATTAGCTAATTGCTAATAAGCTAATGGCTTTTTTTCTCGTACCAACTCAGCAGCCCTAAACAAACTTTCAAACGTCCCCGCGTCGATCCATTCTTCGCAGAGTTTGGTGTAAGTGAGTTCATCTGACTCGATGTACTCCTTAGCGACGTCGGTTATTTCCAATTCTCCTCTCACAGAGGGTTTGAGGTTCTTAATAATCTCGAAGCAACGATTATCGAATAGATAACATCCGGTTTGTGCCAGGTTGCTCTTTGGATTCTCAGGTTTTTCTTCAATTGATGTGACGTTATCACCATCAACTTCCACCACACCAAATCGCTCGGGGTCGGGGACTTCCCGAAGGAACACATGTCCTCCTTTTTCGAAGCTGGTAATTGCAGTGGTCAGATCATCAAAGAAGATATTGTCACCCAAAATGGCGCAGATGCTATCGCCTTCTGCAAACTCTTCTGCAAGGCCCAGAGCTTGCGCGATTCCTCCGGGTTTATCCTGCACTTTGAAGGTGAATTCACAATCAAACTTGGATCCGGATCCCAGAAACTCAGAAATTTGGTTCATATGCTCTGTGCCAGTGATCACTGCGATCTCCTTAATCCCCGCATCAAGCAATACCTGCAAAGGGAAGAGCAAAAGTGGTTTATCGTAGACCGGAAGCAGGCTCTTATTCGTCACGTCCGTGAGTGGACGAAGCCTGGATCCCGTGCCGCCGCAAATTAGAACGCCTTTCATTAGCAATTAGCTTATTGGCCGATTGGCTTATTAGCTAGATTATCTTCAGATATTTTAAAGCTAAAAAGCCAACTAGCTAATTGCTAATTGCTCTACGAGTCTCCAAACTACTTCCACAAGCTATGAACCTACTTGTTACTGGAGCAGCCGGATTCATCGGATCGCACTTCGTGCTGCGGCATGTCCAAAACCATCCTGATGATCAGATGATCGTGCTGGACAAATTGACGTATGCTGCAGATCGGTCCTATCTGGAACCGGTCGAGGAGCAGATGCAGTTCATACATGGAGATATAGCGGACCAGCAGCTCGTTACACAGATAGTCGAAGATCGAGCTATTGATGCGATTGTCGATTTTGCAGCGGAGACACATGTAGATAATTCCATCGCGGATGCTGCGCCGTTTTTGCAGACTAACGTGATTGGAGTTCAGAGTTTGATTGAAGTGTGCAAAGAGAATCCGGATATTCTCCTGCTACATGTTTCAACTGATGAAGTATATGGAGGTTTGAAAGATTCGGATCCTCCATGCACACCCAAGACCGTGCTTAATCCCTGTAATCCGTACTCTGCGTCTAAAGCAGCCGGTGACCTCCTTGTCCTCGCAGCAGTGCACACCTATGGAATCCGAGCTCGCATCACACGATGCACCAATAACTACGGTCCGCATCAGGCGGATGAGAAGTTCCTACCGACCATCATCAGAAGTGCGCTCAATGATGAGCCGATTCCGGTGTATGGAGAAGGGAAGCAGAAGCGTGACTGGCTCTTTGTTACTGATCACACTGATGCGACGGAGGCAGTGCTTAAAAAAGGCAAAGATGGAGAGATCTATTTGATCAGTGCGGACAGTGAACGTGAGAACATTGAAACCGCCAATCTGATGCTGGATGCACTTGGGAAGTCACATGACTTAATCTCATTTGTAGACGATCGTCCCGGGCACGATTGGCGCTATGCTCTCGACTCAAGTTTGACGAATAAACTCGGATGGGAACCGAAGGTGAGTTTTGAAGAAGGGATCAAGAAGACGGTGGAGTGGTATCAGGAGAAGTATTCTTAAGTAATTTATGAAAATAGTCCTCGTCACGGGCATCTATCCTCCTGATATTGGGGGACCGGCCACCTACGTCCACAACCTTGCTCGAGAATTCTCTGAGATTGGGATAGAAGTTGTGGTGGTGACGTACGGTGGAAATCCCAAATCCCAAAACTCAAATCCCAACTGGGAAGTTGTAAGAGTGAAGAAGGGGCTTCCGTTGTTAAGATGGTTTAGTTATGCGAACGCACTAAAGAAAGTTGGGCAGGATGCAGACATTGTGTATGCGTTTTCTTCTGTAAGCTGTGGAGTTCCACTGAAGCTTGTGAGACTCAAGAAGCCGAAGAAAATTCTCAGGCTTGGTGGAGACTTTGGGTGGGAGCGTTATACAGACTTCGGAGGGAAAAAGAGTTTGAAGGAGTGGTATGAAAAACGATCAGCAATTAGCTTGTTAGCCAATTGGCTTATTAGCAGATTGCTGTCGACCTTTAACCATATTGTTTTTTCAACCCACTATCAGCAGGAGATTTATGAGAAGCATTTCAAGAAACTTTCTGCCCATTTAGTCATTGAAAACGCATTACCTGAAGGTCAACCTCAGATACATGCGATGAATACTCCACTGCGTCTCCTCTTTATGGGACGGTTTGTGGCGTTTAAGAATTTAGAAACATTTCTGAAGGCGATAAAGAAGATTGATGCACGTGTAACGATGGTTGGCGAGGGGTCGAAGGGGAGAGATTTAAGAAAGCTTGCGAGTCCCAAGATTATTTTCGTCTCACCTGCGAGTGGGAAGGAGAAACAAAAGATTTTTCAGAGCCATGACCTGCTGGTTATTCCATCTCTCACGGAAATCAGTCCGAATGTTGCGCTGGAAGCGAGGGCGGCAGGGCTTCCTGTGTTGCTTACTAGTGAAACGGGTTTAAGTAGTGCACTTTCATCTGGAATGATTCTGAAAAACTTGAGAACAGTCGATCAGATTGTTGAAGCTATAGAAGATGTTCGTGCTCACTATTCGGAATATGCACAAAAGGCAGCTCATGCTCTGCAGACGAGGGGATGGGAAGAAGTTGCGCAGGAGCATCTGGGTCTTTTTGAAAATTGTCTGGAACCATGATTAAAACGATTAAAGGATTAACTTGATTAATCATGCCAATCCTTTAATCAGGTGAATCATGGTTCAGACAATGTGTCTTGGTTCTTACCTCAGTTCCAGTTATTCTACACTCCAATGAAACTTCTCATGATTTCAGGTGATAGGTCCATCCTCCAGCGCAAGCAGGGGGCGTTTTGGTATACGCTTCAAGAACTCAGGAAACACTTCGATCGGATTGATGTCATCTGCCCGCGCATTCCCAAAGCATCGAGAAATGGTGATGCCATGACACATGGTGGAGAATCTGCGCTTGTGGGAGGATCGGTCTATTTTCACCCATGTCCATGGAGTTTGTGTTTTCAGCCACGATGGATTATCCGCAAGGGGCGTGAGCTGGTATCCACGTTCGGTCATGATGTTGCAACGGTTCATGAGTATCCCCCTTTCTATAACGGGATGGGAGCCGCACGACTTGCGGCAAAAATTCGCATCCCCTACGCACTCGAGATCCATCATATTGTCGGGATGCCTCGTGCCTCTTCGTTAATGGAATGGATCGGATGGCTACTTTCCCGGTTATATCTTTCACGTGATGCGCGTTCTGCAAATGCAGTGCGTGTTGTGAATGAGAAAGTTGGACGACAGCTGATGAAGTGGGGGGTTCCCGAAAAGAAGATTTCGGTTGTCCCATCCTTCTATCTAGATAAAAAATTACTCACATCCATTGAGCGACCCCCCATTATTTATGATGTTGCATTTTGCGGTCGAATAGTTACAAACAAGGGATTACGAAAATTGATTGAGGTTGTTCATTCGCTGCACGGAGTTCGTCTTGTTATAATTGGAGATGGCCCGTTGCGTACCAAATGTGAAGACCTCGTTCGTTCTTTGGGGATGCAGAATCGTGTGGTATTCCTTGGATGGATGCCGGATCTGGAAGCTGTGCTCGGGGCTGTTGCCAGTGCCAGTATCTTTGTGATGTGTTCCAGAAGCGAAGGCGGTCCGCGAAGCGTCTTGGAAGCAATGGCAATTGGCATGCCAGTGGTTGCGACTCCCGTGGGGGTTGTCCCTGAAATCATCAAGGATGGAGTCAACGGCGTGATTACAACTGGAGAACCGGAAGATCTGGCGAAGAAGATTCGTATGCTCTTGAGTGATAGTGCAATGCGTGAGCGAATGGCCAAGGAGGCGCCCAAAATCCTGGATACTTTTGAGAGGAGGAAGCTTATTAAAGAATATGCGGATTTTCTGAAATCACTCGCAACTGAAAAGAAAAAAGGGTAAAAAGAGAAAAAAGGGCAAAAAGGGAACATATTATTCTTGAGAAACGGGGCTTTCTCTTTTTGCCCTTTTTGCCCTTTTTTCTCCCATTTTGCTTTATATTAAGCACCAATGAATCTCTTAATAGTAACCCAGAAGGTTGACTCTGCAGATCCGATCCTCGGCTTCTTTCATCGCTGGCTAGCTGAATTCTCCAAACACTGCGAACAGGTTACGGTGATTGGGCAGTTGGTTGGTGAACATAACCTTCCAGACAACGTCGAGGTTCATTCATTGGGTAAAGAGAAGGGGCATTCGCGCTTGAGGCAGATGATTCGGTTTGGGCTTCTGCAATGGAAGCTTAGAAAACAATATGATACGGTCTTTGTGCACATGACGCCCATTTGGGTGGTGCTTGGTTGGAAGACGTGGTTCCTTCTGCGAAAACGTGTGTACCTTTGGTACGAAGCACGTGGTGGTGGGTGGGCGCTTCCACTGTCGCTCCTGTTCGTTCGGAAAGTGTTCTCTGCAACGGAGTATGGACTTCCCAAAAAATCAAAGAAGAGTGTGATCACTGGGCATGGGATTGATACAGAATATTTTGCACAAACTCAAGAGCGCGAGAAGGGATTAATTGTAACGATTGGTAGAACAACGCGGACAAAACACTTGGATGTCATTATCAAAGCATTTGCTCAGCTTCCTGACTCTTGCAAGCTCTTTATCGCTGGAGGTCCTATTACAAAACAAGATGCCAATGTCCTTGAAGAACTAACAGCACTCATGGTCAAACTTAATGTAAGTGATCGCATTACTATTCAATCCGTACCTCATGAAGAGATTCGTTCGCGTCTTCAACGAGCTGAGCTTACTTTGCACGCGTGCGGTGGAGGTTTGGACAAAGCAGTATTGGAAGCAATGGCATGTGGTTGTTCGGTTGTGTCCTGTTCAAAAGCAACGGCATATGTGTTGCCGGAGAATTTGATGTGTAGCGAGGAGACGATGGGGGAAAAGGCGAAGGAAGTTTTGAGGATGAGTAATGATGAACGATCGAGACTTGCTGAAGATTTGCGAAGACGGGTGGTTGAAAAACACAGCTTGAGAAAATTGGTGGAGAGGTTGGTGAAGGAGATGGAATAATATTTGATGTTATTTTTGATATTTAAACATTTGTTCAAATATATGTTTATCAACAAAACATCATCTCAAATTAAAATTCGCATGTTTAACATTTAAACATTTGTTCAAATATATATAATTATCAACATATAATCCTTTCGGATAAAGCCTTTGGAGAGGTTGGTGGTGGAGATGAAATAGGTTTTTTGGACAATAAAATAGGTGGAACATTTGCACGAATGACGTAACAGTGTTTTGTATGGTAATTTTGCTCATTAGGAACATTCGCACGAATGTTGGAATGATGATTTGTATCAACAGTCATGTGTGTTTTGTTTATGTACTATTCGCACGAATAGGCGAATAGTTTGGATGTGTTACCAATAGACCATTCGCACGAAAGGTATCAAAGGTTCTTCTCCAGGAAAAGCTGGTGGAGAGGTTGGTGGGTGAGATGGGGTAAACATTGGTTGTTTTTAATATTTAAACATTTGTTCAAATATATGTTTAATTTGTTTACCAGTAGACCTTTCGCACGAAAGGCATAAAAGGTATGTATGAATAGTATGAAAGTATTTGCGCAAATACTTAAATTGTATAAGGGATGTCCCCCTTCTAAAGCGCCTCTCTGAGTCTCCTACTCGTTTCTTCCACCTGTTCCAAACTCTGATCCTCCCGGAGATATTGTTTATGGTCCTCATAAATCCTCATGAGTTCATCTCGGCTTGGGAGAGCAGGTAACGGATAGGGTTTTCCTTTGAGCTTTGTATAGAGCTCTTGAATGGTGTAGATCGAGAGCATTCCACTTAGGATTCCAAAGAGCATACTTCCGCTCCACTGCTTCTTTGGGGGGGAGAGGAAGTAGTCGAAGGTCTGCTCCTTCTTCTTGAAGTACCACAGAAGCATCACAGGACCACTTAAACCTGAGAATCCGGCGTAGTACTTCTCGCGTTCTCCTTCCGGAACGATGTAGCAGCGATATCCTTTCTTGAGTAGTTCTTCATTCGCTTTATCAAACGTATCATAACGAGAAGGTTGCTTAATTTTTCCTGGATGCGTGTTGCCATCAGCTGGACATAAGTGCAGATTCTCTTTTTCAAACACGAGTTCACGGTTAAACGCGATGCAGTAACTGGAGCTTGGCTGGATACGCTTTCCATCAATATCAAACTCCCACCACACGCGCGGGCGGAAGCTCACCGTGGCAGTATTGGAATCAGCAAGTTCGCGTTCAACGATATCCACCGCTCCACTATCGAGCAGAAACATATCATCATCGCAGATCCACCCGATTTTTCTGTTCTTTGCAATATGTCGGAGGAACTCTTCGGACTTGGTGGCTGCATAGAAGTTCATAAACTTGTGAATGCGTGCTTTGGGGAATTCTTTTGGGTCCAGAGCTCCGGAGGAATCGAAGATGGTGATATCTACACGGTCACCCAAGTACTTGGTCGCCAGGTGATACCACACCGTCATCATCGGTGGGAGGATGTTCATAGTGAAGAGCGCAGGTTTGTTAGACGGAGGAAGTGGCTTTCTCTTCAGGTAATAGGCAAGTGTTGGAAAACCTGTGCGTAGTGCTCTCAAGACGCCGAAGCGCTTGAAGGCAAAGGGGACGAGGCGGACATATTTGTACTCCATGAGGTTATTGTAGCCTATTCGCTTAGCGCTGGTTCGCTAGTTCGCTCTAAATTCTAAAGGAAAAGCGAAAAAGCGAACAAACCACTCTGTGTATGAATGTATGTACGAAATCTTATGAGCTGGATTTCATGAGGATCAAAGAACTTTGCCCATCCGTCTCTACTCCTTGTTTGTACTTCTCAATCGCAAACCCAAATTCCCCTACAAGTTTTTCGAAGTGTGCTTTGTCGTATCGTACGCAATGAAGTGCCCCTTTCCAATCCTGCTTGTAGTCAGCGGGATTCTCTTCCATCTCTGGGACATTCTCTTCGATGAATGCAGTGAGGAAGATGCTTCCGGTTGGTTTGAGGAGACGTTTGAACTCATTAAGATATGCGCGGATGTCGGGAGTCTTCATGTGGGAGAAGACAGAGTAGAGGTAGATGATATCGAAGGCTTGGTCCGGGAAGGGGAGCACAATAGCCTTAGTTCCCTCCGGATTGTAACGGTCATTCTTGAAGTCTGCGTGGAAGAACTGGAACGTGGGATACTTCTGTTCGATATGCTTCTTGCACCAGTCGATTGCCACCTTGCTTACATCCACTCCTCTGTATGCTCGTAGTTCTCCAATGGTATTTAGTATGCCGATGGATAAACGTCCTGGTCCGCAACCAATTTCCAAGAGGGCGCTCCCTTTCCTTAAGCCAAATTCGCCCTGTAACCTCATTGCTTCCCGTTCTCCTGAGTGAAGAAAATCTTCATTATCAATAAAGTGACTTCCGCCATATCTCAGATGCTTAGCAGGGATCGTAACACCGCGATGTTTTGTTACGTCAGAGCGGACTAATCTCTTGAGCCTGCGGGCAACATTCTTTATGAGTGTTGGCATTGGGGGCATTCTAACAGGATGGAAAGCTAAAGAAACCCAGGAAACCAAAGAAACCCAGGAAACCAAAGAGTATTTCTACTATTATATCTTCGGATTCTTTGGTTTCCTCGGATTCTTCGGTTCCTTATTACGATAATGCTTAGCGTCTACATCCAACAACTCCCCGGCATCCCTCATATTCCTCTGCTGTACCCAAATCTTGGGCGTCCTCAGGGCGAAGGGCGGATGGATTTTCTTAATGAGGCGTTCGATGGCCTCACAGAACCTCTGGTGGAAATAGTCGAGGATCCTTCCAGGGCTGACTACATCCTCATTCCACACAACTTTCCTCTCGTTCAGGAAAGGGGCGCATACTTGCAGCGCATTACAGACCTCTGTGAAGATCATGGAAAACGTGCAGTCGTTTTTTGGCATGGGGACAGCGATAGCGAGGTTCCCATTCCCAATTCTATTGTCTTTCGCACCTCTCAGTATGGTTACCAGAAGCGCGACAATGAAATCATGATGCCACCCTATACACCGGACCTGCTCAATGGCCGCTCGTTTCAGCCGCGACATAAAGCGGAGGTTCCTGTGGTTGGGTTTTGCGGATGGGCGAAGTACAAGAATGCGAAAAATCGCTATGCGACAATTGCAAAAAATCTGTTGATAGATTTGAAGAGGTTAGCAACTTTCAAATTCCATCTAACTGCACACAAGAAGGGACTCACATTCCGTATGAAGGCGTTTAGGTTGTGTGAAAGCAGCTCGCGAGTTGCTACAAACTTCATTCTGCGTGGCAGTTACTCCGGAAGTCCCCATACAATCAAGATTGATCCGGATGAAGGACGTCGCGAGTACATAGAAAATATGATCGGGTCAGATTTTCCTATTGCGATTAAGGGTGATGGAAATTATTCATATCGTTTCTATGAAGCACTGAGCCTGGGGCGCGTTCCGATTCTTTTGAACACAGACTGTGTGTTGCCTCTCTCAGATATAATCAACTATAACGAGTTTGTGTGTATTGTTGACTACAAAGATTTACGCAAACTGGATCGGAAAATATGTGAGTTCTACGACGCACTCGATGAAGAAGCGTTTGTAACCATGCAGAAGAAAGCACGGGAAGCGTTTGCGACGAAACTCAATGTGAAGAGCTTTTTAACCTACGCAGTGGAGAATCTTCTCAGCTAAATCCTGAGCATCCCCTGCTTCACACAGAATCACATCGTGATCATTTCCATATCGTTCCAAGATAGCGGGGCTCCTCTCGGTGATGACTTTTTTTCCACATGCTCTGTAGTCGAGCACTTTATGCGGAATCACGCGTTGTGCTTTTGGTGACGTTCCAAAAATGCCCAGGCAGAGGCCAGATGCATTGATATGTGCAGGCAACTCTTCGATGGGGGTGAAATCTTTGAAGGTAACATTTTCTAAATTCAATTCCTCGGCGAGTTTGAGCATTTCTTGTTTTGTCTGTCCTCCACCAAGGAGGGTGAATTGGATGGGGGAGCCAGAGTCCTGGATAATTTTTGCAGCCTTAAGTATCACATCGATTCCTTGCAGGGGAATGTATGAGCCATAAAAGAAGACTTCAGCTGGGTTGTTAGGGGTTAGGGGCTGGGGATTATGGAAGAATAGATCTTCACGTGCGCGGAGATAGACCACTTTCATCTTTTTGGGATTTAGTTTGAACTTCTTTATGAAAAACTCGCGGTGGGTAATGGTATCGATGAGGACTTCATCCGAAAGATGGCAGCTGAAGAAGTCAACGATGTAGTAGAACCATGCGAGAGGGTTTAAAGGTGAGACTTTTTTGCGATCAGTAACAAGTGTGTCGTACACAGAAATGAAAACGTCAAAAGTGAGCTTCTTTCGTGGGAATCTGGTGAGCCACCATGCGAGTGGGATTAAGTGATGACCGGGGAAGAGGACCACGACTTCATCAATTTCTTTTTTATGCAGTTTGAATTGTTTCCTCAGGTCAAAGTATTTAGGAAAGAAGCCTTTTTTTTGGGTATGACACTCCAGAATCTTCCGTCCTTGCTTTTCATATTCTTTACGCACAGTGTACGTGCGAGGTGACTCTTGCGAGTAGTAGCCGAAGAAGAGGACTTTGTGAATATGCATAGAATGAGTGGTTTCTTGGTTAAGATTATCCGTCAACTTACTTCCTAACAAGCAAACAAGCGAATAAGCTACGATCCAATGCGTATCACCTACATCGTCCATAGTCGATTTCCAGTTGAGAAGGCACACGGTCTTCAGATCGCTGCTGTATGCCGTGTGCTCACAGAAATCGGGCATGATGTGACGATTGTGGCGCCTCAGACGAAGAACTACATTCATGAGCGAGTACATGATTACTATGGCTTACCGGGATCGGTGAAGTTTGTGCGGACAGATAACTTCGATGCTCTTGGAAAGTGGTGGATTCCGGGAGCACTCTGGATGGTGGTGACCATGTATTTCTATAAGTGCGCACTCAAGAAATTTTTGAATAGTCATCAATCTGATCTTCTCTATACCAGGTCTCCGCTTTTGCTTTCAGTACTACTCAAATCTCAGATTCCCGTTGTACTGGAGCTGCATACGTTGCCAAATAAATTCCAGACACGATTTAGCGAGCTTTGTAATCAGTGCAAACGAATTGTATGTCTTACAACTCCAATGCGAGACGAATTAGTTGAGTTGGGAGCGGATAGCGCAAAGATTATTGTGGAAGGGGATGGCGTTGAATACGAGTTGTATCAGGAACTGCCGCTGCGTGATGGTGCGAGGAATGAGTGGAAACTTCCTGTGAATCGTCCGATTGTCGGTTATATTGGCTCGCTCGTGACATACGATGCAATCGAGAAAGGTGTGCCGGAACTTTTGCGTGCTCTTAAGGAGCTTAAAGGGAAGAATGTGTTTGGATGGATCGTTGGGGGGCCACGCGATTGGCAACAAGCTTACCGTGAGTTAGCAGCCTCTCTTGGGCTCACCGATAACGATGTGCGATTTGAAGGACGAGTGGAGCAATTCAATGTTTCATCCTGCATTGCAGCATGTGATGTGTGTGTCTATCCCGCACCAGCGTCCAAGCATCCTTACTTCCAGCGCGATACGTCTCCTCTCAAGCTTCTGGAGTATCTGGCAGCAGGGAAGCCAGTGGTTTGTGCGGATATTCCACCTGTTAGAGATGTGGTCGATGAATCGATTGTGGAATTTTGTGAGCCGGGGAATGCACAGTCACTGGCGGACGGGCTTGTAAAAGTCCTGAGCCAGAACAATAACGTGCGTATTCAAAAGGGAAAAGAGAAGGCACGTTACTTCGATTGGAAAGCAAGGATGAAGCGTGTTTTAACTGATTAGCCTATTTATTTCGAAGTGTTTATCGGCTCTCACTTCTTCAACCGAAGAAGCCTTTGAATAAAATGTTTCATTTGCCAAACATGATATTTCACGTTACTTAGAAGTAACATAGAGCGGTTTGCAAGGGGGAGTGGTTTTCCTTTACGTGCATACGTAGCACCGTGGACAAAGCGAATATTCTTGAATGAGTTTCCTCTGTAGAGATATTTTTCCAGCACTACTTCCACACCAGGCATGGACGAATCGTGGAAAGCGATTGTGCCACCGGGGACCAGATGTGGGGTCCAGAGCTCGTAGTCCAGCCGAACATATTCTTCTTCATGGGCACCATCGATCCACAGGAGTTCGATTGGTTTGTTCCACCCCTCAGAAGCTTCCTTCGATGTTTTCACTATTGGATGAATCATATTTTCGATTCCTGCGTTCGAAATATTTTTCTTGAATTCTTCAAATGTGTAAACATCGCCATGTTCTGATGACCCCGTGTGCGGATCGATTGCGTAGATGGGAATGTTTTTCCCCGCTCGGGAACCCTCTGCAAGGCAGATGGTGGATTTTCCTTTCCATGACCCGATTTCTACAATCGCCCCTCTGCCCGTGCACCGTTTTGCAAGTCGGTAAAGAAGTGCCGCTTCTTTATCAGAGAGCCATCCGTCTAAATCTTTTATGAGAGACAGATCGAGTTTTGTGGATGTGAAAGGAAGGTATTCGTACATCGCGAATGATCCTACGGTGCAAGTTCACCGGGAACAAGTTTTTTATTTATGAGAATTTCTGTAATTTCCTGAGCAGCAGCTTTCAGGGAATCCGGGTTTGGGTGCACCGTATCCCACGGAAGCGTGGGTACTTTATTCGAGAAAATGTCGTACAGGTCGATCACGCGGAATCCGCGTATTTCTGCAATTTGTCTGATACTCGACCTCGATGGTTCGTGGGGATAGTGATCGGGCCAGATGACGAAGACACTCGGTGTCCCCGGATCGATATGTGCAATGAAACCATTGAGTTGTTGTGTATAACGAGCGAGTTGCTCCTCGGTCACCGTATCTTCTTTCGGTTTTTCTTCGGACTCTTCTTGTTGCACCGCTTTTCGCTGCTTGCTTGAACGCAGATCCACTACCTTTTTGAATGCTTTGTAGAATGCGCTGTGTTCATCCAGCCAACACTTGCCAGGAAGGAGACCCAAGATTCCTGTAGTTATGGGATTACAGTCTCGCTCTTTGGGAGTCCATCCTTGTGATCGCAGGGTTCCATCGGGTGCCAGAATTCCGACTTCTCCTTCCAGATCATTTAAGTAGAAAACAAGAACAATCAAATCCGGATCAAGTGGAGCGATTTTCTGGCGCAGCACACCAGTTTCCTGTTCCAAGTTGTAGCCGGGTGCCGCGGTATTGAGAATATTGTAATCGGGGAGAAGATCGCGCATGTAAGCGGCAAGCGTCTCTTCATCCCCCACGCCGTATCCGAATGTAATTGAATCACCAAAGAGTGCAATGGTCGGCTTTTCTAAGTCCGGCTCGGGTCCGCGAAAACCGAGACTGTTTGTGGAGACAGTGGCTCTGTATGCTTTTTCGTTTTTGAGATTTGGAATGAGCTCGTAGCTAATATCAGGATATTCACTTTGTCGGAAGATGCGTGGGGGATTGGGCTTGGTTGTCTGCAACCCCGTTACGCGCAGGGCGAATTCGATTCCAAGGAAGAAAATTAGAATTGATCCAATAAGTAGCCCAAAGTTTATTAGAGCGCTTTTCACAATTAACACTTTAGCGCGATTTAGAGGTTACTGCTATGAAGCTTTTAGTGCTGCCTTCAAGCTATCGATGTCGTCGAAACGTTCTCCACTTTCTACAACATTGCGAATCCCTGCAATTTTAATTCCTTCAAAAGGATCGGCTTCTTCAGAGCCGATACGCATAGAAGAAAGTGCCTGTCCGAACCCAATGACCCTCTTTGCGTTGCCCATGGAAAAACTACCGCTATTCCACTCATCCAAAAGTGCCAATGCGGTTTCAAGTCGCTCTCCTGCAAAATGGGTATCACCCAAACCAACGGGATTATCTCCAGATATTTCTGCAAAGGGCGATTCGAAATATTTACATTCACTAGTGCCATCAGGGTGGAAAAGGATAGCCAAGCAACCACGTGCATCTGTAATTGTATTTAATATAGTTCTTCCTTTTCTCTGTTCAAGATCAATTACCTCAGCAATCCGTCTGTGGAGTGCCTCATCAAGATCAGGCTGAGGCCCCGAAGATTTTTCGCCTTTCTTATCGAGTAGTATCTTTGATGCATTGAAGCGGTTAAAATTGACCATCCCAAGAAATGGCCAAGCTCCTTGAAGTTGATTGAGCTGCGTTGGTGCATGCGTATCTGCACTGATAATTGGACAAATTTCACTTCCTCGTTCTGCAAACCATGCGAAATTTTCTCCGTCGTTTCGATCCATGCCGTCCGGACATAAACCGATGTAAGAAAAATTCATGTTGGCGGGTCCGTGTAGGAGCAGCCTTTTGAGATGCTCCCTCGTGAGTTGAGTTGTTCCACCAATGCCCGGTTGAAAAACAATTGCATAATCATTCTTCGATTCCGGGTGTAGTAGTACATCAGAAAGGCCAGTGACACCCGAGGGATGGGATTCCACGTATTGCGTATTGACCAAGTGATGTATCCGCTCAATCCATTGTCTGTATGCCTCATCATTACCTGCATCTGCCCACAGAGCCCATACATCCTCCGGTCTAATACCCGGTGCGATTTCCTGATCTGGATCTTCGTTTGCAAGTAAATATCCAATAATTGCCGCATTTCCTATGCCACCGGCACTTAATTCAGTGTTTGGATCTATGAGCACACCATCGCTAGGCCTGACAAATTTGTTCGCTGAATCTACAGGTTGACCTGTATTTAAGTCGATTAAACTGCCGTCTTTTGTGGCCATAACTACTTGTCCGTAGAATGGATGATTTATAACTGCCTCGGTTTTTCTTACGACATCGAGTGCAATGGTAAAGCCGTCGAATACAAGGAGTCGTTTTGCTCCACCAGATTGTACTGCTTCATCCGCATCAGCCAAATCAGCACCGTCATATCCCCACTTTATTAAAAGCTTCCCCTTTTCTTCCGGTGTTAGCTCTGATGGGAGCTTTAGTTGTTCAGGCATAGGAGGGACATTGTCCTACTCTTGGGGGCGAAGTCAATATTTAATCTAACTCGAATTTCCCCCAATAATCCTTTTGCTTGGAAAATCACCGCAGCCCGGAGGGCAGCTGCTGGAGTGGAGTAAATATATAACCCAGCAGAGGCCGTCCCTGCCGCAGCGATTATTCTAGTCCAATTCAAACTTCTCCAAATAATCCTTCTGCTTGAGAACCTTATCCTCCGGCATATCCCTCTTTGTAAGTAGGTAATTGCCCAGAACCAGGTAATCCATGTGAGTATTCAGGAAACAGTTCAGTGCATCTTCAGGCGACCTTACGATCGGTTCTCCACGAACATTAAATGAGGTGTTGATGATCACGCCACAGCCCGTCTTCTGTTCAAAAGCTTTGATGAGATCGTAATACCTTGGATTTTGATCACGGTTGATAGACTGAATACGTGCGGAGCCATCCACATGAGTGACGGCGGGAATTTCACTCCGCTTATCCGGATGAACATCTGCTACAAGGAGCATAAAAGGAGTCGGACAGTCGAGATCGAAATAATCAGAGATTCGTTCCTCCAAAACTGTCGGTGCAAATGGGCGGAATGACTCGCGGAATTTTATTTTTAAGTTCACTTTCTGCCAGTTCTCCTTATTCCTGGCATCTGCAATGATGGAACGGTTACCAAGTGCGCGCGGACCGTACTCCATTCTGCCCTGGAACCATCCTATTACATTATCTCCTTCCATGAGGGTGGAGACTCGGTCGATTAAACCATCGTCAGAGTGTTTTAAGAATGGGAGATGTTCTTTGTTCAGTAGCTTTTCGATTTCAGCATTTGAAAATTCATCACCAAAGTATGCATGATTCATTTGAGGAAGTTTTTTGCCATTGAATTGCTTGTACCAGATCGCGAGTGCTACCCCAAGTGCACCGCCCGCGTCACCGGATGCAGGTTGAATGTAAATGTTTTTGAATAATCCACTTCTCAGTATCTTCCCGTTAGCGACACAGTTTAGTGAAACGCCTCCGGCAAGGCAGAGATTAGGCGATGGTGCCAGTTTCTTCGCATGTGTCACAATCTTCATCAGCACTTCTTCAGTAAGATCCTGCAGACTGCGTGCGATGTCCTTATGAAATTGAGTTAGATCACTCTCCGGCTTGCGTCGTGGCTGTCCAAGGAGCTTCTCTATCGCTCTTCCGGTCATTCTTAGCCCATGCTCGAAAGTGAAGTACTTCATATTCAGCGCAAAACTTCCATCCTCCTTCACATCGATGAGTTCACGCATCTTTTCTAAGTACTTCGGTTCTCCATAAGGGGCTAAGCCCATTACTTTGTATTCTGCGCTGTTAACTTTGAACCCTAAATAGTATGTAATGGCGGAGTAGAGGAGGCCGAGGGAATGTGGATAATGAATTTCTTTCAAGATTTTAACTTTAGGAATCAGGAATTCGGAATCAGGAATTCGATTATCTTGGTATTCCCCGAATTCCTGATTCCTGATTCCTGATTCCTGTTCATGCGTAGTTCCAATTCCAATCGTCGCCGTTGCCCATTCCCCGACACCATCCACAGTCACTATTGTTGAATCATCAAAACCTGAAACTCCAAAGCTGGAGTACGCGTGTGATTCGTGGTGTGGGATGAAGAAGATATCTCCTTTGTACTTAAGTTCCTTCCGAATACTTTGAGGAATCCATAGCTTCTTGGTCATCCAATCCTGCATTGCGTATTGATACTGCATCAGTCCGCGTGGCCAAACCTTAAGAGAGGTCCGAAGGATGCGGTCAAAGAACTTGATGAATGGTTTTTCGTAAAAGCCAATCGCGGAAATGTCTTCGATGGTTATTCCCGCGTAATCGAATGCAGCTTGAATCGCTTTGTTTGGAAATGAATCATCCTGCTTTTTGCGTGTGTAACGCTCTTCTTGTGCTGCGAAGACAATTTCTCCATCTTTGATCAGTACTGCCGCTGAATCGTGGTAGTAGCAGGAGAGGCCGAGAATGAAGATGGGTTTATCCATTAGAATTGATGGTGCATGCCGTTAGGGACTTCTAGTAGTGGATCTACCCAGTAGGTATCGGGCGGTTTTTTCCAGAGCTTATGAATACTGAGTATCTTCAGAATGATCGCATATATACCGAAGAGAACGAGCCACAGGATTGTCAGAATAATGAAGCTCATGACGCGGCCCAGTACGTTGCTAAACGTGCACCAGGCTTTCCAGAATGGTTGAAGTAGCTTATGACAAGTCATCCTAAAACACAGTGTATATGAATGGTGCGAGTGGGGAACCCTGAGCGAAGACTAAAATTAGTCCCAAAAGGATAATCACCATGATGATGGGCATCAGCCACCATTTCTTACGGACTCGCATGAAGGACCAGAGGTCTTTGAATATTGATAGTTTGGACATAGTTAGGTTTAAGTTAGAAAATTCCTGCAATCACTCCCATCAAAGCGAGGATTGGCTGCATAATCCCAAACACCCACGTGGATAGGATAGGAATGTTCAAAAACATTCCGGCAAGGATCAAGATTAAGAGGATCATCGGGCCGCGTTGCATGAAGAGTGCGTACTCCCGTTCATATTTGTACGGAATAAATGCATTTAGGATTTTTGATCCGTCTAGTGGGGCGATTGGTAAAAGATTAAAAGCCATGAGTGCGAGGTTCACAAAGATACAGCTTCCTAAAATCCGTTCGAGTAGTGTAATTATGACCGACCCGTTCGTCGGTTCTCCTAAGAGCCCCATTGCAGAAGTGCCAACGCCTCCATTAAGAATAAACGTTAAAATGAAGAAGCAGATAAATGCTGTAATCAGATTTGTTGCGGGCCCTGCGAGCGCCACAAGTGTGGTATCGCGCTTGTGATTTTTAAAGTACCGAGGATCAATTGGCACGGGCTTGGCCCAGCCAAATCCAATAATCAAAAACATCAAAGTTCCAATAGGATCCAGGTGAGCGAGGGGATT
>JBDRFD010000086.1:0-5799 GCA_043819035.1 Patescibacteria group bacterium | reverse complement strand
TCCACACTGCTGGATTACTTCCCAAAGGATTTTCTCCTCTTTGTCGACGAGTCGCACATCTCCATCCCGCAAGTGGGTGGAATGTATGAGGGGAACTTCAGCAGAAAGAAGACACTGGTAGATTACGGCTTTCGCCTTCCCTCTTCGCACGATAACCGTCCGCTTAAGTTCAATGAGTTTGAAGAGCGTGTGAGCCAGGCTATTTACACATCAGCCACCCCCGGCAAGTATGAGTACGCTCACACGCCTAAAAACAGGATCGTTGAGCAGATCATCCGCCCGACAGGGCTTCTGGATCCTCAAGTTGCAGTCAAACCAAAGAAGAATCAGATTGATGATGTTACCAAAGAGATTAATGAGGCGATCAAGCGTGGCGAGCGCGTTCTCATTACCACTCTTACCAAGAAGATGGCGGAGAAACTCACAGATTTTTTGAAAGATGCGAACTACAAGGTTCGTTATCTGCATAGTGACGTAGAAACATTCGAGCGCATCGAGATTCTGCGCCAGTTACGCACGGGTGACATTGATGTACTCGTCGGGATTAATCTCCTGCGCGAAGGACTCGATCTTCCAGAGGTCAGTTTCATTGCAATCCTGGATGCAGACAAGCAAGGATTCCTGCGGTCACGTGATGCACTGATCCAAACGATCGGCCGTTGCGCACGCAACATCAGCGGTCATGTCACTCTGTATGGAGACAGGGTCACGGATGCAATGCAACAAGCCCTGGATGAAACCAACAGGCGAAGAGTGATTCAGGAAGCGTACAACAAGAAGCACGGCATCACACCCAAGACGATTGTAAAAGCGATTCACGATATTGCCGAAGAGTCGCGCAAGGCGGAGCTCAATCGCCCGCGAAGGAGGCACGACAAGATTCCGGCAGACGAGAAGAAGAGGCTCATCGAAGAGCTGGAGCAACAGATGGAATTGGCTGCGCAGAATTTGGAGTTTGAAAAAGCTGCTGATCTGAGAGATGAGATTGAACTGTTGAGACGAGGTAAATAAATGGCTGGATGGCTGGACGGTTGAATGGTTACTAAAGTGGCACAAGCCCATATTTCGCTTGCGAACCATCCAACCATCCAACCATTCGGCCATCCAACTATCCAAACCCCAACAATCAATATGTACATTTTCCTTGACTCACCCCCCAAAAAAGCTAAGATTCCGCTCCTATGTTAAAAATTTCATCCCTTGCAATTCTCTCAGCCCTTTCATTCGTCCTCCTAAGCCCTGCCGCTCTTGCAGCGAATTACCAATATTGGGAGCGCACGGATAATGTAATTTTCGGGGTTCATCCCTGGGATCAGCGCCCGCGCAGGGCACGCTCGACCTTGGATCCTCTGAGTTTGAGCAAGTCCTTCTTCTACCTGCACCCGGATCGCAGCCAGACGCATGCGCTGCATCCTTACAACCGTGATAACTATTACGCTCCACCGGTTGATCCTTTCCTGCGTAACTACTCCAGCCGATACAACAATCGCATTCTCTATGCGTTGGAAGATGCCTATATCCCCGAGCGTGCCGCGCTCGCCGATTGTGAGAATTACTCCTACGTGAAGCCGAACTACAGGGTGCCTCCGTTTGGGTATACTTGTTTACGATAGGGTTTTAGGTGATAGTTTTAATAGGTTTGGGGAACAGGTTTAAAGGTGAGAGGTGACCCTTTTTACCTAAACACCTTTTTAACCCAAACCTAAAAACCTAACACCTATCACCTTTTTTTGTGTGTGCCCCCCACACTTTCACTGCTTCCTGATACCCCTCGGGTGAACCTGTGTCTATTCGTGTCCCTTTACACTCATATCCGTAAACGGGTAGATCAGGAATCTGTTTGATGAGCGCATCGATCAATCGGATTTCTTCGTGATGTTCTTTTTCTATGGTTGATAAAACGGAAAATGTGGAATGTGGAATGAGGTAGCGCCCCACAATTCCTAATGTCGAAGGAGCATCTTCCGGCTGTGGTTTTTCTACCATCCCTTTGAGTTTCTTCAGCCTCGGCTCGCCTTCATGTTCCTCGGCCACATCGACAATGCCATAACGTGCCGTGTTTTCTCTCGGGATATTTTCGAGTGCGAGGAGCGCGCCATCTGCTCCCATTATGTCATATATGTCATATGCTTTTACGAGTTGCTTGAGTCCGGGGTCATCTCCTGTAAAGAGGTCGTCCCCAAAGAGAATAGCAACCGGTTCGCTCTTCACCCAGTCTGCAGCTTGCAAGATTGCATGACCGTCCCCGAGTTTCTGATCCTGGTACACCGTGTGGAAGTCAATCTCCCTGTAGCGTTGTAATTCTTCCAGGTAATGTTTCTTCCCACGCCTCTCGAGTTCTTCTTCGAGCGCAGGATCTTCATAGAAGTATTGCGGAATCATTTCCTTGCCTTTGGAAATCACAAAGCAAATGTCTGTGATGCCTGCATCAATACACTCATCTACCAAGTGCGCGATGATCGGCTGATTTCCGATGGGGAGGAGTTCTTTGGGCACGGCCTTCGTCCATGGTAGAAACCGCGTGCCGAGGCCTGCAACGGGGAGGATGGCTTGAGATACTTTCATTGGGGAGAGTGTAAGGATTATGGCGTCTATTGGGAAGTTTATTGGTTTTTAGTTTTCTTGACGGCCGTAGCCCAGCCTGCCCCTCGTAGCCAAGAGGCGAAGTGGGGAGACGAAGACCAATAATCCTTTAAATCTTAGTTCAGACTTTTCTCTGTTATAACTTATCCCTTGTCTGAATCACGGATTACGCTGATTGAGCGGATTCCACAGATACTCGCTGAAGGAGGTCAGACGATTGCTTATGTAATCCGTGTAATCAGTTTAATCCGTGTAATCCGCGATTCAGACAGTGTTCGTCATCTGCGGTTCAGACAAGGGAGAAAGCCAACAACCAAACTTGCGTTAAGCGCGGAAATTTTGTATACTATCAGCAAATACCAATACTAATATATGAATCCCAGCCAGGACGAACTGACAAAAGTACAGAACCTCTATGTGATGCAGATGGAACTATGGAAGGTATTGGATGGACGCGTGCGCAGTCCGGATAAGGTTAAAGAGGCACGCAAGTGTCTGAATAATTTTAAGTCACTTCTGAAAGATGTCGACTGGAAGTACATGGGAGGGGAGGATGTTTATTCTGAGCTAATGCGTTTGGCAAGTGAAGCTGATGCTAAGTTGAAGAAAGCACAGGCTAAATAGTTGGATGGCTGGATAGCTGGATGGTTACTAAAGTGGCACAAGCTCTTATTTCGCTTGCCACGGTCATTCGTGAATGACGTGGCTTGCGAACCATCCAACCATCCAACTATTCAGCTATCCAGTTATCCTTCGTGCACCCTCACAATCTTCACCCTCTCTTCTTTAGGAATAATAATTTTCAATATCGAGTCTTTGGAAAACGTTGCCTTCACCTTCTTCGGATCAATGGTGCACGGCAGTGTAATGGAGCGTGCAAACTCTCCCCAGAAACATTCCTGCAGGTAGTATTGATTTTCGGGAATCGCATCATCGAGTGATCGTGCACCGCGGATGGTGAGCACTTTTTCATCCACTTCGATGTCCAAGTCTGAAAGTTTGACTCCCGCAATCGGAGCACGCACGACGTAGTACCCATCTTGCTCGTAGATGTCCACAGCGATCTGGCCTTTCTGCAGTGTTGGTTTATGTTCCACTACAGGGGGTGGCGATTTTTCTTCCGCTTTAGAGAAGTTGAAGTCAGGTTCTCCCTGCTCAGAACCCGGCACATCTTGGTCCTGTCCGAATGCAGAAAAGATTCCGTGGAAAGGGGAAGGGGGCATTTCCTGTAATCTTACTGGAAAAGGGTGTGTTATTGCAAAGAAGATTTGTTGCTTCAAAAGGGTGTTAGGTTATAGGTGTTAGGTTTGGGTTAAAGGTTAATAGGTAAAGAAGGTTGAGTACAGAATAACCTTTCCCCTCAAAACCTGTTCCCCAAACCCTGCCTGCCGGCAGGCAGGCTAATCACCTAACACCTATAACCCTTATATATAGGTTATCCAACTACAAAACCTGGCACCTCTTGAATTCGTTCTGTAGGATTCAACTCATGCTCGAATCCATCATCACCTGGCTCGTCCAAACAATCGGCACCATCGGTTACCCCGGTATCGTTCTTCTCATGGGATTGGAAAGTTCCTTCTTCCCCTTCCCCAGTGAAGTGGTAATCATTCCTGCGGGGTACCTTGCACATCAGGGAGACATGAATCTGGCCGCAGTAATTATTGCAGGAATATTAGGGTCACTTCTTGGTGCGTGGGTGAACTATGCAATTGCAATTTCTGTAGGGCGAGCTGCACTTCTTAAATGGGGCAAGTGGATTTTCCTCCCCGAAGAGAAGTTACTAAGGGTTGAGAAGTTTTTGAGGACACACGGAGAGATCGGGACCTTCATCGGTCGCCTTATCCCCGTCATTCGCCAGTACATCTCTTTCCCGGCTGGGCTCGCCAAGATGCCCCTTGCTCGTTTCTCTTTCTATACGGGGCTTGGTGCGGGACTTTGGGTCACGATTCTCGCTGTGATTGGATACAGCGTTGGAGAGAATGAAGAGCTTGTGAGGCAGTGGAGTCAGACGGCGTTGTTTTGGATATTGATTGGTTGCGGGGTTTTGGTACTTGGGTATTGGAAATTACGAAAGAGCGGAAAAGGGAAAGTGGAAAGTGGAAAATTACGGTAATCTAGAATGCGTTTTGTCCTTTTCCCTTTACCACTTTCCGTTTTCCCTTTATGACGGTTGTCCAAGCATTAGTATTAGGAATTGTTCAGGGCATTACTGAGTTCCTCCCCATCTCCAGTTCAGGTCACCTCGCCCTATTAGAGGGATTCTGGAAGATTCCCCTAAGTGCACAGGATCTTCAGAATTTCGATGTGATTCTGCATGCAGGGACACTCATCGCGCTTGCGATCATTTACTTCCATACATGGGTCAAGCTATTAAAGTCCTTTGTTAATCCATCTCATGAATATCGCGTACTCTTGATCGTGCTCATTGTGGCGACTATTCCGGCTGTTATTGCCGGCGTAATGGCGCGGGAACTCATCGCGGATTCCTTCCGAGCGCCACACATTATCGGGTTTTCTTTTGTTGTCACGGGAATTGTACTGGTCATTGGAGAGCAATTTCCTGAAAAGCAAAAGGCAAAATCACTACCGCATATGAATGCTCTTTTGATTGGATGCGCACAAGCCTTTGCACTCATTCCCGGAATCTCCCGTTCCGGATTCACCATCTCTGCAGGCCGTGCTGCTGGGCTTTCTCGCAGAGAAGCTCTTGATTTCTCCTTTTTAATGGCTGCTCCAGTAATTGGAGGGGCAACAGCGCTGACGTTGGTGAATACAATGAATGGTGTGGAAGCCTCGCTTGCACCCTCCATTCTCTTTATTGGTTTCTTCTCTTCCTTTATTGTGAGTTTGCTTGCGATTCTCTTTCTGCGTCGATGGGTCGTATCGCGTAGTCTCGCATGGTTTGCAATTTATTTGATACCCATTGGACTTTCTCTCGTTTTCTATGGATATTAGATTCGGAATACGGGATTCGGAACTCGGAATCCGATTTTTTACCCAATTTCCGGATTCCGGATTCCGGATTCCGACAAGGCGATCAACACTTTTACTCACCATCAAATTTAATCGACTTTTTTCTCTTGCCCTGATGACTTCTGTCAGTAGAATGCCCTCCACACCTCATTTAACTTTCCCACATTTTTCATGCCAACTGCAGTGCTTAAGAATTCGATCCGAAGACTTCGTTTTGACCGTAATATGACGCAAGAAGAA
>JBDRFD010000085.1:0-4339 GCA_043819035.1 Patescibacteria group bacterium | reverse complement strand
CTGAATAATATTCAGGGAACTTTTGAAATGATTGATGAAGCAAAGAAACAAGAAATCCCCGGTTTCATCTACGCCTCATCAAGTTCCATTTATGGAGATAATGAGAAATTGCCTTCGAGCGAAGATGATCGCACAGATAGTCAGCTGGCACTCTACGGAATGACGAAGAAGGACAATGAGCTTATGGCTCACACATATCACAAGCTCTACGGAATACCAGTGACAGGCCTGAGGTTCTTCACTGTCTATGGTCCCTGGGGCCGCCCGGACATGGCGCTTTTTCTGTTTACAGATGCGATTCTCCACGACCGTCCCATCAAAGTGTTTGGCGAAGGAAAACAGCAGCGTGATTTCACATTTATTGACGATATTGTTTCCGGAACCGTTGCAGCAATTGACAAAAGCTACGATGAAGAAGTCATCAACTTAGGATGCGGCAGGAAAGAAGAGCTTATGGACTTCATTCGAATCATCGAAGAAGTGTGCGGCAAGGAAGCTAAGAAAAACTACATGCCGATGCAGCCAGGCGATGTGCGCACTACCTTCGCAGATATCTCGAAAGCTCAGAAACTTTTAGGGTATGAACCGAAGACGCAGATCAAAGATGGAGTGCCGAAGTTTGTGGAATGGTACCGGAATTACTACGGTTTAATTGACAATTGAAAATTGATAATTGACAATTAAAAGCTAAGGTTATAAATAACCCCCTTCGTGAAAAAAGTTACATCTTTGCGCTGCACATTATCGATGCCTATGAAATTCTTATTGCTAAAAAGGAATTCGTTCTTGGGAAACAATTGCTAAAATCTGGAACAAGTGTTGGTGCCAATGTTGAGGAAGCCCTGCAAGCACAATCGAAAAAAGATTTTATTTCTAAACTCTCCATTGCTTTAAAGGAAGTGCAAGAAACGCACTATTGGATTAGGCTTTTGAGAGATAAAAACAAATTGAATGAAAAAATGGCTTCTGCGATTCTTAAAGAAGCAGAAGAATTGTGTAGGTTACTCACATCAATTATTAAAACCTCGAAAAGATCACTCACAAGTAAAGCCTACGCCTAATTGTCAATTGTCCATTGTCAATTATCAATTACTATTTCCGCCATGTAATCATTCGATTCATCGTGTAGTTCCACACAACTGCTGTGAGTGCGCCGATGAAGACCGCAAGGAACTCGACCCATCCGAGTGAATAGAGGTACGTGCTCACTGCCCAGTTCGCCAATGCTCCAAATGCACAAGCGACATTAAACTTTAAGAAGCCAGCAAGTGCACCAAATCCGTGTAAACGTTGCTGCTTAAACGTCCAAATATTATTCAGAAGGAAGTTAAAAACAATCGCAGTCTCAGTGGCACCTAAAACAGCTAGTGAAAACCCGGCGATACTCAGATGCCCATCGCCCATCATGAGCCTTGAGATCACATAGTACGCACTCATGTGAACAAGCACCCCCAGCGTTCCCACGATGCAGTATTTGATGAATGTCAGCGGGATGAAGCGTCCCAATGCCACGTCATACAAGTATTCAATAAACTCAATTTGTACTTTCATCGAAAGCTTGCTTTCTCCCAACTGACGGGTCCCAAACGTATAGGGAACTTCTGTGGCTTGAGTGCCTCGAGGAACATGTACAAGAAAATCTAAAAGGATTTTGAAGCCCTTAGGATTCAGGCGAGGAAGAACTTCCTCGAAAACTTTACGATCGATTGCAAAAATTCCACTCATGGGATCCTTCACTTTTACTTTGCACAGATTCAGCGCCATCTTCGTCGCAACTTTGCTTAAAAAATGCCTGCGTTCATCCCACTCCCCTATACTTCCTCCTTCAATATACCTCGATCCGATCGCAAGCCCCTGGTTTTCCTTCACCGCAGCATATAGCTGCGGGAGTAAGCCCATATCATGCTGACCATCACTGTCCATCACTGCAAAGACATCACCTTTGGCAGCCAAGAATCCATCGATAACAGCTGACGAAAGCCCTCGTTTATCAGTCCGGCGAATTACGTGCACATCATCTTTATCCTGAGAGAGAGCCAACGCCACCTGCCACGTTTTATCAGGAGAATCGTCATCCACAATGATGATCTCGTGAGGAATCCCCGCTAGAACTTCCTCGAGCTTTGGCAGCAGCTCGGGGATATTCTCAGCCTCGTTGTACGTTGGCAATATGAGAGAAATCATTGTGAAAATGATAAACCTAATACCAAAAATGTGGAATTCGAATAATGGAGTATTTGAATATCCTATTACTCTATTATTCGAATATTCAGTTTCCAGGCCCCGTTTCAAAGGCCTACAATATCCGCTGTGAATAAGCGCACCATCATCTGCATAATATTGACACTTCTTTTGAGCGCACCATCACTCAACAGAATCCCCCGAATGCTCCCATTCTTTGATGCGGAAGTGCGTGCCAAAGCACCACATGCAATCGAAGAACTGCGGAAACAGGGCATTTGGGTAGTGAACACCAAACTGCAATCAATTCAAAAACAAGAAACAAGTACCTGCTTCACATTTGAACACCGATATAGGTCACGCGGTTCAGTTGCTGATCCTGAAGAAATAACCATCTGTCTTTGATGCGCCGACTCACTTCACTCATACTCTGGCTCATTATCCTTCTCGGAATCGTTCTGCGGATGGTCGATGTTGGCATTCCTGATTTTTCGACTGATGAAGCGCAATTCGCGCTCGGTGCGTCTGCTGCACAGCCACACATTGGGATGGCACTTTTTGCTTTTTCCCAAGCCATATTCGGACCATCGATTCTGGCTGCTCGTTCTGTGTCGATCCTCCTTGGAATTGCATCCATCATTCTCCTATTCTTCATCGCACGAACATTCCTCACAAAAGACTCTTCACTACTCGTTGCAGCACTCGCAGGCATCTTCCCCACGCACATCCTCTTCTCGCGCCTCGCCTACTTGAGCATCCCCCTCTGCTTTGCATGGCTCCTCGTACTTCTCACATTTCTCAAAGCCCAAAAAGATACGCGCTGGCTCATCCCACTCTTCCTTGCTTCCGTTTTTGCCACATTCATTAAAACTCAGGGGTTACTCCTTCCACTGCTTCTCTTGTTTGGAACAATACTACCTTTGCGGAAAAGCAAGTTGTCAATTGTCAATTGTCAATTGTCAATTGTCCTTGCCCTCAGCCTGATCCCCATCGGACTTTACATTGTTACTAACCCCGGCATTCTCGCAACTCTCCTCTTATATGGAGGCAACATGTACGGCCTCTCGAACTTTATTGATCGTATTGTCACACTCATCTCACTGTGGTGGGGCTTGCTTCCAGTGCTGTTGATCTTTGGCTTTGTAAGCATCACACATGCACGGGAAGTCCCCTGGCCCGTGTGGATCCTTATTGGAATCGGAACATTCATAGGGCTTCTGCTTGGCCCTGCCCACCAGTACTACACAACCTACCTGGTCTTCTGGACAATCCCCATCGCACTTCTCATTCTCAAATGGAAACCAGTTCTTCAGGGAATCGCAATCGCTGGTGTACTCCTGAGTACGCTTTCTATTGTCGGCCCTCGCAGCTTCATGCTCAATCCAAATCTTTACTATCTGTACCAAGAAGAAGGGTACTGGAATACGCACGCAGATACACTGAACAGAATTCTGAAAGACGAAGAGGAAGTGGTCGCTTTGGGGCCAGCCGGTCACCACATCCGCTGGTACATTGAACCGCGCGTGCTCGTGGGCGACACGATGGACATCGAAAGTCGCAGCGGAAACTATCTTCTTCTTTTAGCTGAAGAGGCAAAAAGAATGGCCGGCGCACAGGTGCTCTATACTGATGAGAAAGTGAGTATTCTTAAGCAAAGATGAGAACCGTATCGGGTGCAGCTCCGCCAGCTTACCTGCCTGCCGGCAGGCAGGCGCTGGCGGTATCTTCTACCACACCTACGGCGTCGCTCGCGGAACCCTGCGTAGCAGGATCGCCACTCCACAAAACGCATTCATCCTCCAGCTGACGCAGGAGGCTTTCTGCGAAGCAGGGTAAATCCCAAAATCCAAAACTTAAATCTCAAAATCCAGTACCGAATGTTGCTTTTTGATATTTTGTTGGGATTTGTGATTTGGTATTTGGGATTTTTCTGTAGGATACGAAGGATGAAAATCCTCGTTACCGGCTCCTCCGGCACCATCGGCACGCGTCTCTGTGAAAAGCTCCTTGAGAAGGGGCACGAAGTTATTGGTGCAGACTGGAAACCGAACAAGTGGAAGAGTGATCTCGATAAAATCACTCTCTCTGTTGATCTGAGAGATGAAGCACAACTTAAAAAACTTCCCACCGATGTCGACGTCATCATGCACTTGGCTGC
>JBDRFD010000084.1:0-10144 GCA_043819035.1 Patescibacteria group bacterium | reverse complement strand
GGCGATTAAACCATCTTGAGTAAATACAAGTAGTGCGCTCGCCCGAGAAGAATTGGCGAGTTTAACGGCGGATTCGGCATTAGCCTCTATTTTATTGTGTACAGAAATTGATAAGTTTTCCGGAAAACGCGCAAGGTGCTCTTCTGTTTTACGCAAAATCTTATCCATTGCTTGCACTGCTTCGACTAAGTATGTACTTGCATCTGAATCAATGGTCGGCATAGTAGCGTCTACTCCGGTCATTGCAGCGTGTGCGATATCCATAACCTCCGCACTCGAAGGAATAATGAATCCGGTTTGTGCGTTCTCAGATATATGAATAGAAACAGCGATTGGAATTCCCTTACTGCGACAAAAAGCAACCATTTCATCCTGCAGCGCGGGAAGTTCTTCATAAGGTAGATCTCTGGCCAAATCATTCCGTGCAACGATGACGGCATCCGAAACAGTGGTGATTTCCGAGAAATGTTCCACAGCCTCTTTTGTATCGATCGTACTTACGATTTGTATCGAGCTTTCCTTGTCTTGCATTATGCAACGGACAGCTCTTACATCGTCCGCTGAACGTATGGAGTGAAGTGCGATAAAATCAACCTCTTCCTTCATGGCAAATTCTATTTCTTTTGCATCTTTATTCATGACAAGCATAGATGCAATGCAATACTTGCGTGAGACATTAAGTCGCCGAAGTGCATGAAGAAGTACTTTTGCGCTCTCTTGTGAACTATCTGACAGCTTGATACGTGCGATTTTCATGCCGCTTTTTGCGAGCATTTCTATCACTTCAGGAGAAGTGCTTTCATGCCCGATCGTACAAATGATTTTAGTAGAACGCATATCTGCATACTATCAGTTTTATTTGACCTTCTAGGGTAAAAAGCCTAATAATTCATTACCCATACACTGCGTTCAAGCGACTGCACGTAGCGTAGCGGAGTGCAGGAGCGAGACGCAGGCGCCTTAAGGGGCTGAAGCCCGTTTTTGCAGTTCGTTAACCGCGCGCTTAAGCGCGCGGTTAACGAACGATCGAAGGGCTTTAGCCCTTAATGGCTGGAGGGGGGGGTAAGTGGTGAATGCCCTGTGTATAGGAGTGTAGCGACGTGACATAGGGTGGGCAGGTTTACTATAACACTAAACAAAAATATGACAATTTCACTCACGGGTTTCAAATCGATTATTTTGCTATAATAGTAGGATTTATGCACAAAAACCTCAATCTCTATCTGATCTTGAGCATCCTAGTCATTGGGGGCTTTGTCACGTGGGGGCTTCCGTTCCAATCTGGCGATCAAGAGCGTGGAGAGAACGGAATACCGATCCTTTATGGATACACAGTATGTGGTGATGGAACGGTGTGGGTGGGACACGAAGGTTGTGATGACGGTGATACTTCAAACGGTGATGGATGTTCCAGCACTTGCACTGTTGAATCAGGATGGACGTGTAATGGTACCGCTCCGTCGATTTGTCAGAAGTGTGCAAATGGACTCGTTGAAGGAACGGAAGCTTGTGATGATAACAATGAGATAGCTACTGATGGTTGTAATAATAGTTGTGCAATATTGTTCGGGTATTCCTGTAACGGTGAGCCATCAGTTTGTCAGAAATGTGGTAACAGTGTCGTAGAAGGGACAGAAGGTTGTGATGATGGTGATACAACAAGCAGTGATGGGTGTTCAAGCACTTGTGCAATCGAAAATGGATTCAGCTGCACCGGAGCGCCCAGCAGCTGCGAATCCACTTGCCCCGATGGTGTTGTTGCGAGCGACGAAGGATGCGATGACGACAACTCAACCAATGACGATGGCTGCTCAAGTACTTGTACCGTTGAGAATGGATTTTCCTGTAATGGGGAACCAAGTTCCTGTGCTTCGACATGCCCTGATGGAGCTGTGGCGGTCGATGAGGAATGCGATGACAATAACGAAACTAACGGGGACGGTTGTTCAAGTTCGTGTACGGAAGAGACCTACTACAATTGCACAGGTCAACCGAGCGTATGCGGCCCTCTTTGTGGCGATGGTGTGATCTTTCTAACGGAAGGATGTGACGATAACAATGTGAGTAGCCTTGATGGTTGTTCTTCCGTTTGCGCGGTCGAATCCGGATGGACGTGCAGTGGCACGCCAACGGTATGCCACACCACATGCGGGGATGATATTGTCGCAGGAGCGGAAGAGTGTGAACCACCTGGAGCAGGTACTTGTGCAGACAACTGTGTGTACAAGGAAGCAGGTGGCGGAGGAGGATCTGTGGGTACGACGTCGGGGCGCAAACAAAGTAAGGATGAAAACAATGCGTTAAGTGGTATTCTTGACCTAAATCGTCCATTGGCTTCGGATATTCCCGCCCGTGGAAGAGCACTTACATCATGTGGCGATGGGAATATTGATATTGGAGAAGAATGTGATGATGGCAATACTACAGACTTCGACGGTTGTTCGGCATTCTGTTATCGGGAAATAGGATATTGCGGTGACAGATTATTGCAACGTTCTTTTGGAGAAGAATGCGAACCTGAAAAGATTATTCAGGATGGAACATGGGTGTACCCAAGCATTCCAGAATGCATTGAAGAAGGCGAGTTCTACTGCACTGCGCCTGCACAAGCAGGAGGAGGGTGTCTAATAATTACCACTCCCGAATGCGGTGCTTCTCAGGAAGAGATCGAAATTCAAGAAAGGTCGTTCTGTGGTGATGGTCGAAAAGATATTGGAGAGGAATGCGATTTGGGAGGTGTGTGCATTGGCGGCAAGTATCATGGAACTATCTGGCAAGATCGAAGCGCGGCACTTCTTTGTAATACGAATGGTGGGACCAGCTTCCCTAGGTCAGGGGATGGATGTGATGATGAATGCCGCCGTGAGTTTTGCGGAGATGGGCGTGTGCAGTCCGTTGAAGAATGTGATAACGGCGGAGTTTGCTCCAATGATTCCGGTAAAAAGTGTCGCACAAATAATGATTGTGGCGGAAGCGACTGTTATTATGATGTGGATATCAATTATGGATGTACACAGTCGTGCCAACTTTGTTTTGGCTTGTATCTTGCGACCATTGACCTCAGCACTATATCGGAAGGCGAACATATCGTAAAAGTGCGGGCTAATAATCAATGTGGTGTGTGGGCCGTGGAAGAAGCAATAATCACTGTAGATTCTAATGCAACTCTTTATCCGCCGGATGTTCCTGTTCATGATTTGGACATACCCCTTAGGTCAACGTTTGCTGAAATGAGACGTGGTATCACACCAATGCACATTTCTCTTATCACGAATAAAGATAGATACGTTTTAGGAATTGATGAGTTTATTCATATGACTCTTATAGTCGCAGATGATAATGGGTACATTGTCCCATTACTGCCTCAGGAGGCATTAGCAGTGGCGATTGATGGGAAGTTGATCAGCGATGTCTCGTTCGAGGAAATTATATCTGAGGGTTGTACTCAACAGCTTGAGCGTTTATGGTCCATCAAACAAACCTATGATTGTCAAACGCCTAGGGGTACGCCAATCTGCGGTGATGGAATAAAAGAATCAGATGAGGAATGTGATGATGGTAATCTACTGTCAGAAGATGGATGCTCAGAAAAATGCATGAATGAATTTCTGAAATATGCCTCACCTGATATGAGAGGTGAAAGGACCGGTGGAATCTATTTGATGACGGAATTGACCTATTCAGTCAGAGCTGCACAGTGCAGTGTGCCGGTTCAGTTTGATTTGGAAGAAGTTTCACTCGCCAGAAAAGGGCAGAACCTGATTACTCGAACGAATGGTGAAGTTTTAGAATTTAAAGATGTTCCGTTTAATGCATGGTTTGCATTCTTCATAGATGCGATGGCAAAGAAGGGGATTATCTCCGGTTATCGTGACGAACAAGGATATCCTCTCGGCATTTTTAAGCCGGAAGCATTTATTACCTATGCGGAAATGGCTAAGATGGTCATCGAAGCCGCACATTTGAAGGTTTCCGATGAGTTGCCATCTATTCTCTCGGCAAGAGGACACTGGGCGCAGGCGTACATCGCAAAACTTGAGGAGTCCGGTATATCAGTATTCCAAAATACATCATTGGATGTGAACCAACCTGTAACGCGCGGATTGGTTGTACAAACAATCATTGAAGTCCTCGGAATAACTCCGGAACAGACAGAGAGCATATTTATTGATCTGCCTTATGATCATGCAAATGCATCCGCTATAAACACAGCTGCTGCGTTTGGAATAATTGAAGGTGATAAAGACAATATTGGTTTCCCGCTTTTTACTGTACGACCCGATGGCACAATCAATCGGGCAGAAATGACCAAGCTTCTTGCGCGGTTCCTTCAGGCTTGTTCTTTGGGAAATAAAGCAGGGACAAATATTCAGGGTAGCCTGATTAACAATAGATCTTTCGGATCTCTATCCAATAAGGTGCTCCCGGGTATTATTCTCGCAGCGCTCGGTATATGGTGGATCGCATACAGAAAGAAAATACGTTCACGCACAAACTCATATGCATAAGCGTAACTACTCGGTAGGCATATTATTTGTTGTAGCTCTTATGCTGCCATACATGCATTTTAATAGTGAATCGCTTACTACGTTGCTGGCAGCAGTGCAAAAAGGTTCCATTGGAATCACTGATTGTGCGGGGCTGCAAGATATTCAGATGGATCTTAAGGCACACTATCGATTGCAGAATGATATCGACTGCAGTGCTACAAAGGACTGGGACAAAGATGAGTGTGCTTCATTAAATGACGAAGATGCTTGTAATGCAAATGAAACAGGGTGCGCATGGCATGTGCGCTCATTCTGCGAAGGAGAGATGTACGTAGGATGTGCTTATGGCGATTTCGATTGTATTGAATGGTGTGGTGGTACAGATTGGATAGAAAAGGATTTGTGTGTGGATGAATTTGGGTTCAAACCCATTGGCACACACCAGGAGCCTTTCGAAGGAGTATTTGATGGAGCGGGGCATACAATTGCAAAGCTTACGATTCAGAGGTTTGAGAAGAATTATGTAGGCCTATTTGGAGTCGTTAAGAAGGGCATTATAGAGAATGTTCGTTTGAAGTACGCAAATATTGAAGGAAATACCTATGTTGGCGGTATCGTAGGTTCTTTAACAGAAGGCAGAGTAAAAGATGTATTTATAGAGAATGTTAAAGTTATCGGAGAACACGGTGTGGGTGGTATTGTGGGAGAAAGCACATATGGAAATGGGAAGAGTGCAATCATACGTTCGGCTGTTTACCAATGCGAGGTGCTGGGGAATAGTGATGTCGGTGGAATTGTGGGTGAAAATAACAAAAGTCTCATGAGCGTACTTTCATCCTCTGAATGCTTTGTAAGTGGAGGATACGATGTTGGAGGTATGGTGGGACATAACAAAGGAGGAGAACTGATTGATGTATTCACCGATGCAGAAGCAAGCGGCGATGTATGTGTTGCAGGTATTGTGGGTACAAATGAGGGCAGAGGTGTTATTACGAACGCGCTTGCCGTAGGGAAGGTTATTTGTGATGATTGCCGGGGTGAGAATGTTGGAGGTCTGGTCGGTCGTAATGCCGGTGATGGAGTAATTATTAAATCGTTCTACATTGAACCGGACTCCGGACAAAATGATGCGAGTAAAGGCAAGTTGATTTCAACGGAAGAAGCATCAATACAAAGTACTTTCTCGGGGTGGGATTTTGCGGAGACATGGTTCATGAATAACCCCTATCCATATCTCAAAGTAATCGCATCACCTGAAGAGATACTATCTGCTATACATGGTGTAGCTAAAGATGAAGATGAGGAAACAGAATATAATGTGCAGGAGGAAGAAAAGCAGGTTACTGACTCAGAAGCTCAAAATGCATCGATTGTATCTGGGACAGTATATGTATCTACAAAACAAACAGATAAAGGTAAGGCCGGTATGGATGTTGCAGCGACTGTCAATAGTGGAGCGGTGGTGGCACGAAGCAAAACAAACAAAAACGGGGAGTACAGTCTGGAGGTTCCGCATGTATCGACCGGTGATCTTCTCGCAGTAATTTTGGAAAATGGAAAGATAAAATCTATTACCATAGTCCGTGCCACTGATAAGAATCTAAAGAAAGTAAACTTGTACTACGACAAACTGGCACTCTTTGGCGGATCAGGATCTGAAACCTATACAACTTCGGAAATTCTGTCAGCTACGGAAAACGGCGGAAAAGAGCATCCGGATATAGAGGGGCTATTTAACAGAGATGGAAAAAATATAACGCTGCAAGAAGGAATGTCTGTATATATTCCAAGTAACAGTACTCTCAAGATGAAAGGAGGCCTGGAAACAGAAGGATTAGAGCTCCGGGGAACACTGCAGCAGAAGAGCAATGATTTAACGGTACGAGGTGATTATTTGCAACGGTCGGGTACTTTTAAAGCAGGAAAAGGCACAACCAAATTTAATGCCAATGTGACAATTAATGGAGGAACATTTGAAGGCTCAGAAGGGACGGTTGAGCTGAATGACGATTTTATTGGAATATTTAAGCTTAAAGGGGGAGAATTTATCGCGCCAAAGCTGCTCATTGTTCGAACACAGTGGGAACAAAAAGGAGGGGAATTTACGCATAATGAAGGTACGGTTGAACTCAGCGGGACATCTCACCATCTTAAGTTCTCTGATGATGAAACATTTTTCAATTTGCGTATTGCAAAAGCAAATAAATCACGTGCTGTGTTTCCGGAGGGGAAACATATCAGTGTCCTAAGAGAACTTGAGTTAAATGATGGTGAGATTAGGGGAGGATCCATTCTTGTGTTCGATGATCTGAAAGTATCTCCTGCATTTGATGGGGGGAATACTCATGTAAAGATTACCGGATCCGGAGAGCGTGTCATTACACTCTCAGCAGGTGCGAAATATCCTTCAATGGAAATAAATTCTTCCAATGTCTCTGTAACTTTGTCTTCAGAAAACGGTAAAAGTGTAAGCACTGATAGTGAGGTTACTCTTTTTGATCAGCCATTAAAAATACTCAATGGTCAGTTAGAAATCACCGATACGAATGTTCTCTTTCATGGAGCATACGATATGCAGGGCGGTACTTTGAATGTGAACGGAGGCAAAGTGGCCTTTGACGAACCGATAATGGTTGAAGGCGGAACACTTCGTGCAAAAAAGGGAGAACTTACTTTCAGTCAATCATTCAGTCTCAACGGTGGCAAGGTCAAAGGATCGAACGCTCAGCTGATATTTAAGGATGATGTTACGATTAAGAAAGGAACGTTCTCAGGCGGGGACGGAGATATTAAGATACAAGGGGCATTAATACTCGAAGAAGGAAAGTTTACCGCACCAACAAGCTTACTGACGCTAAGTGGTAATCTGGAGCAGAAGAGCGGAGAGTTTAAGCATAATGATGGAACTGTAATCCTGAGAGGAAAGGAATCTACCGTTAATGTAAATGATCTGAAATTTAATGATCTTATTGTTGCCAAAAGCGAGGGTATATCGGCGGGGAATTCGAGTGGTAGCATAAACGTAAAAGGAGATTTACTTTTCGAGAAAGGTGTTATTAATGGACCGGATTTTATGGTATCCGGTAATGTCTCTATGGGACCCGAATTCAGCACGGGAGCAATTAATCTCAGTTTTATCGAAGATAAACATCAAACACTTGCGATGGAGTTTCCCGAAAGATTCCAAGGATCAATTGTGGTAAATAAAAGAGAAGGTACCAATTTGGAATTGCTCTCTAAGTTTCCACTTACTATTTCAGGGCAGAGTGTGGAAGTGCACAAGGGATCACTAGATTTAAATGGATACGGAATGATATTCTCCGGAGCTACGCTTCCATTGGTTGTAAAAGGAGGAGGAAAACTATTAATACGAGGACATGAAAAGATTCCCAAGATGGATCTTCATGTAAATTCTACTGTTGAATATAATCTGAAAGAAGGTCCTGTCCGACTCGCAAAAGCCGATTATCATCATCTGGTGTTGAACTCGGATAGGGGCATGAGGATGCTTGTACCAGAAGGAGGATTGACCGTTCGTGGTGACATTTCAATTAGGGGGGGCACATTGGAGGATGACAAAAACACAGAAATACGATTGCATGGATTTTGGTTGCACAGCGGAGGGGAATTCATACCCGGTGTGGGAACATTGGTATTCATGGGTGACCGCAGTTATATTGAAGGAAATAATACATTCTTTAATCTCAAGAAGGCAGCTAGTGCAAATGCCAATATACTTGTTGTAGAGTCAGAGACTTTGCAGCGTATTAATGGCAATCTGGAACTCACGGGTTCCGGCTGTAACCTGTTGAGGGTACGTTCCACTGATCCGCAAGAATCGTGGAATTTGCAGGTATTGGGATCTACAATGCTGCGTTCCGTAGATGTGAGTGGCTTGAATTATTTGGGTAATATTCTGATTTGTACGGAGGAGTGCATTGATCGTGACGATAATGACCAATTTGAATTTATGTTCCAGTATTGCACCAGACCATCGGCATTTTGTGGTGACGGCGTGATAGAAAGCAACAGAGAAACATGTGATGACGGAAATCTGGTACCACGCGATGGATGCTCGACATTGTGTAATGTAGAACTGGGATTCGATTGCAGAGAAGAGCCAAGTGTTTGCACAGCCGTTTGTGGCAATGACAAAGTACAAGGACATGAGACATGTGATGATGGTAATACGGAAGACGGAGACGGTTGTTCCCATATTTGTTTTGAGGAAAAAGGATACGAATGCTTTGGTACCCCCGGAGAGTGCAGACGACTTGTGGTGACGGATTAATACGTTAAGGTAAAAATGTGATGATGAAAATACGGAGAGTGGTGATGGCTGTTGAAGTATTCGTATTCTTGAATTATATCTATGTCTAAAGAGAGTAATTATTTAATGCTTTTCTTTTGTATTATCCTGTTAAAGAGGCGCACAGGAAAGCAAGGGTGCTTTTAGCCGGTCAACACAACGGTTGCGCTAAGAACAATGAAGATGGCCGTTAATAACCTTAAATGAGAGGCCAACTGATCTGTTAGCGGAAAAAGGGCATACTATAAAATATATTATGGCAAAATGTCAATGCTTGGAAATCGGAAATGAATGCGCACTTTAGGGGTTTCAGCTAAGAAGCAATGCTCTTTATCTTGCTAAAAAGCTCGTGTCATGTCTGTTGAAAATATTACAGAAATGAGACTATCTAACAGGAAATGCTTTTGCATTTAAAGCCCCTATTCCTAGTAGCGTTGTTATCTTCTTTCCGAAGAGAAGTGCAGATTTACCAACAAATTCTACGGGTGACCATAGAACATCAAAAACTGACTGTTTGACGTCTCGGGAGATTTCTGCGATGCGATTATCGGACGTAATTAATGTTTCAGTACCACGACCGACAAAGCCCATACCTCTTCCTAATCTTTCAAAAGCCTCTGAGGGTTTAAACAAGGACATGAAACTATTATACCATATATAAGGGAAAGTGCAATTATTTTCTGAACCACGGATGAGCATTGTCTGGAACTAGGATTAACAGGATTAAAGGATTAGTATGATTAATCCTGTATATCCTTTAATCCTTAGAATACTAGTTCAGACAGTTTCAATAAGCTTCATTCAGATAACATTCTTCACTCTTCGGTTTCGCTCAGGGTGAGTATCGTTATTTCACAAACAAATTTAGTAGACTTCATTTAAATAGCAAGTCTCGCAATAAACGATTTCAGGTCTCTCAGGAGCATATGTAGTTCGCATCTCCTTCCCGCACTTATCACATTTTCTATGCCAGAGCCTCCTAGGGTTCCTCAGTTCCATTCTTCTGCGATAACGCTCGTCCGGATGCACATGTGGTATAGGTAACCCCATCTTTCTATAGAATTCCAACTCCTGCTTCACAATTCTAAAAGGACTTCCCGTTACTTTACATTTCACTGCCCAGTTCAGAATATCATCTGGAATTCCATCTATTGTATTGGGTAGCTTGTCAGCGGGAATGATTTTCTCCACGTCTGGAATCTCGTCTGTCTCCTCCCGCCATGTCCATCCTTTTGCAATTACTTCTTCCTTTGAAAGAGGAAATTCATCGTGTGCTTTCGTTTCATTGTATGCAAAAGGAGAAAGATCAGTTGAAAGGTATTCTCCCCATTCGCCTGTCTTCTGC
>JBDRFD010000083.1:0-17289 GCA_043819035.1 Patescibacteria group bacterium | reverse complement strand
GGATTTCGGATAGCCAGTGTTCGACGAAGTCACTCGTACGCTTCAGCGTCATGACTGAGGAGAACACGAGGCGTAGCCGCGCCGTTCGACAAAATGACAGGGAGTTTGGCCCGCAGGCCAAACGAGTTATTTTGTCGAACTCCTCCTTATGCGCAGTTTAAGCCAAATAATAACCAATTTCTGAAAATTATACGAAATATTTGCGTAGCTTGTTAAGTTCACTTAGCATTCCCCTCCTATGGATTCTAAAAGCGCCGAAGAGCTTCTGGTGAGGCTGGAAAATGACTTACGCATTCGCGGGATGAGCCCGAGGACGGTAAAAAGTTATAAGAGCGCTCTTAAGGAGTATTTTGCATGGAAGGGCAAGAATTTGGATCAAATGGACGAGGAAAGCATCCGCGAGTATTTACTGCATAAGGAGGAGTGCGGTCGCAGCTCATCTACCAGAAATTTGGTGCTCAATGCCATTAAGTATTTTTACCGTGAGGTGCTTCGTAAGAATGTTCCTATAAAGATTCGCTCAGCGAAGGAAGCAAAGAGCCTGCCGGTTGTCCTCTCGCGCGCAGAGATTGGGCGCATGTTGGATGCAACGGAAAATCTGAAGCATCGTCTGCTCCTTGCAGTGGCATACGGTGCCGGTTTGCGTGTGAGCGAAGTTATGAGCTTGCGTGTGAGAGATGTTGATCTTGGTGAGCGAGTTGTTCATGTGAAGCGGGCAAAAGGAAACAAAGATCGTATCACGCTCCTTCCGGAGAAGATTGTTTCTGGTCTGCGCACAATGAACGCAGGGAAGAACCCGGACGAGTTTGTCTTTACAAGTGAGCGTGGTGGAAAACTAACCGAGCGTACAGCGCAAATGGTTTTTGAGTGTGCTTTGCAAAAAGCTGCTGTCCAAAAGAGCGCAACGTTCCACTCATTGCGGCACAGCTTTGCTACCCACTTAATCGAGAATGGGGTGGATATCAGGTACGTACAGGAATTGCTTGGACATGCCAATATTCGAACCACACAGCGGTACACACAGGTGACGAATCCATGCCTAAAACGCATTGTCAGTCCTCTATAAACAAAGCAACCAAACACCAATTATTCCATTATTCGAATGCTGATATGTACCTTCATGGCAATCTTCAGAGCGCCAATTTTCTCCGAACAGCTCGCCATCCCATCACCCCACCAACAATCATCAGAGATGCGGCGGCGGCCATTCCACCGGATTGATTAAGGGTGTCAGAGTGCGGAGGGCTGGTAACCTCCGAAGGTTTGCCCGGAAAAACTACCGAACCGGTTGGAGCTACGGTCGGAGTAGTAGTGTCTTGTGCGGGAGCCTGAGGCGGAGGAGGAACTCCGGGGCCGAGATTAATATTCTCGAACGCCGCCTGGAATACCATGCCGTTAATGTGCATAAAGGAGAGTGCGATGCCGAATGGTCCCGGCATGACGTTTGTAAGTTCAACGCCTCCGATGTTTGGTTGTAATACCTGCGGATCCCCGAAGGTTTGTCCCCCATCACGCGTTTGATGGACAATGTAATAGGCGATTTCTTTCCGATCCCCAACCACATCCCATCGGGCAGACACATAGTAGAGTCCGTTTACGACTGGAGTTGCTCCCATTTTGAAGTTGGATATGCCTTGCAGCGGTCCTGTGTTCTGTATCGCCGGTTCAGACTTGGGGGTTGCCTTGGGGCTATCTGCATGCGCAAGGAAGAAGGCGCGTCGGTTTACAAGATCAAGCGGAAGACCATCGGGGCTGTACGCCGGCTCGTTCATGCGGAATTCGTAAATACTCTCTTTTGATTGTTCAACGGTTGTTACCGTTGCGTTGGGTCCTTCAATGGTCATGTAAGTGATAGCGAGTCCATTGCCATCGGCATCCACAATGCTGAATGCTTCGGGCGCGCGATCAGGTTCTACCGTGATGGGGCCGGAGAACTCCAGAAACACTTCTGTCGGGGAGGAAGCCTTTGCAGAAAGAAGGCTGAGTGTTTGCAGCCCCTCTTGCCCGGATGCGGGCTCAGGCTCCGAAGATGTCGGTTGCTGTCGCGGCGGTTCGTTACCGGGTAGCAGCAATTTTCCCTTTTTTAATATTAATGTGTTGTCATCTTCGGGAGAATCTTCGGATTGTATTTGCGGAAGCGGTTGCTTTGGGGGAGGTACGGAAGCTGGCTGAGTACCCCCTTGTTCTTCCCCGGGCAAAAATCTATCCCAGAATGATTCAGGTTCCTCGGAAGGATCAGTTTCATTCACATCATCGGAAAGATCATCATTCGGTGGCAAAGTTTCATCTTCCCAATTGTCATCATTTCCCCAATCATCCTCTGGCCAATCTTCTTCACCCCAATCATCCTCGGGCCAATCGTCTTCGTCCCAGTTATCCTCTCCTCCGCCAAGGCTAACACTTACTTCCTCTACGAACATATTAATGTCTTCTTCCTGTGGGCTCACTCCTATCACGGCGATGTAGAGCTTATCAACAGGAGGAGGGTTTTTAATGATGTAGGTATTCACAGGGCCGCTTGTCTCTTCAAAGTCATCGTAGAGCCCCTCGTTTTCGAGTATCGATTCAAAGCTGTAGAATACACGGTAATATGCGACGTCAGCGTTAGGCTGGCTTGCCCATCCCACAGAAATCTCACCGTTAACCACTTCGGCACTCAGGCCCGTTACATATGGGGGAGGTACGGCGAGAACGGGGAATGCCATGATCAGCATCGTAAGGGCAGCGCTTATGCTTAGTCTTATTCGCATAGTTTATGTTTGTTTGAGAATTCCTCTCTATATTGTACCAAAAAATGCGAATTTCATCAACCTTGATGGGAATGGCATTAATCAGTCAAGTTAGGATGAAGTTGCGATAGAATGAATCTATAATCGTTGAGCTATGGATAATAAGAAAGTAATTAAGCTCGATGGCGCGAATATGGACATTGATCTCATATCTGACATAAAGAACATCAACTGGAAACAGGATAAATGTCCTTGGAACAAAGATACTGGAACAAGTGAACACAAGTGCGCTGTAAAAAACATTTCGATATGTCCATATTTTTGTGGCATTAAATATCTAGATAGTGTTCTTTGTTGTTATCCACATGAGAATCCAAACAAGGGGAGCAAATGATTTTTCTTTTACAGCTTTTCCAGCCGGTGAGATGTTACAGCAACGCAAGGATCTTCTTCACAGGCTCTTCCTGTTTTAGTGATAAACGATAAGTTACATATTTGGCTCGCCTTTTGTATTCAACAACCCCTGCGGCTTTGAGAATGCGTAAATGCTGGGATGCGGTCTGAATGCTGGAACGAACAGCGCCAGCGATATCTCCAACCGTTGCATCTCCTCCTTTCTTTAAGTAGGCAAGCATGCCCAGCCGCCTTGCATTTGCTAATGCTTTTAGTTGCTGCTCAAGGTTTCGAATAGTCACTTTCATGGGAATAACATAATTTCATTCAGTGATTTGCGCAAATGCATAAACAAGGAAAATCAGGGTTTTTTATAAGAAAAAACAAATACTTTGTTATTCAGTGATTTGCGCAAATCTCATAATGAGAGAATCGCAGTCTTGATAAAAATGAACTACCGCGCAGCGAGCTGACGCGGTATCCCCTGTCTCACTAGAACAGAGCGAGCTGATCAATAAGTTCTTTTCGCTGGAGCTGTTTGTAGGTACCTCCTTGGTTCTGAACGTAGCATTGAACGGATTCCTCATTGCTTTTCCTCCCTACCGTATTGACATAGTAACCGCTGGTCCACAGGGCGGTGCCCCAGAGAATTTTCTTGATCTCGGGATGACGTTTGAACAATGCTCTTGCCGTGGCACTCTTAATTGCCTGAATGATTCTTTTGGGTGACTGCACGGAAACGGATTGCACGAGGAAATGCACATGATCTTCATCTGCACCGATTCCCACGAACGTGATTTCGTAGCGAACTTCGATGTCGTTGCAGATTTCCTTCAGTGATTGTTCCACGATCTCGCTGAAGACCTTCCTACTGTATTTGGCAGGACAGACAAAGCGGTAGAGAAGACAAGAAACATTGTGCTGCTTATGGATGAGTTTACTCATGCGCTCATTCTACCTTCAGTCTCGGATGGAAACGCAGCAAAGCTGCGGGGTATTGCACCCGGGTGGAATAAACTTCATTCAGTGATTTGCGCAAGTGTCTAAATGAAGAAATATCAACAAAATAAAGAGGTAGGTTCGTTGACGGAGTGATTCAGTGATTTTCGCAAGTGTCAAAATGAGAAAATCCTAAAAAAGAGCAGGTTCGTTGACGGAGTGACTCCTAAGAAACAAAAAAACAACTACAAAAGCACCTTTTTCAATCCCGTAATCCAAACAAGAATTCCCATAAAGAGAGCTGCAATTACAAGCCCGATAAGAGTTCTGATCTCACTGGTTAAAAGAGGATGTGCGAACCACAATCCCCCGCCAAGTATCAGTGAGAAAAGAAGCCACTGGCCGATCTGTTTATTTGGAAGAGTAAACGGCATTGCCTTTGAACTGTGTTTCAGCAGGAAAACTGCAAGGAAAAAATGCACAACTATTGATACAGTTGCAGCCCCAACAAATCCATGAAGCGGAATCAGCCAGAAGTTCAGCCCCAGTGATATTACGACTCCGATAAGAAGGGTGGCTACAAGTCGCTTCCACTGCAGCTTAGTGAGAAGCACATAAAATCCAAAGATAACGATACCATTAAGAAACATCGGAAGACCAAGGAGCCTTAGTGCGGTGTCTGAACCCGGGCGAGTAAGAGTACTTAAATACGAATCAGTTGTAAGCAGTTGTATCAGTGGACGTGACCAGAGGACAGAGAAGAGAAGAGAGATCGATCCGAGAATCAGGATTATCAAAAATGTTTTTCCAAGCAGTGAGCGTGTGTCTTCTCCGTTTGCATCACGTTCACTCAGGATCGGAAGCGTCGAGTTCAGCAAAAATGTTGGAATCAAAAATCCCATGTCCGCCATACGCACGACGAATCCGTAGTAAGCATTCTGCAGTTCAAAGTCCGGGCGCAAAAGTGCAATTAATGTCACATCGAATTGCCGGTAGAGCGCCATGCAGAGGAAAGCGATGCCAAAGGGCGCAGCAGATTTTGCAAGTTGCTTCAAAAGGTCTGTATCCCAGTGTGGTCGTATTTTCATCAACCGATTCCCATATGTAAGCGAGAGGAAGAAGAGGAGGAACGCGCCAATACCACCAATGAAGAGGAAGAGGTGCAGAATGTGCAGATCATGGCTTCCGCGAATTCCAAAGAGGATGAAGAGTCCGATGAATATGACGGTCAGGATTCGTTGTGCAACCTCTGCAATAAAGACGAAGTGCATTTTGTAATTCACCTGGAACACAGTGCGGATAATTCCTGCGAGCAGTGTGAAGAAAGGAACAAGCGAAGCGATCGTTACGCTCAACGGAAGCGGTGTCCCTTTCCACATAGGGATGAGCCACACAAAGATGAGGGCGATACTAAGTGAAAATACGAGCATTAGAGAACGTAGAATAATAAGTGCGCCAAGCACATCTTCCTTCCTGTCACTGCGACTCACTTCGCGCACCGCGACTGCATACAAACCAAAATCAGCAAGTATTCCAAAGAGCTGAAGAAAACCATATGCAGAGTTGTAATTTCCGGCGAGCTCTTTACTTAAGCCCACCGCCACAAACTTCACTGTAAGAATACTCAGTGCTGCCATGGTCACTTGGCTCCCGAGTTGCCAGAAGGTGGAGGTGGCAATTTTTTTGGTGGACATTGGAGGCATCTTACCGCTTGTGTGTTGTCTGAGCTACATTGTCTGAACCACAGATTGCACGGATTACACAGATTTCACCGATTGTTGTTTTAGAAACAACAAACTTGGATACAATATATCTGTGTAATCCCTTAATCTGTGTAATCTGTGGTTCAGACAATGTGCCATGTAATCCTTCCAATCATGAAAATCCTAGTTCCAGACAAAAAAGTCCCCCCTGAATCGGGGGGCGCGCTCCATTGCGCATATGAGACGATCGTGGATGGTTCGGGCGGATCAGCTCCTTCGGATTGCTCCGGGTGAGAAGATGCCTTCGCACAATCCTTTGTACATTCGTCTCAACAAATTTGCTAGGGCGCACCCACCTGAGAGTGACTCAGGGGGGACTGGGGCATTAAACTCCAAAATCCTATGCTGTCAATTTTTTTGTAGAACTTTTAAACGCCCCCCTTCGACAGCGCGTGTGCTCAACTCTTGCGCCAGATTGGCGGAAGAATTCGGCCACCGAAGGGGGGACTAACGATCACCGGGACCAGCCAGCAATCGCTTGTTTCATGGTGATACAGGACTAGATGTCTGTCAAAACAATGCCTGTTAAACACATTAAAATCCCCCTCCAGTGGGGGCGGAGCGCCGAAGATCGCTCGGTTGGCAAGCCTCATCGCTCAAGGGCTTACAAACACTTACGCACACCCACTGGAGGGATTGGTTCCGACAGCAAGGATCAGCATAGTTCCTTTACTGTCGGGGGGGCTTTATCTAAAACACGTTTAGACAGGTATATCTTGCATGAAGAGTGTGGACTTTTCAAAGAATTAATAAAGAAAAGCGCCCCTGGTAGCATGTGGCAAGGGCAAAACCACAGGAGCCACCAGGGGCAGACGTTGCGCCAAGCAACGCTAATACAGATTTAGTGATTAAGTGATGGTTTGTCAATTACCCACATAACTTATTAGACAGATGGTAGAATTTGTCATACTCTTCCCCCACAGAATGCCTCTCTCCTTCCAGCACTTAACTTCCACAAAACAACTCTCGCGAGAAGATACGGACAGTATTTTGAAGGTGACAGAGAAAATGGAGAAGGTTCTGGGAAAAGGAGGGAATGATTTATTGCGAGGAAAGATCCTAGCAACGCTTTTCTACGAACCAAGCACACGCACGCGTCTCAGCTTCGAAACAGCTATGCAACGTTTGGGTGGCTTCATCATCACTGCCGATGGATGGCAGTTTAGTTCTCTCTATAAAGGGGAGACGGTTGAAGACACGATCAAAGTTGTCGGCCAGTATGCGGACATCATTGCGATGCGTCACCCGGAGCAAGGCAGCGCCGATCGTGCCGCAGCGGTGAGTCCCGTTCCGTTCATCAATGCAGGAGACGGCCCCGGGCAGCACCCCACACAAGCACTGCTCGATTTGTACACGATTCAAAAAGAAAAAGGGAAACTCGATGGTCTCAGGATTGCAATGGTCGGTGACCTGAAGTTCGGACGCACGGTGCACTCCGTCAGTTTCCTACTTGGGCTCTACAACGATGTGACGTTCACGCTCGTTTCTCCAAAGGAACTCACGATGCCGCCTAAGGTTACAAGCTTCTTCAAGGAGAAAGGGATTGAATATACAGAGACGGAAGAACTTGAGGCGGGGCTTGATGCAGACATCATCTATATGACGCGCGTGCAGGAGGAGCGGTTCGAAGATAAGAGTGAGTTTGAACGGCTTAAGCTCAAGTACGTACTCGAAGCGAAACATGTGGAAGGTAAAGGCGTCACGGTGATGCATCCCCTTCCGCGCATCGGAGAGATTTCCGAGGACGTTGATTCCCTCCCAAACGCCGCCTACTTCCGTCAGGCGCGTAACGGGGTTCCGCTGCGCATGGCGTTGCTTGCGATGTTACTTGGGAAAGCATGATGACTGAAACAGCTCTTCAACTTCCGGGGCTGATCGACTGCCACGTTCACTTCCGCGAGCCCGGTTTTGAACATAAAGGAGATATGAAGTCAGAGTCTGCTGCGGCTAATGCCGGTGGGGTCTTCACAGTGTGTGACATGCCAAATACAAATCCTCCAACTTCTTCAGTTAAAGCTTTCAGAGATAAAGTTGAACGAGCGTCAAAAATTACCAACTGCGATATCCGATTATTCTTTGGAGTGACACAGCCGGAACATTTGGAGGAATTAAAAAAACTTTGGGACGATGAAAAACTCAGGAAGCGCTGCCCCGGTGCGAAGGTCTTTTTCGATCACTCAACGGGCGATCAAGGCGCTTCTCAGGAAGTGATCGAGGAAGCATTTAAAGTCTGTGCAGAATTGAATGTACCACTTGTTGCGCACTGTGAGGATGCTGAGATTAACGAAGAAGCTAAAAGTGTCATCCTGAGCTCGGCGAAGGATGACACGCCTGATGTCTCCTACCATTCGCTCATGCGTCCTTGTGCTGCGGAAGCAAAGGCCATTGAAGATGCTATCAATTTGGCTACCAAATACGGAACACAGCTGCATATTGCGCATCTTTCCACTTCTCAGGGGATTGAACTTGTTCGTGAAGCGAAGGAACAAAATGTGAATGTAACCTGTGAAGTCACTCCACATCACCTTTTCCTCACGACAGATGACTACAAAACACTTGGGGCATTGGGAAAAATAAATCCCCCGCTTCGTACCCCCTCTGAACAACAGGTTCTTTGGGATGGCATTGCAGATGGAACCGTTGACTGCATCGTAACTGATCATGCGCCGCATACGTTCGAAGAGAAAAAAATCGATGACGCACTGAGTGCTCCAAGTGGTGTTCCCGGAGTGGAGACGATGCTACCTCTTCTGCTCACTGTTGCATCTGGAGACTGGCCGAATCCGAATTGCCCTGCCCCCAATATTCAATTATTCCATTATTCGAATATACAAAAACTCTGTTTCGAGAATCCCAATAGAATCTTCCGACTTGGAAAAACCGGGGAGACAAAATTTACAGTTGATACATCAGCAGAGTGGACGATTCGCGGCAAAGACATTCATTACAAGTGCCGATGGACACCATATGAAAATTGGAAAGTAATCGGGAAAGTAATAGATGTAGATGGCCTGTCCGTAGCTGGGCGAAGGCCGAACGCCTTATGAGGGGTGGAAGGTGGTAGGGAGGGTAGTATAAATCTAACCAAGTTTTTGTTGTTTTCTTCAATTGTCTGAATCACGGATGACACAGATTCAACGGATTTCACGGATCTCCATTTATGGAGAACAAGCTTTGAGATAATAATCCGTGTAATCCGTTTAATCCGCTAAATCCGTGATTCAGACAATAGCTAGAAGCAATAGCCCCATCCCCACGTAGGGGACAGGGCTAAGCCACTGAGGTTTACTCATTTCTTGTTCTGCTTGTTGTGTCCATAAGCGCAATCATCGTGCGAAAGACGCGAGCTGGTCAACACCAGCTCTTCGAGTCCGTCCCGGTTCTTGGCGCTTAGGCTGGAACTCTAATTCCAAACTGCGAATGAAATTCTTTGCATTCACATATTCGTACCCGGGTACTTCCTTAACCATAGTACGAAGCATGGTGGTCATATTTTTGGTGAGTGCCTTGGCCTCTAGGCTGCCATTGGGGTAATCCAGATGGCTGACATAGAGTGCATCAAGCTGTTCCCGATCCTCGGAGAACTTCTCTTCCAGAAGAAGCGGATGCCAATTGATTTTGCCACTAAGTCGGTCAATATCTTCCTCCTCCAGCGGCATTGGCAACGCAACTTGACTGTAATGAAGCAGAGCCTCCGGGGTTGGCCTTGTTCGTGGCTTAGCCAGTGTCTTGTAGTTGTCGTGGGCGGCTTTTTTTGCGTAGAAGGTCTCGGCCTTTTTCAGGCTGTTATCCAACACCAAACTGCGAGCCTGTTCCAGGCTATGAAGCGCTTCGGCATTGGTTTTGTTGGCACCGGCCATGGCCGTAACCATTGTTGCCTGAGCAGCAATCAGTTTTGCCTCAGCCTCGACCATCTGGACCTGGATGTTGTTCTTACCCGCGGCAGTCGCCAGGTTTGCAAGCGAAATCTGTAAGTTTGCCTGGGCATTGAGCTGCTCAACCGTTTGAGCATCTCCTCGCTTGGCAAAGCTCAAGCTCAGAACGACGACCAAAAGACCAAAAATTGTTCGACTCTTCATCGGATTCTCCTTTCGGGAGAAGGGGGGTGGGTTTGCCATACACCTAAGCGCTGGCGCGCAAGGCGTGGGGCAAGAAGCAGGTGGGAAAGTTGGTGGGAGGAACGTATGGGATACGTTCCGGCTCATCCACATATTGATGATGTGAAAGAGCAGCAACTGTAGAGCAACCTCAGTAACTGGTAATAATACTCAGCAATGACTTATATGTCAAAAATAATGCTATGGAATTTTGGGTACTGGAATTTATTTTCGCTCATTGTCTGAATCACGGATGACCTGCCTGCCGGCAGGCAGGCACAGATTCAACGGATTACACGGATCTCCATTTATGGAAAACAAGCTTTGAGAGAATAATCCGTGTAATCAGCTTAATCCGCTTAATCCGTGATTCAGACAATTTCTAAACTTCTACAACAATAGGAACAACCATCGGCTTCCTATTGAGCTTCCGATCAAAGTATCTAAACAGTGCTCCGCTCACGGCGCGTTTGAGCTCCTTCCTGTCCTTATCGCCGCGGTCAAGTGCTTCGGTATATGCCTTCTTGGCTATCTGCACAGCTTCCTTGGTGATTTCTGTCTGCTCCGATCCGTAGATGAGTCCTCGCGAGAGAATATCCGGATCACCAACCAAGCGCATGCTATCGGTGTAAGCGCGCAAGGCAATGATGATCATACCGTTCGCGCTCATGATCTTGCGGTCATCCATCACACGCTGTCCTTCACCTGCGGTGCCATAGCCGTCAATGATCACATCTTGCAGCGTTAGCTTTTGTTTGGAGCGTCTCGCATTTCCTTTTGCGTCGAATTCGAGAATCTCTCCATTCGTGAGTTCATGAATTCTGTTTTCGGGATAGCCGATTTGCCGTGCGAGGGTTGCGTGTGCTGCGCGCATATACGGTTCTCCATGTTCGGGGATAACGTGTTTGGCACGCACCAGGCGATGCATCAAAAGTATGTCACCCTGATGGCCGTGTCCGGTTGTATGCAGAGCCAGTTCTGCATTCGTCTTAACGACGGCGCCCTGAAGATGGAGATTATTGATCACCTTAGAGATCGCTCGCTCGTTTCCGATAATCGGATTAGAGCTGAGGATCACAGTGTCTCCTTTTTTGATAGTGATATGCCGGTGGGTTCCCAGGCCGATGCGCGCGAGGCCCGCCATCGCTTCCCCCTGGCTTCCGGTTGTGATAATCAACACTTCTTTATCCGGCAGCTTGTCCATTGAGGGACCGGTTTTACGAATGAGTCCCCGTGGAGCTTTCAGATACCCCAAGTTCTGTGCAATTTCCGTATTGGTTTCCATGCTGCGTCCGGCGATGAACACTTTGCGATTGAATCGTTGTGCATGGTCTACAACTTGCTGAATGCGATTTAGTAGTGAGCTGAATGTGGAAATGATCACGCGCCCCTTCGCATCGCGAATGAGGTTATAGAGCGTCTGCGAAATTTCCACTTCACTTTTACTGAATCCGGGCTTGGTGGCATTCGTAGAGTCCGCGACGATTGCGAGTACTCCATCCTTATGCTGCGCTAGTCGCTGAAAATCCGCTGGGAGCTCCGTCGTTGGAGTCAAATCAAACTTAAAGTCTCCCGTGTGCAGAATGGTTCCGTATGGTGTGTGCACCGCGATGGCCGCTGAATCCGGAATACTATGTGTCACCTTAATAAATTCCACTTCCACTCTCCCGAGGCGAAACCGCTTCCCGTATTCCGTGACGTTTAAGTTTGCTTTCGATGTGAGCTTCTCTTCATCCAGGCGCTTCTTGATGAAGGCCATCGTGAGCTTCGTCCCGTAGCACGGTGGGAAATGAAGTTTGGGAAGCAGGTGTTGAACCGCTCCGATATGATCCAAATGGCCATGAGTAAATAGAATGCCTTTAATGCGCTTCTCTTTCCCGCGAAGATACGAAATGTCCGGAAGCAAGTAGTCGATCCCCAGCATTCCTTCGTCCGAAAACTGCAATCCCAAGTCGATCAGGTAAATGTCCTGATCCACTTCGATCACGAAGCAGTTGCGACCGATTTGCTCGAAACCCCCAAGAGGATATACCCGAAGAGGAAATCCTCCCCCCTGAGGGCGAGTCTGTTGTTGAGCTTGTACTCGACTTTGAGGGCTTGCGCCTCGAACAGGAGGAGCACTTTGGGAGGGGGACGCAGAACGATTCTGAGGCCTCCTCCTTCTCCGTGAATTATGCGACGATGTGTTTCCGCTTCCTTTGGTCCCATCGTTCTGGGGCCACTTATTCCGCACCTCATTGAGGGTACGGGGGTTCTTTGCCGATTCCATACGTTTCTAAGTTAAAGAATTGAATTAATATGTTTCCAGTGTAGAGGAGTGTGAATGGATATGCAAGTGGAATATGTTTCCAATGTCCAGATTTTGGCTTAAGATAAACAAAAAATATCTCAAGAAAAATGTAATATTCTCTTCTGAGAACATCAATAATCTTCTTGTCATTGAAAATAATAAGAGAAAAAGGACTCTCCTATAGCTACTTATAGTGAGCGGTTGGCACAAGAAATCAGTTCTGTAGATGCGGCAGAAAGAGCTGTGGCAAAACTAAGGCAGCTTGTCGCCGGCCTTCCTAACGAGCAAAAAAGTGAGAGCAGAACAATTACTTGAACAAATCAAAGAAAATATAGATCAGGCATGTATGAGTGCACGAGATGCTGTAGAAGCGGCCTTAGGCCTTCAAGTTGATATCTAAAGACTAGGAAGTAAGTTCATTCATTAGTTGAACACAGAAATGCGACGTTATTTCAGAAAATCTTGCTCTCTCCCCTTCCTCAATGTAGCCTTTTCACCTGTATGGGCATCTCAGTCCAGACGGGGCACACGAAATCTGCCAGCGGGCTTACGTTGGTTTCGCATAGTTATAAGTCGAACCAAAAAGAGCAGGTAGTTCTGCTTTTGCATATCAGCGCATCTACATCGGAAGCAAAGACGCTCGAAAAAGAGTGTGAGACCATTATCAAGCACTCCCTATTGGAAACAGAAGGCGACGCAAGTGAGCGTCTTGATGGCACATTAAAGGAAATCAACGGGCTCCTCAAAGGTCTCATCATATCCAAGACAATAGATGACATTCATGCGATCATTGCCATCGCGGGGAAGGACGATACGTTTCATGTCTCCCACGCCGGTCGCGCCGAGGCGTACATTGTTCGTGGAGGACAGGCGAGTCAAATCACGGAATACTCGCGTGGCAAAGCTCTGCCCGCGTTCGTTCACATTGCGAGTGGCCCGATTGAACCGCGGGATGTGCTTGTCCTGAGTTCACAGAGACTCCTGCGCTCTCTCACTCCGGCGCAACTGGCAAAGTTCGCGCAGCGCGGGGATCAATTAATCGATGAAGTAGAGATGGCACTGGAAGCGGAAAAGGAGAAAGCGGCGCTTTCTGTTCTTCGGGTGGATGGCCGCGCGGCTACCGGGGAAAAGGTAAAGCCGCTCATCCCGCGTGCCGATCGCAAAAAGAAGAGCGGTCATCGTATACCAATGCCGGATCTTTCGGGGGTTGCGGGGTTCTTTACATCAGTGCTCGGGAAAGGATGGTCGGTTGTTTCTTCTTCCGGGTGGACCAAAAAAGCCCGATCTGTACCAGGCACTCTTTTTGCCGATCTGAAGAATCCCAAGCGTAAGAAGAAGGCACACCTCCTGATTGTTGCGGGTTTTGTAGCACTCTTTCTGGTGATCTGGGCTATTGGGAATCTTACAACCACCACGCAGCGCAGTCAGAATCGTGCGGAACTCGAAGCATTGGTTCAGCAAATTGATGAAGATATTCGTACGGCGGAGAATCGGTATCTCACGGGTGATGTGGAATCAGCCAATGCCATCTTAGAGCGGGCGAAAGAGCGCGCTATGCAAGTTATGGATAACGAAAGCGGACTCTTCCGCATAGAGGCGCTTGACCTGCTCGATCGTATTCGAATGAAGAATGAAGAGATTAACAACATTATCCGTCCATCACTTGGTCCTCCGGTAAATCTGGCGACCAAAAATCCGAACATTGCCGCGATCGGGATGATCGGTCTGGCGGGTGGCGAACTTGTGGTTTACGACAGACAGGATCTTTATCGTGTGATCAATAATATTGTGGATGAGCCGGATCGCCTTTCGGAAGAAGAATTGATTACCGATGGTGCGAACTTTGAGCGCATGCAGACGCTTCTCTTCCAAACATCGGGTAACAGCATTATCGAGATTATCTCCGGCCAGGCGACATCCATGAAGACGGAAGATCCCGCGGGGTGGATTGCGGGGAAAGCAGTGGCAACGTATCTGAGATTCCTATATGTCCTTTCCCCCGAGAATAATCAGATCTACAAGTATGAACGTTTGAGTAATCGGTATGGTGCGCCTGCGGAATATAACATCAATGGTAATCTTTCCGGAGGGCTAGATATTACGATTGACGGCAATGTATATATCCTTAAAGAAGGAGGGGAAATTGTAAAACTCTTCCGCGGGGAAGTACGGCCATTCACAATCCGCCACCTTCCGGAAGGAGCTCTTCAGAATGTTTCCAAAATCTACAAAGCGCCGGAGGATGGTAACTTGTACCTCTTAGATCCCGTGGGATCCCGCGTCGTTGTCGCCACTGATGGCGGTGGAACCGGTGAATCAGCCTACCTTCGTCAGTACATTCTTAAGGGAGATCAGATTGGCAACCTGGTAGATTTGTATGTTGATCCGGAACAGCTGCGTTTGTATGTGGTTGATGAGAAGAGGGTGTATGTGGTGGATCTTGTTACACGATAACCTTAAAAAGGGATTAGGTGATAGGTTATTAGGTTTGGGGAACAGGGAATGAGGGAACGGGTTGCAAGTAATAACCTTAAACCTGAACACCTATCCCCCAAACCTATCACCTATAACCTATCACCTATATCCTATTGTTAGTTTTTAGGCTTGCCTCCATTTGATTATGATTAAGCAAAAGGTACTAGTATTCGGCACCTTCGACAATCTCCACCCCGGCCACAAGTTCCTCTTAAATGAAGCGCAGCAGCGCGGTGAGTTGTGGGTGGTTATTGGCCTGGATGAAACGGTTAAGCGTGTGAAAGGATATTATCCGGTTCAAAGTCAGGAAGAGCGAAAGCATGCAGTTGAGAAAGCATTTCCACAAGCTCGCGTTCTTCTCGGCGACAGCGAAGATTATTTTCAGCCAATTAGAAAAATTAAACCGGGGCTGATTCTTCTGGGATATGATCAGGAACTGCCTCCTGGGATTGACAAGGGGAGCTTTCCCTGCCGGGTAGAGTGCCTTTCGGCGTATAAACCGGAGGAGTTTAAAAGCAGCTTACGACGGAAAGTAATAGATGGATGATTGGAAAGAAACGGGAATTCTGCTATACTAATACGAAACATTTAAATAATTTCATGAAAAACCCACTTCGCTCACCTCTCTTCAAGCAACTCGTCGGTGCTGTGATAGGTGCTACATTGGCATACGGACTTTACGTTGGATACCAGGAAGCGGCTCCTAAGCTTAGCGCATACGTTGATGTGTTCTGGAATGACACGCAAACCAGCGCACGTTTCGCACAGGATAACACTGACCAATTTGATCGCCAGGTGGAGCGTCAGGCTTCACGGAACAATGAAATAAGGGACCGATTTGCGGCTGATGAGGATCAACCGGGATTGAATGTAGGGACCGAAGCATTTGATAATATTGCAGAGCGTGCGAAGCAGTTCGAAGAGCAGCTCAGCGAGGAAGACATTGCAGACCTTGTTGTTGAGCCTGAACCGGAAGTGCCGCCTGAACAGAATTTGTTTGATATAGAAGTAACTCCCCCTGCGCCAGATTCCAGTGAACAGTGGGAACAGGAATGGGAAGGGATGGAACGCGAGCAGGTTGCAAGTGACGAGAACTTGCCGGATTCCGGAGTGGGGATGTGGTTGGCGGCGGTTGCTGCGCTTGGGGGAGCAACTGTAATACGTAAGAGAAAAAATGCGGTTGTGTAAGACAGTATGATTTATCTTGGAGGCTGGTTCGTTTGTTCGCTTGTTAGTTCACCTAACTGGTCAGTTTTATAGTCTGTTTTCTTGTTTGGTAATGCACAAACAAAAGCGAACCAGCTAACAAGCGAACCAGCGCGATCAATTTCATGCTAAAATCCATCCAATGCAATTCACAGACCCCCTTGTTATTTTCTTTTTCGTACTCGGGCTCACGTTTGGCAGCTTCGGGAATGTTTTGATATTGCGTCTTCCTAGGGACAAGAAGATCATTGGGCGTTCACAATGCCCCAAATGCAAAGCACAGCTTCCTGCAGGCGATCTGATCCCAGTGCTTAGTTACATTCTTCTGCGTGGGCGGTGCAGGTTCTGTAAAAAGAAGATTTCCATTCAGTATCCGTTTGTTGAACTTGCAACAGGAATCCTTTTTGTGATTGCCGTAGTGCAGGTTCCAGAAAGCTCTGTTGTTGCGTTACTGCTTGCAGTACTTTTGTGGCTCTTGTTTTTGATGGCATTTATTGATGCGCAAATTCAGGGAATTCCGGATCTCTTAAACATCCCTTTCGTTCTCCTCGCACTCCTCTTCGCCTGGTTCACAGGCACACTCACTATTCTGGCACCCGTTCTCGCAGCAGGATTCTTCGCAGTCCAATGGATTGCAAGCAAAGGCGCGTGGGTCGGGAGCGGTGACATAATTCTGGCAGCCGGTATCGGGCTGATGCTCGGTGATTGGCAGCGCACGCTCGTTGCGATTGTCGTTGCGTACATCGTCGGGGCATTCATTGCATTGATAGGTCTTATGACAGGGAAGGTCACTCGCCGCGACCGCATCGCCTTCGGACCATTTTTAGCAATCGGAACATTAGTGACGATTCTTTGGGGAGAATGGTTGTTGAAGATGGTAGTCCTTTAAGAAGGTTTATTGGGCTCATTGGGTTGATTAGGTTGATTGGGTTATTAGGTTTATTAAGTTATGTTGGTGCCAAGTGTTAATAAGAAACATAATAAACCCAATGAACATTACAAACCCAATAAACCTTACAAGGTCTAATAAAACTCAATAAACCCTCTTCCAATCTTCACAAATGCAAACAGGGCTCTTGCCTGAAGTAAAAAGAGGACAAAAACCCTGAATTGCTGGTGCTGTTCTCTCGCCGTATTCATCAGGATTACCTGGTTCCACTCCTTAAGGAGGGATGACGGAGACAGCCGGAATATAATACCTTATTAGCCCTATAAGTCAATATTAGATTTCCGCTCCACGAAGCCAAGAATGTAAGCTCGGATCAAAGGATAACTAGTCAAAATAAATGAAACAAAGCAAGGTCAAATCATTGGATATTGTCACTCTATGGGTAGGTTACAGAGAATTACTTCTTTGCCCTGATTTTCCCTATGAAAACAATAACAAATGTCCAAGC
>JBDRFD010000082.1:0-10722 GCA_043819035.1 Patescibacteria group bacterium | reverse complement strand
GCTTGGACATTTGTTATTGTTTTCATAGGGAAAATCAGGGCAAAGAAGTAATTCTCTGTAACCTACCCATAGAGTGACAATATCCAATGATTTGACCTTGCTTTGTTTCATTTATTTTGACTAGTTATCCTTTGATCCGAGGAGGAGGAAGAGGACATGAGAAGAAGTGAGAAGAACGGCAAATCTCTCACTTTATGGTATAGTTGTCAACTAAGAGATTACTTGAAAGTTGCTTTAGTGGATAAAGTGCTTTTAATTTGCATAAATATTGTGGGTACCAATCTTGTTGTTTTCTCTTAATTGAAATAAAGAAACGATTTCAATAGAAAATATAAATCCTTGACTTCCGGTTTGAAAAGTATATGTTTCCACTCCTATATGGAAACTGAATTATCACAATCAGAGATTTTAGATGGCATCTGCGAAGATGTCGTGGCTGTTACAGGAGTACCGAAGGCAAAGGTGGCGGTGAACACAACTCTTGTAAGTATTGGTACAACTCCGGAACAAGTTGCCAAATTGATCCCCTTGTTAAATAAAAGATTTGGTATCGAATTGAATACTGATGCAACAGTAGTTATTGATGAGGGACAGGCTTTGGCGAGTGTGAGCCATATGGCTAACTGTGTTCGTATGGCAATACATCGAGCAGCTCAATAGAAGAATGATTGAATACAAGAGTTGTTATATAAACTTGACTAAAGATGATTATGCTTTAAGCTTAGCCAGCTATGCATGAGCCAAAACAATTTGAGGTAGCTGGAGTGCTGCGTGAGTTATGCAGGATAGCATCCGAGACTTTTGATGTTGATATTGAAAAGGTACCAACTAATACTACGATTTCTGGGATCTGTGGTAATACAAATGGAAATGTTCATCAAACTGCTGTTTTTGTATATCGTGTACGGTCTGAATTTCCGATGCTTCCAAGAACAACGAGCATTGTAAGTGAAGTACATTATGCAGCTGAACCAGATGAAGATATCTTGTCGCAGTTGCCGGAAGAAGACGCAGGTCTTGTTGTATATCTACAATTTGCCAGACAGGTTACTCTGGAACAGCTTGCACAGCTGCTACGTGAACGATGCGGTATGGGTTAGAGAAAATGATGGAAGAATGCCGTAGCGTTCATTTACAATACACCTATGATTTTCTCTCCAATTAAAGACACTCCTTTGGTCACACAGGGTTTCGGGCAGAACCCGGATGTTTATTCTGCGTATGGTTACAGCGGCCACAACGGTATTGATTTTGGTTGTAGTGTCGGTACTACCGTTTATGCTCCTCATGACGGAGTAGCAAGCGTTGTCGATGATGGAGACAGTGGATATGGGCTCTACGTTGTCATCACGCACGAGAAGCGCAAGAGTGTGATGGCGCATCTTTCTTCCGTATCTGTTTCAAATGGACAGGATGTGTATCAGGGAGATCCCATAGGTTTAAGCGGTCAGAGTGGCACGGCAACAGGACCGCACCTGCATTGGACGTATAAGATTATGAAGAGCGGTCAGGTGCAGAATCAGAGTAATGGTTATGACGGAGCGGTGGATGTGTCTGAATTTACGAGGTTATGGCTGGATAAGGATCTGCATTTTGATGCGGATTATACGGATGAGGCGAAGCCTTATTTGACGATGGCGTTTGCGAGTAATGCGTATTTGAAGAATCCGTCGAGGCATGTGTGAATAGCAATGAGTATTTGGATGTTATAGTATTCAATATAAGGTTAAAGGTTATAGGTGATAGGTTTGGGGAAAAGGTTATTGGGGAATGGGTTGTTTATGACCTTTATAACCTCAACACCTGTTCCCTAAACCTACTTGTCCTGAGCGAGTGCGTAGCATAGCGGAGCACGAGTCGAAGGATTTCACATAACACCTATCACCTTTAAAGATCTTGTTAAAGCTAGAAGCAGGTTGCTACCTGAGATACACTGAGACCCATGTACGCCAACCTGACAGCGGACGAAGTCTTGAAGCGTCTCGGGACCACCTTGGACGGATTAAAGACGACAGATATAAATAAGAAGCGTACGGAGTTTGGCTTCAATGAACTGCCACACAAAAAGCGTTCGTTACTCTTACTCTTTGTAAACCAGTTTAATGACATCTTGGTCTATATCCTAATAGGAGCGTTGGGGCTTTCTATTGCGACTCCATTTCTGGAAGGACATGTACTCTCATTTGAAAGCTTTCTGAATGCGATCGTCATAGGTGTGATCCTCATTCTCAATGCAGTTTTGGGATTTGTGCAGGAATACAAAGCGGAGGAAGCGATCAAGATGCTTCAGAAGCTCACATCTCCCCATGTACGTGTACGTCGAAATGGAGGAGAGAAGATCATTGAATCACGTGAGCTCGTTCCGGGGGATATCATCATCATCGAAGCAGGAGATATGATTTCTGCTGATGGACGCATCGTCACGGAGTCACATCTGCGCTGCAATGAATCAAGCTTAACGGGGGAACACGAGGCAGTTTCAAAAGCTGTGAGAGTTGTGCGCGGGAAAAAACCACTCGCGGAGCAGGAGAACATGGTCTTCCGCGGGACGCTTGTGACACGCGGTTCCGGTGAGTACGTGGTGACAACGATTGGACTACAAACAGAAATCGGAAAGATTGCGAAGCTGGTGTCGGAGATAGAGTTCCCTCAGACGCCGCTACAGAAACGAATGAAACAGTTAGGGAAACTTCTGGGTGCAGTTGTTCTTGTCTTATGTTTTGTAGTTCTTGGAATTGGATACCTAAAGGGTATGTCCTTTTTGAGCATTCTCCTGGTTGCGGTTAGCTTAGCCGTCTCTGCAGTTCCGGAAGGCCTTCCTGCTGTAGTCACTGTTTGTTTGGCATTGGGAGTGAGACGCATGGTAAAGAAAAAAGCATTAGTTCGACGTTTGGACTCATTGGAAACTCTCGGCAGCGTCACAGTCATCTGTGCGGATAAAACCGGAACGATCACAGAGAATCGAATGGAGGTTAAAGAAACATGGACTGGTGGAGGAGGCAAAGAGGGGACGAAGGAATTGATGGCTCTGGTTCTTGCTTCCTGTAACCGTGCAAAGTGGCCGAAGCTCGGAGATCCGACGGAAATCGGACTATTGGGCTTCGCGCGCAAACTTGGTGTTGAGCGGCTCAATATAGATAAGGAGGAAGTGCCGTTCTCATCCGAAGATAAATACATGATGACGCGCCACGGTCAGCAGTATTTCCTCAAAGGCGCTCCTGAAGTAATTGTGAAGATGTGCGATGATGTGAAGGAAAAAGAAGTTTTGAATCAGAATGATGAATTTGCCAGAAAAGGTCTGCGTGTACTTGCTGCTGCCATCAAGGAAAAAGGAAGGGTGAAGTTTCTCGGTCTCGTTGCACTCGAGGATCCCCCGTGCGAAGGAGTGAAGGAAGCGATTCAGGATGCAAAGAATGCGGGAATTCGCACCATTCTTATTACAGGTGATAACATTGTGACGGCAAAAGCGATTGCCCTGCAGGTGGGAATCGAAGGTGATGCGATGATGGGAGATGAAATGGTGACGTTGGATAAAAAGGAGCTAAAGATGCAATTGAAAACTACATCTATCTTCGCGCGCGTCTCGCCGTCTCATAAACTCAAGATCCTCGAAGCACTGCAGAGCATGGGGGAGATCGTGGCGATGTCCGGTGACGGAGTGAATGATGCACCGGCTCTAAAAGGTTCTCACGTCGGTATTGCAATGGGGCGCAATGGCACAGAAGTTGCACGTGAGGCAGCGTCCATCGTTCTGGCAGATGATCACTATTCGACGATTGTTAATGCTATCCAGGAGGGGCGTAGAATCTACGACAACATCCGAAAGTTCATTCTGTATTTACTCCGTGCCAACTCCGCTGAGCTCATCCTCATTATGACGGTGCTCGTGATCGGTATGCCACTTCCGTATTTGCCCATTCACATCCTCTGGATCAACCTGATGACCGACGGGCTCCCTGCGCTTGCACTTGGCATGGAAAAAGCGGAGACCGACATCATGAATCGTCCTCCACGACCGTCCAGAGAGCACCTGCTGTCAGGTGAGTGTGGCCGCTTGGTGATTACGGCGCTCTGGACATTCAGCATAGCCTTCCTTTTCTATCTCTGGCAACTGAGCTCGGGTATACCGTTTATTGAAGCACGTACTGCAACATTTACACTCGCCATCATCTTAGAACTCCTGCTTGCCTTCACAGTGCGTTCGAAGAAGCCGTTGTGGAAGATAGGAATATTTTCAAACCGATGGCTCGTCGGCGCTGCAGCTGTTCCCATACTACTTCACTTTGTGTTGCTCTATACACCGCTAAATATGGTATTTCACCTGACGACCTTAACTGTATTGAAATGGGGTGAGATTCTTATAATAGCGCTCCTGAGCTTCTTGGTGCTTGAGCTGATGAAGTTGATACCGGAGAGGAGAAAGAGTTAAGCAATTGGCATTGATCGAATATATATTTGGTGATAAAAAGTGTGACTTATGGGTCATCTTCAGAAGCTCTTCGGCCAATTGATACGCGATGGGTTTGATCAACACGATCGCAGCTGCTTTGATGGTTTAACAGAAGAAGAACTGGAGGCTCATTTGGGGATGTCACGATATGGAGATTTCGAACTGACGGAAGCCGTACGTCCTCCATATGATCTTCAAGTTGTTCCAAGTAGAGGATATCGGCATGATGCATATAGAGATAAGGAACAAGGCACAGTTATTCCTGTGCTTATGGCGAGTGAAACACGTGCGAAGCTTTTTGAGCTTTTTCTAAAACTCACAGAGCCGCTGGGGGAGATTGTCGACGTTGTTCTCGAAACTAGTCACAAGATGAGGAGTAATGAGAGTGGCCATGAGGATTTATACAGAGAACACATTGATGCGCCGGTTCTTCAAAGCATTTTATGCGACTACCAGGATCTGCTTACGAATGATGGATGCACAGGAATTGTGGTTCTCCATCCGGAATTGACTCGGGAGGTGCAATTCGATGAACACAAGCTCTTGATTGTGTATCCCAATGGCCTCTCGGGGTTTGAGGAGATCTTGCGGTCCCAGCTTGAATGTAGAGAGGAAATGAAATTTATTTTAGACGAAGAATGCGAGCACGTTCATTCATCAAGAGATAGATATAAAATGCAATTCGATGAGCTCAAAACGCGATTAGGAATAGATGAGTGGTCTTCCGTATGGGGTAGTTGACCTTCGCGGAGGATTGTCCCCGTGCAGGTCAATTTTTGGTAGGGTCTTGGTTGTCCATAAAAAGTAGGATAATTGCGTCAATTGTAACTCAAAAAACTTCAAGATAAGCACATTTAAGCGATTGAAATTTGTTGTATACTTCAAGCACGGAGAGGTGCCAGAGTGGTCGCCCTCCTTTGCTCCTCCTCGCTCTGCTCGTCAGAGCTACGGAGGGTGAATAAGCTCATTCATTATTCTTCAGTTGAAATTAAGGAGAGGTGCCAGAGTGGTCGAATGGGACACACTGCTAATGTGTTGACCGGGCAACCGGTTCGAGGGTTCGAATCCCTCCCTCTCCGCCAGAATAAAAATTGTCATCCTGAGCTCGGCGAAGGATGACAACATGTGTCATGGTTCGCCGAGCTCACCATGACACTATGAATACTGCTTCTGCTATCAGCAACAAAACCTACGCCCTGCTCGTTGCCCGTGGAATCTTCAAAACGATCATGACGGGTGTGATCATCTTTTGGATTGCCGGGACTTGGGATTACTGGCAGGGATGGGTGCTCTTTGGATATTTCATTGTGGTGACTATCTTCCTCATCTTTCTTTTTAACGCAAGACGCGAGCTCATGATGGAACGTGTGAAACCGGGAAAGGGAGTGAAGCTGTGGGATAGAATTGTGATGATGATCTTTGGATTACTGATGCTTGCGATGCTGATTGTAGGAGTACTGGACGCGGCCCGTTTTCACTGGTCTCCTGCGTTGCCTGTGTATGCTTATGTTGTTTCGTACATCGTGCTTACAGCTTCCATGCTTCTCGTCCTGTGGGCTATGCTCGCAAATAACTACTTTGCGACCTATGTGCGCATTCAAAAGGATAGAGAGCATCAGGTGTGTACCACTGGGCCATATAAGTATGTCCGTCACCCGGGATACAGCGGCATCATCCCGGCACAAATCTGTTTTGCGTTCATTCTAGGCTCCTACTGGGCGCTCATTCCTGCGGGAGCCATTCTTCTCCTTTTTATTCTGAGGACTGAGCTGGAAGATAGGACGTTGCAGAAGGAGCTTGAGGGGTATAAGGAGTACTCAGAAAAGACACTGTGGAAGTTAGTTCCTTATGTTTGGTAAAGAAGTGAATAATTAAAAGTTAATAGTTAAAAGTGCTAAGTATTCTTTCAGATTTCGACTATTCCTGCCTACCGGCAGGCAGGCACTTTTCACTATTCACTATTAACTTTGTGTTATTTCCACACAAACAACGCATCATCCAATCCATGTTGCGAGATCACTTCGAAGTCTCCTTCATTCACATCAAAAGTCCTCTCGACGAGGTCCATCACAGGCGAGCGCACGACGATGCATCCCATAGATCCGTAGCGGCCGGGGCTTTCGAAGATGCGATCTTCGTACAAGTACTCATGGATGCCATACGCGGTATTGGTTTCACCGTCCTTAAACAGACGGATGAATCTTCCTGTAGGACCAAAGGTGACGCGATCACCTTTGATTTCCTTGCTCATTGCACGCCAAGTCCAGTTGGGAGTAGCGGCGTTGTAGCAGCGCCCGATGTAACAGACGAACTTGCGCTGGCCTGTTACAAGCGCAAAGCGATAGAAGCGTCCATCATTGTGGATGAGGTATCCGAAATTGTTCATGGTATCAATCATCATTGAATCACCGACTTGCGGTTCCCATTGCAAAAATCCGGTTCTTTCGAAGAGGGGAGAAGGAGCTGCAGCTGTTGGACCGGGCATTGCAGCGCTAAGCACGCAAGCACTCAAAAAACAGCCGATGATCATGGAAAGGCGTCTAAACAAAGTCATATATGATACTTGCTACATTTAAGATGTCAATGGGCATATTAGTCCTTGTATAAGCCAATAAGCTAGGTTTTAGGGGTTAGGGGCTAGGTGATTAGGTAAAGGCACTTTGTTACGTATTAGATGTATAAAATATGTATACAAAGAAATGTACACATCCTTAAGCAAGAGGGAATATTTGAGGTCTAAGCCGTGATCAGTAAACTTAAGAAATGCACCACACGCCGGTCCTTCACAGCGAAGTAATGAATCTTCTTGATCCGAAGAAAGGAGAAGTTGTACTGGATGTAACGCTTGGACTGGGAGGGCATGCAAAGAGTTTCTTGGAGGCCATAGGACCTTATGGAAGATTGATAGGTATAGAAACTGACGAAGCAAACTTGCAACAAGCCAAAGAGAATTTGAGTGAATACGGAAAACAGGTGACGTTCATTTCAGGCAACTTTAGAGATCTCACATCGTTTGATATTCCAGAAGCAGATATTCTCTTTGCGGACCTAGGTTTAAGTTCGCCGCATATCGATGATCCAGAGAGGGGATTTACTTTCCGGGAAGATGCTCCGCTCGATATGCGATTCGATCGAACCAATGGAATGCCAGCCTCGCAATTAATTGCATCTCTGGATGAGCAGGGGCTGGCCAAAATATTTTGGACGTATGGTGAGCTAAAGTCGGGTAGAAAACTCGCACGTACTCTTAAGGAAGCAGAAAGTGTAAAAACAACTTTTGAACTTAAGGAATGTGTGGAAAAAGCTGTTGGATTCAGAGCAAAAACAATGCTTCCTCAAGTTTTTCAGGCTTTGCGTATTGCAGTTAACAATGAGATGGGTTCATTGCAGATATTATTGAGAGAAGGTCCAATGTTATTGAAAGAAGGAGGACGTATGGGAGTTATCAGTTTTCATTCATTAGAAGATCGTATGGTCAAGCAGGCATTTCGAACTCTTGCAACTTCAGAGAAAGATCCGGTGACAGGCGCAGTTTCGCAGGAGGCGGCATTCGAAGTTCTTACAAAAAAACCGGTTGTACCTTCGGATCAGGAAGTTGAGGAGAATCCTCGTGCCAGGAGTGCAAAATTACGTGCGATTCGCCTGTTGGCTTGTTCGCTTGTTGGTCCGACAGAGAACTGAAAGTATAACCGAACAAGCGAACTAGCGAAAAAGCGCTTTCCTAATCTATGCTATACTCCGACCAACCCGTGCCATTTCTTTCCACATCATCAGTAACCCAGAGGTCTTCACTCGGTCGTCTGGTCAATCAGAGCACCATGCTTCTGATGGTTTCTATTGGTTCGATAATTTTGGTACTGGCACTCCTGATTCTATTTCATCAAAACGCAAATGCGACTAAAGGATACATGCTCAGGACCCTTGAGCGTGAAAGGTCATATTTGCTTTTGGAAGAGGAAGTGCTAAAAATGCAGGTGGCAAAGGCTCAGGCTTTGGAGAAATTGGAGGGAGAAAATCAAATTCAGGCAATGTTACCAATCAAGAATCCGATGTATACGGAAGGAGACTCAACTGTGGCACAGGAGTAGCGGCAAAGAGACGATCATACTGAATTAATAAAAACTTTAGTCTATTTATTTCTCCATATAAGGCCGGTCTCATGCCACAAGTCACACGTCGCAGGTCTAAATTACAGAAGCCATGATCTTCGTCAGCAAAGAAAATACATGTCGACCTGTACATGCGACCTGTGTAAAGACTTGTGACTATTTTATGTACTGTTATTGAGAAAATGTATTGGCTGATTTGGTGTGTAACTTATACTAAGAAATATATTAGTAATATAAGCAAGTATAATGCAGGGAACAAAACAGAGAATAATGCTATAATAACAGGATTTATTAAAGTGCATAAATCGAACTATGAACCAAAATACACTTCTACGAACATGTGTCCTGAGTGCGGCAATGGCTGTGCTCGGGTTGGTGTTTATTGTGTTTATTCCATTGAATTCGAGCACTTTGACGGCGCAGGTAGAGTGTATCGGTCTTCCGTATGGAACAGACGGATGTCCATTAAGAGAGGACACGGGGGAAGAGGAAGAAGAGGATCCGGTAGCCCCTCCCAATTGTGGAGATGGGATAATCAATCCAGATGAAGAATGCGATGCTGGGCGTTTTAATGGCTTAAGTCGCTGTACGCGTTATTGCACAATCCTATATTGCGGTGATGGTACAATATCGCCGTTCAATGGTGAGGAATGTGAGCCACGTACGATCGAAGTGTATACAATCGATTCGATCACGGGACAGCTGACAACGGAAGTTCAATTTGTAGAAGAAACGTGCGGCGAAGTCTGCGAAGCTCCTGTCTGTGAATCGGAAGAGAAGTGCTCAGGTGGATGTGTATGGAAATTCCTTGATGAATGCGAAGAGGAAGATGATGGTAATGATAATCTTATTCCTCCGGCTGAGGAGTCTTCTTCGGATGATGATGACGATGATGATGCAGAAGACGAATCACCACCTGTTCATGCAGCGCCTCCGCCTGCGTCTTCTTCACTGGAATGCGGAAACGGAAAGAAAGAAACCGGAGAGGAATGTGATGATGGAAATGATAACAATTTTGACGGGTGCCCAAATGACTGCAAATACGCGGTATGTGGAGATGGCATTAAAGAAGGAATCGAACAGTGCGATGATGGCAATCACATCAATACAGATGAATGTCCGACCAATTGTCAGCTATCGTACTGCGGGAATGGAATTCGTGAGGGAAGAGAAGAGTGTGACGATGGAAATAATAATGACTACGATAATTGCCCGAGCGATTGCAACGCACCGGTATGTGGTGATGGAACCAGGGAAGGAAAAGAAGATTGTGATGACGCCAATCGCATTGATGACGACGCATGTTCAAATGCTTGCAAACTTGTTCGTTGCGGAGATGGACTTGTGCAAATTGGTGAGGAGTGTGACGATGGTAATCAAATTAATACGGATGCCTGTTCTAATCAATGCAGGCGTGCTGATTGTGGGGATAATATTATTCATAATGGTGAGGAGTGTGATGATGGTAATCAGATAAATACGGATTCATGTACCAATGCGTGCAAGATGGCTATTTGCGGAGATGGTTATCAGCAGAACGGGGAAGAGTGCGATGATGGGAATCGTAATAATTTTGATGAATGCCCGAATAATTGCCGACTCCCGATTTGTGGAAATAAGAAGAAGGAAGGAACGGAAGAATGTGACGACGGAAACAAAGAAAATTTTGATGAGTGCCCAAATGATTGCTTGCTTCCCGTATGCGGCGATGGAGCAAGAGAAGGCAGAGAACAATGTGATGACGGTAATCTCTTTGACGATGATGAGTGCCCCAGTTATTGCCGATTGCCTGTCTGCGGCAATGGCATGAAAGAAAAGGACGAAGAATGTGATGACGGAAATACTCAAAGCGGAGACGGATGTAATCGGACATGTGAGAATGAAGGAGAATGTGGGAACGGGAATAAAGAGAAAGGAGAAGAGTGCGATGGCGAGAAGAACTGCACTGACGAATGCAAACTCATGACGTTTACGCAAACAAAGAGTGGAAAAGCAGTATTGGTAGGAAGTTCTTTGGCGGCAGGTGTGCTCTTATTTGCCGTAAGGAAGAAACTAAAGTCACTTGCTAAGTTGCTTCTAAGGAAAGGAAAGAAACTCGAAACAGTTGTATCGCTCGATGACATCCCACTCGATGAGCTCGAGATGCCGTGGCATAAATGGAAT
>JBDRFD010000081.1:0-13734 GCA_043819035.1 Patescibacteria group bacterium | reverse complement strand
GCAGGTCCTGATACTGCCAACAATGTCGTGGCAGCTGATCCAATCCCTGCAGGACTAACGTTCAATGCCGGAGCATCCGATGCCTCTTGTATTCAGCAAGGTACAGATATCCTCTGTGACAACGTAACACTGGCTAACGGCGGTACAAAGAGCTTCTCAGTTGCATTCAATGTGCCATCCACTGCTACGTGTAATGCTGTGATACAGAACACCACAACTGTTTCTACTTCTTCCACTGATCCAAATTCTTCGAATAACACGAGTCAGACAGTGAGTACCACGGTGCAGTGTCCCGTTCAACCAACCTTCACCATCTCGAAGACGGATAACAAAACCACTGTGCATGCCGGTGACACGTCCATATACACCATTACGGTTACCAATACTTCGGCAGTGAACGCAATGAATGTCACGGCGACAGATAGCCTTCCCATGAATACCAGCTTCCTCACTGCATCAAACAGTGGAATCCACAGTAACGGTATTGTTACATGGTCGGGCCTGAGCATTTCAGCCGGTGCAAACAAGACTCTGACACTTACCGTACGTGTTAATAACTCTACTGCTGACGGAACAGTCCTTACCAACTATGCGTTCGTTCAAGATCAACAGGCAACAGACACAACCACAGTTCAAGGAGGCGGGACCGGGACCGGTACGCAACTCACCCTCACGCTCGACGACTCCGTTGACCCTGTGGAACCGTGCCAGACGTATAACTACAACGTACGGATCACGAACCTCAGTAGCCAAACCGCAGCAACCAACATCGAAGCGGTGCTCTCCCTCGATAACGATACAACATTCGTATCAGCGGGGAATGGCGGGACTCACTCGAACGGCATCGTTCGCTGGACCGGTATGACCGTGCCAGCCGGCAGCACCCTGACGCGCACTGCCACCGTGAAAACGAGCTGTGATGCGAATGATAACGAAATACTCCGTGCGACAGCGATCGTCGATAACCTTTCGGATACGGAAGATACGCGCGTCGACGACGGTGGAACGACGGAAGAGGGTGATGTTACGATCAACATCACTGATGACACGCCAGATCCGGTCGACATTGGTGAGGTACTCACCTACAACATCCGAGTATGCAACGAAGCAGAAGATGATACTGAAGTAGATGTTACAGCCTTCATCGATAGCGATACGAGCTTCCTCTCAGCTTCCGACGGTGGTGACGAAGAAGACGATGATGAAATACTCTGGGAAAACTTCGATTTGAACGGCGACAGCTGCGAGACACTCGTGCTGCGCGTTCGCGTCCGCACCTCAGCGGAGGAAGACAGCACATTGAGGCTGCGAGCACGTGTTGGTGATGAAGAGGACACTGAAAACACCCGTGTCATCGGTGGAATCATCCCACCTCCTCCACCACCATTCGATGGACCTGCAACACTGAGCATAGACAAGAGCGTGGACCGCAGAGAAGTCCAACCGGGCAGTATCGCGACGTACACGCTCACGATCCGCAATACCTCACAGTACACCGCATCTGACATCGAAGTGGAAGACTCCTTCACAGCCGGAAGCTTCACAGTGGAAGATGCGGCAGGAGGAAACGTTCTTGGCAACACCATTCGCTGGAACGTCCCAGCTCTTGGGCCGAATGCCACGCGTGTGATTCGCTACCGTGTCCGCATTGCGCAAACGATGCGCCATGGTCAGACGATCTCTAACTCCGTGATCGTACGCAGTCCGGACATCGGCGGCTCTCCGTCTGACGTCGAGAACATCTCCGTTATCGAGTACCTGCCACAAACAGGACTTGGTGGATTCCTCGGTTCGCTAAGCGATAGCGACAGCACGATCCGTCCGCACGCACGTGGAGGAAGCGAGAGCCCTTACTCTCTGCCTCTCCTCATCTGGACGAACATAATCGCCATAGGAATGAGCGGTGGATGGCTGTTTGGGAGGAAACTCTTCTTCTACTAAATAACAGTTAACAATTAACAGTTAACAGTTAACAATTGACCGAGTGAGGTATTCCCTCCTCGGTTGATTGTTTATTACAGGCTTAGCAGCAGCGACGCGGCGTCGCTGCTGTGGTTGTTAACCTATATTTATTACCACGCATTTGATACAATTGATCTCTATGAAATCCCTTAAAGATAAGGTTGCAGTTATCACCGGCGGTAACGACGGAATCGGAAAGCAGATTGCACTCAAGCTTTCTAAGAAAGGAGTGAAGCTTGCTCTGGTCGCACGTAATGAAGAGAAACTTAAAACAACTGCAGATGAAATTGGAGCTGATGTTGCCCATATCTATGTTTGTGATATCAAAGATTCAGACCAAAGAAAGGAAACAGTCGATCAAATACTAAAGGACTTCTCTGGAATCGACATCCTAATAAACAACGCTGGCATAATTCACAAGCTTATGCCGCTGGAAGAAATGGATGAGGAACTTATTGATGACATTATTCAGACAAATCTCACAGGATTAATACTATTCACAAAACTTCTTCTTCCAACACTAAAAAGTAGCCCAGAGGCAGCAATTATTAATATCTCTTCTATCGCTGGTATTTTGGCAAGGCCGGGTTTTGCAGCATATTCTGCCAGCAAATATGGCGTGCGTGGTTTTACTGATGTGCTCAAAGCCGATCTCAAGGAAACAAACATAAAAGTGGCTGGAATGTATCAAGGAGGTGTAAACACAGATTTGTTCAATAAGGCAGGAGATACCAAAAGACCATTAGAGAGCTATACAGAACCTGATGACCTCGCAGAAGTCATTTCATTTATGCTGTCGCAACCGGACAAATGCTGGCTGCATGAAATCCATGTTGCTCATTAATATAGTTGTTAACTGTTAAATGTTAACTGTTGCCTAGCACAAACTCCTTCACCATCTCCGGAACCGTCTTTACCGCCTCCTGAATCTTCTCTGCTTCCTCCTTTGAAGGCGCGCTGAGCACCCAGTTCGAAAGGTCTTCACCTGCAGGTTGTGCTCCAATTCCAATGCGCAGTCTTGGGAAGTCCTCACCAAAGACATCAACGAGAGACTTTAATCCATTATGCGTACCAGGTCCTCCTTTATCACGCAGTCGAGTTTCCCCGAGTTCAAGATCGATATCGTCACAAAGAATCAGTATCTGCGAACGCGGATCTAAATCATAGAAATCAATCATCTTCTTCGCCGCTTCCCCTGATCGATTCATGTACGTGAGAGGCTTCGCTATCAAAACTGGAACAGTAACGATACGCCCTTCCATAACGAATGCATTGAACTTTGTTTTCTCCTTCCACCCCGCACCAGAACTCGCTTCGCTCGCTCGGTTCGGGGCAAGATCCCCTTCTCCAAATTCTTCCGCCAACACATCAGCAGCCTGAAAGCCGGTGTTGTGCCGTGTCTTCTCGTACGATGCTCCCGGGTTGCCTAGGCCGATAATGACGAGTGAGGGCTTCACAAACTCAGTGTACTAGGAAAAGCTCTTGAGCGCCTTCTTAAATGCACTCAGCGCCCCTTTTACTTCAGAGTCACTTACCGCTCCTCCGGGCTCATGAGCCAAGCGGTTACGTAATTTATGTGCGCTCCACACAGCATCAAGATTTGAAATGTGTGGCCCCGCCGCTTTGAGCTTGTCACCAAGTACTCCTTCGTACCCCAGTTCTTTTAGCGCACGATCGAATATCGCATCCGCCTCCATCACTTTACGCACCGGATCATGCATCTGTTCCATCGCAAACCAAAGAGCCATGATCTTTTTATGAGCCTGAGAAGAAAGCTTTCGTCTTCCGTTTCGCAGAGACCACACCATATACACAAGCATCAGAACTGCCAGCGTAACGATAATGATAAATAAAAGTGTCATGAGTCATCTTCGTAATCTTCATCATCTTCATATTTCACTTCCACTCCCACACCTAAACCTTGCAACTGCACTTGCTGGGCTACCAGCTCCCCAAGCAGTTCTTGGACATGTTTGGCATCTTTCAAATTCTTAGAATGCAAATAGAGCTCCATATTTCCTAAAATGATCGACTCAACCCTCCGTGGCTTTGCGATATAATTCAATGTCACCACATTTCCGGTCGAGATCTTCTCTACACTTACTTTCCCATATCGCAGTAACGTACTGAGCACCCCCTGTATCTCGTAACTTATGCCCTGAATATCACTATACAGCACACGTGTGGACTCCCTGTGAAACCACCCATGCCACGCAACATCAATAATTCCTTTGCTCGTAATGATCCAGGCATCCAGATAGTAATCGAAGAAATTCCGAAGCCACCAAACCAGCGAAGCAATCGCCCAAATTACTGCAATATAGAAGATTACCAAAAACGGCGCCAAATAGAGGATAAACCACGCCGCTAAAAAAGATATACTCGGCCAGATAAGGTGTTTGACCCCGAATATCCAGTGCTTATGCACAATTTCGGTCACTTCCTCGTCATCATCGAGGTGGCGACTAAATAGAAAGGTATTGAGGTTGGGCATCATTAAGAGTGTACCATGGATGGATACATAGTTGGATGGTTGTATGGTTGGATGGTTCGCAAGCGAATTTCAAATTCGTTGCCACTTTAGAACCATCCAGCCATCCAACCATCCAGTCTGTACTTTCGACCAGAAATTCAATAAAATGCGAAGGATGTCAGCTCGCAAACACAGTCTCTGGTTCCACATTTTCGATGTTGTTCTCAACATCGTCATTATCGTGGCGATTGTGGGCTTCATCCGGACCTTCCTCGTTTCTCCATTCCAAGTGGAAGGAAGTTCAATGATTGATACGCTTGAGAACAAGCAGTATATCATTATCAATAAGCTCGCATATCAGTTAGGAGAACCCGAGCGAGGTGATGTAGTCGTCTTTCGCCCGCCTAATAATCATACAAAGCACTACGTAAAGCGTGTAATCGGTCTTCCGGGTGACGAAGTATTCATTCGCAACGGACTCGTATACTTGAAACCCAGTGGCTCGACGGAAGAAAATGAAATGCTCGAACCTTACTTAAATGAACGCAATGCAGGATACACCTATCAACATCCTCCCAGCACCGGTAATAAGAGTGAAGTGAGCTACACAGTTCCCGAAGGAAACTACTTTCTTCTTGGAGATAATCGACAAGGTAGCCTGGACTCGCGAAGCTTCACCCCACCCTACGTTCCAGAAGATGATATAAAAGGAAAGGTCTGGTTTGTAGCTCTCCCGATTAGCAAGATTCATGCGCTGGAGCCGCCGGATTATGGACTCTAATCAACTAACAACACGTCCGCCTTCGGCGGACTTGCAACACGCTTCGCTTTCAACTATCAACTGTTGATTGTTGAAAGCGACCCCGCACCGAGTGCGTTTGATCGCTCTGGTGCGGGGGAGCGTGTTGATTGTTGAGAGCGCAGCATGTTGTTTATCGAAGAAAAAACTTGCACAAGCCCAATTCCAAGCTAAACTAGTATTCGTCCCCTTACGGGGTTTTTTCACAAGAATACTACGCTATGCTTTCTATCGTCACTGATTACATCCACGAAGCAATCGAAGAACTGCACCACGTGCGGTGGCCTACGCGTCAACAGGCCATTCGTCTATCAATTATTGTAATCGTCTTCTGCGCAGTCACCTCTGCGGCCTTTGGCATAGTGGACTTTGGGCTCTCCCAGGTCGTCAAGATGCTTCTTTCCCTCACGTTCTAACTTATGGGCAAACAAGATCCGAATGCCGGACGAAACTGGTATGTTATTCATACTTACGCAGGTTACGAAGATAGTGTGAAAGAATCACTCGATCAGCGAATTGAATCTATGGGTATGAGGGATTACATCTTCGACGTGCGCGTCCCCAAGGAGAAGCAGCTGACATTCAAAAAGGGTGAACCGACAGAAGAAGAGAAGAAGCTCTTCCCCGGTTATGTGCTGGTGGACATGATGGTAACCGATGAGAGTTGGTACCTGGTGCGTAATACACCCAACGTCACAGGCTTCGTTGGTTCCGGAAACATTCCGGTGCCTGTGACCCCCGAAGAATTCGGTGTGATTGAATTGCGGGTCGGTGAGCAGGAAGCCAAGTTCAAGAGCGACTTCCAGGTTGGCGACCTTGTAGTTATCATCGATGGTCCGTTCAAGAACTACGATGGAACAATTGATTCTGTGGATGTGAATAAAGGAAAACTCACGGTGATGGTATTGATATTTGATAGAGAGACGCCGGTTGAATTGGACTTTACGCAGGTGCAGAAGAAATGAAACGCCTTTGCCAACCACCTGATGGCCAAGATCCTGAAGTATATGACTTTGGTGATAAATCATTCGCTGAATGTGTCCTTATTGCCGAGAGCAAACTAGCTGATGCGCAATTGAGCCCAGATGACCCGGAACTCTGGCATACCCTTCGATTGAAAATACAAGATACTGCTGTTAAGTATGTAGACTGTTTACCATATGGTTTAGTTGACCCTAAGGACGTCCGAGCTTCGCGTGCAGTTTTGAGGCAGGCAGTTGATTCACTCCCAGCAGACGCTGATCCCAAACTTCGCCATTGGCTCGAAAATGTTCCTCAGACAATGCTTCTTTGCGATGATGTAGAAACACTTAAAGCCAGTTTGATGCGAGAAATTGAAAGAGTTCTCGAATAATAATGGCAGCCTTCCGTATCACAATAACCGGCCATGTTCAGGGGGTTTTCCTCCGAGCCGGGGCTGTGAAGAAAGCTCACGAACTGAATGTAAGGGGCTGGGTACGCAATATGGAGGATGGTTCTGTGAATATTTTCGCGGAGGGAGAAGATCTGGCGCTCCTCGAATTCGAAGAGTGGTGTCACCACGGTTCGCCAGCGGCGAAGGTAGAACGCGTTCGAAGAGAAGAAACCGTGGAGGAAGGATATAAGAGCTTTGAGATTCTTTATTGATGAACGTTGTCTGAACCGTATTGTCTGGAAATAAGATTTACCCTTCGGCCTGAGCTCAGGGCGAAGGCATGATTAAAGGATTATCAGGATTAATCCTGTCCACCACGGCGATCGCGATCGCCTTTGTCCATCTTTTTAATCCTTTTAATCATGGTACAGACAATTTGGCTACCATAAGCCAAATAGCTTAGTTGAGTATTTGCACAATTTATTGTTAATAAGCATATATTTGAACAAATGTTTAAGTATCAACAACCGGCGCAAATAGCTGAACTATTATTAGTTAAGCAGTTGCGCAACTACTTGGCTCTTAATGAACCTTTCGCACGAAAGGTACCTATGTAAACACCCTCATCTTCTTGCATTCGACGCACGAATTATCATTCAAACATTTGCGCAAATCATTGAATGAAGATCGCCAGTTCGCGCATTGAAGTATTTAAGTATTTGCGCAAATACTTTTCAAACAGTGAAATATTGGAGGTACTATCAGCACGAATAGTTCAATTCGCTCAGTACAAGTAGGCGAATACTTTATGAGAACCTTCGGCACGATACGTGCAAATATCACACATTCCGAAGCCTCCTCACCCTCCTCGGCAACAATAACCCCAACCCAACCATCTCCACCACCTGCCCAACCATAAAACCAAGAGCCAAGCTGTATACGCCATATTTTGGAGAGAGATACCATGCGACTGCAATGGCAATAATTCCATTCATCACGCTCAAAATGGCAGGTGTCACGGTGTGTTTGAGTGCGTAGAACGATCTGAGAAGCAAGTGATTGATGCTCTCGAACGGAATGCTGATTGCATATAGTGTTAAGCAGATTGAGAAGACAGGAAGTACTGCAGAGAGATGTACAAGCCACGCAGCAACCGGCGCAAGGAACGCAAGCGCAATTGCCCCGGGAATAGTCAACACTATCAAAATCCTCATCCCCTTCTTTAGGTATATCCAGAACCGTTCTACCTCCTTCTTTGCTGCGGCCTGACTGAGTAATGAGAACGCCGACTGTGCAAGCGCTATTCCTACCACACCAACAGCAACCGCTTGGAAGTTTCTTGAATACGCATTAATAGTTACCGATCCTGTCGCAAGTCCGGACGCAACACGATCAAACAACAAGAGCTCCAGTTGCAGTGCGCCAAGCGCGACCATTCTTGGGATCATCAAACGAATGAGTTCCGGTATATCGGGGTGCCAGAATATGAGACGAGGCTTGAAACCTGCTCTGCTAATTCCCACTAAACGCAAAATCACATACACAATTGCACCACCAAGCGTCCCGTAAATAGGGCCGAAGGGGCCAAAAAACGGAGTGAGGTACAGAGTTCCCAGTATTGTTCCCAATGTGTAGAAGATGGGCGTTAAACCGTAGATCCAGTAACGCTGAATGGTGATCAGATACTGCCCGAATGCATTTCCGAAGACAAAGAGGAAGTTTGTGAGCAGTGCGATGCGTGCGAACTGCACGTAAAGCTCTTTACCGTTCCCTTCAAACTGCACGAAGGCCGGTGCGATCTGCGGGAAGAAGATTGCGGCAATCAATGCTATAACCCCAAATACTAGTGCGGCAACTGTGATCACCCCACTTAAAAGGTCTGACATTTTCAATACTTCGTTTTTGGCTTTGTACTGCGCTAAAAGCGGTACGAGAGTGACCGAGAATCCGGCCATAATCATCACCTGAAACAGAAGGTCGCTAGGGCGGAATGCGGCAATGTAGACATCCACCACATCAAGTCCAGGAAATGTTTGAGCAAGAACACGGTCACGGATAAGCCCCATGACCGATGCTCCAAATTGCATTGAAGCCAAGACCATCGCACCACCGAGAATACGATGCTGAGCGAGTGATGATGGAAGCGATAGTTTCACAGACCACGATATTAGCAGAATGACACTTGCATCGTGAGGGAATTGTAAAGTATACTGTTCAGTCTTCTATGACATTCCACGACCGCATGCTGCAGGCAGATTGCAAGAATGCTATACCGGTAGCAAGTATTGAAACAGGGGATGATATCGGATGCAGAGTAATTATTTATAATGATCACGGTGTAGCAGTGAATTGTTCTATCCGGGGACCACAGCAGCGTTTTAGTGATCAAATCTTCAGTGTTCTAGTTATGTCTGGCTATCGTGAGGAGACACACATCATCAGAGAAAAGGGTATTGCGTAACCTAAGTGATCGTCATAAAGTCGAAGTATTATGTCAGGACTCGAATTCATCCCAGGCGCCAGCCCTCTTCCACCTGATTCACCAGTTCGTTCTGAACCAGAGCCGCTTCCAGAAAGTATTGTGAGTCAGATGGAAGATTTTCAAGCAAGTATGACAAGTACTAGTGGAGTAGATGAAGAATCTTAAAATAGCGTGTAAAAGATTTTCACAGAACGTATCTTACTGCAATACTGATGGCACTCATGAGTGCCAAGAAACAATCATCGGTCACCTCTCTCCCCTTTTCCGAGATGTCCGATGCGGATGTTTTGAGTACGCTGCAAAAATATCAAATAGTATTAACTGTGGAAGAGGCACGAAAGATCTCAGAAATGCTCGGGCGTGATCCTACATTGGTCGAAGCTGTGATCTGGGGCATTCAGGGTTCAGAACATTGCAGTTACAAATCATCATCCAGATTTCTGAAAAACTTTCCAACATCCGGTAAGCACATCATCCTCGGCCCAGGGGAAGACAGTGGCATCGTTGCAATTACCGATGGACCGAATGGCAGGCGCTGGGGACTGGTGATTAGTCATGAATCACACAATCATCCGTCGCAAATTGTTCCCTTCGAAGGTGCAGCGACTGGAATCGGAGGCGTTGTCCGTGATGTTGTCTGCATGGGAGCCCGCATTGTCGGGTGCCTGGATTTACTCAGGCTTGGAGATTTAAAAACGGAGGAAAGTAAAACGATCGCCTCGGAAGTCGCTCGCGGGATTGCGGGGTACGGAAACCCGCTTGGGATCCCAAACCTCGGCGGTGATACCTTTTTTGACTCGTCCTACAACTCAAACTGCCTGGTGAACGCTATTGCACTTGGGATTGTGAGAGAAGATGAGGTGATACACAGCTATGTTCCAAAAGAGGCAGGCAAAGTTGGATACGATATTATCTACGTTGGCAAACCCACCGACCGCTCGGGATTTGGAGGAGCATCCTTTGCGAGCACCACTCTCGAAGCAGACGATGAAGAACAGAACACCGGAGCCGTGCAGGAGCCCAATCCGTTCCTCGAGCGTCATTTGCTAGCATCGACCTATGCACTCTTTGATTGGCTAGCAGAAGCTAAAAAATTGGACAAGGTTTCCTTCAAGGATCTCGGAGCTGGCGGTGTGGTCTGTGCATCGGTTGAACAAGTGGCTGATCAAGGATTTGGAGCTGATGTAGATTTAGATAAAGTACACGTCTCGATTCCAGACTTACCTGCAGAAGTTATTGCATGCGCTGAAACACAGGAACGTTTCTGTTGGATCTGCCATCCGGATCTTACGCAGCACATCCTCAAACACTATAATGAAGACTGGGACCTCCCAAGCATTGCCGAAAACGCTCGGGCAAGTCTTGCAGGGAAAGTAACAGAGGGTGGAGTGTATAGACTCACGCATAAAGGTCAGACGGTCGTTGAAGCAAAGGCACTCGACATCACATGTGGTCTGCAGTACGCACGTCCAACGAAAAAGATTGATGTTGATTTCATCGAACCTGAAATATGTTGTGTTGGTGAAGAAATTTCGGTCCAACGTCCAACTTCTAACGACGAAAAGGAGACGTTAGACGTTGGACCTTCGACGTTCAAAACAACCATCACTGACATCTTCAAACACATGATCGTACACCCCAATTACGCGTCCACTTCTCCCATCACCAAACACTACGATAAGAACGTGATCGGAAATACAATCATTGAACCTGGTGAGGCAGATGCCGGAGTGATCGCACCACTGCAAGACCTGGAGAGTTTCGTCCATGTCGGCATGCACCCCGGATGGGATCTGACAGACGAAGAGAAGTGGCGAGGAGTCGCCGTCGCAGGTGACGGGAATGGACGCTACGGTCGTATATCTCCCTATCTCGAAGGACTCAATGCTTCAGTCGAATCCATGCGAAACGTTACTGCGGTTGGTGCGTCACCAAGAGCTGTGACTGACTGTTTAAACTTCGGAAATCCAGAAATACCAGAACAATTGTGGCAATTTGAGGAGGCAGTGCGTGGGATTGTTGACGCTACAAAAGGAGTAGATGTTGAGGGCGAAAATGTTCCAGTTGTCTCTGGCAATGTTAGTTTCTACAACGGGCAGGCAGATGGAAGTTCAACCAGTGCTGAGCGTAGTCGAAGCATCGATCCTACCGCAATTGTTTGTTGTGTTGGAATAATATCTGATGCACGTAAGGCAATAACGATGCAACTTAAAAAGGCCGGCTCGAAACTCTTCCTTATCGGTAAACGTAAAGATGAATGTGGCGGATCCGGGTACTACGAGATTCTCGAAAATATTTCAGGTGCCCCTCGCAATACAATTCTTGGCAAGAATATTCCCGTACCTGATCTTAAAGAAGTCTCTCTGCAGATAGCACTGGTCACACATCTGATTGAAGAAGGACTCCTAAACGCATGCCACGACATTTCGAATGGTGGCCTTCTTATGACACTATTCGAGATGACACTTCCTCAACGCAAAGTTGGTGGAGACATTGGAATTAGTGTCGATCTCTCGGCACTGCAAAGTTCATTGCGCCCTGACACACTTCTCTTCTCCGAAACCGGCGGCTTTGTGATAGAAGTAAATCCAGATAATGAAGAGGCTGTCGGCAAGATCGCCGGGCATCTGGGTGTCACACTCCTTCCACTTGGAGAGTCAACCGATTCCCCCACACTTGATATTTCCCACAATAATACTTTATTACTCTCGGATAAGCTCGATTCACTGCATGAAGTGTGGAATAATGGGCTTAAGAAAGCCATAAAATAGATATTGACGAATCGTTGACATTGCGTGTGCATTGTGATTTAATGCTCCCCTTTACTCTTCCCCTAACGAATAAGTGCAGTACCTTTCGCGCTTTCTCTGTCTGTTGAGCGGAATCCTGTTCGGACTCTTCCTCACAATACATGTCTCTGCTGCAGGGGGAACGATGCAGATTCAACAGGTAAGTAACACGAACCAGCTCGCTACGTGGATACTCTCTACACCTTCTGGTGAAACTATCACAGATAGCAGGGGTGAATATCTTAAAACAGTTAAACCGGTAATTGGTGGCACATACGGTTTAAAAGTGACTCCTCCTCACAAAGCACGTACGACGATCGTCGTCTATCGCGACAATCAAGTAATCCGCAAAGAGGAAGGTTCTCACCTGTCATTTACAGTCCGTGAAGGCTCTTCCGTCCGCATAGTTATTACTCATCGCTTCTTTGGAACCATCATGGTGACCAGCGATCCTCCCGGGCAATCATTCACACTTAAAGGGGCCGACTCAGTCACCTATACAGGTGAGACGCCAGCAGGCTTTAATAGCGTTCCACCTCTCTACTTCACGGCTGAATTTGCACACAAAAACGGTTGTAGAACACCGCGCAAGCAAAGCCGGTTGCTTGACCCGAACCAGTCACTCTTCTTTCACGGCGTTTACGACTGCAGGGAACCACTCACAGTTGGTGAAGTTGAGGAGAAGCCAGAAGAAGTAGTGCCCGTAAAATTGCTGGATGTCTCCCTTGGCACCAACCAAAGTGAAGTACTTCCCGGAGGAACCGTGTACTACACACTCACCATACAGAATTTGGATAAGCGTACCGCCGAAGATCTCATTGTTTCTGTTCAATTTGATCTTACACAGGGATCAATCGGCAACATTCACAACGAAGGAAAACTGAAAGATAATCTGATTGTCTGGGAGATCCCGCAGATTTTTGCCGGACGCCGGTGGTCAACTACCTTCACGCTCACAGCAAATGAAAATCTTGCTTTAGGTGATCGTATTGCAATGACTGCTCGTATATCCGGAGAGGGACTTCTGGAAGCCGGAATCCTCGAGGAAGTACTCACAAAGGAAGTAGGTATCACCCTCCTCCCACAGACAGGAATGAGAGCTGATATTCTCTTTGTAGCTCTCTTGGTGTGCGTTTCCACTCTTGCCATCTCGATTCTCCGAAGACGATTCGTACGCGTTCAAACGGCATAACAACGAACAGTACGGGGAAGGGTTCCGTCCTGGCAGTGTGTGTACTGCACATACTGCTTTGACGGATGACAATACAACTCAATCTTAGTTTGTTGTGTTAAATGGCTAAATGGTTTGATGGTTCGCCTGCCTGACCGGCAGGCAGGCAAGCGAATCTCAGATTCGTTGCCTCTTTAGAGCCATCCAACCATTCATCCATTTAACACACGCTTTCCTTACCTATTCCATTGCAAACTATGCATAAAACAGTGAAAATACCGCTCACGTACTTCACCCCACTCTTATGAAACGTCATACTCTCGCAATTCTCAGTTTATGCACACTGATTCTCCAAGGATCACCTCTTTACGCTGCAACAGGTGACACAGTGGACAATCCCGATAGCGGTACAGGCGCCGTTGTTGAAGAAAGTGGTTTGGGGAAGATTATCATTGAACAAATTGGTCCCGTTGATAACATTTACGCGGAATGGACACTCATAAAACCTAATAGTATTACAGTGGTCGGACGCCACCAGACACAAACTATTTCTGTTACTCCGGTCGGTAACCATTCGATCTTGGTTAATCCCCTCGATGGCGCAACTGCATCCTTAGAAATCTATGTGAATGATGAACTCAGTAATACAAGCGACCATCCTCAAGCTAATTTCATACTTAGAAGTGACGAAACCATTAAAATCG
>JBDRFD010000080.1:0-12213 GCA_043819035.1 Patescibacteria group bacterium | reverse complement strand
AATTCGTCTCAAACATCCGCACAAATACGCTCAACTTATTAACTGCGAAAGTTGCACAGGTGATTCCCTGAGCGATGCTAAGAACTGCCAGGAATGTTACGACAGTTTTGACTTAGAAGATTGTAAGTACATTATTAATGGACCGGAAAAGCTCAAGGATTGTTATGATTTCACGGGAATTACTACAAGTGAACTGTGCTATGAGGGGGCAAGCATACTGGGTGCTATGCGTCTCCTCTTCTCTGAACGCTGCTGGAATAGCACTTATGATATAGCGTACTGCAGTTTGTGTATGAATTGTTCTAACTGCTTCGGATGTATTGCTCTACAGAATAAAGAATTCTGCATCCTCAATAAACAATACACTAAAGAGCAGTACAATGAACTTGTCCCCAAAATCATTGAACTTATGCTCAATCACAGTGAATGGGGAGAGTTCTTCCCAATTTCCTTAAGCCCATTTGCCTACAATGAGACGCTTGCACAGGAATGCTTTCCTCTAACAAAAGAAGAAGTGGAAACCAAAGGATGGACATGGAAAAAGGAAGAAGATGAACTGAAAAATGCCGACAAGATAATTCCCGGTGAGCGATTACCAGAGCGAATCGAAGATATTCCAGATGATATTTTAAATTGGGCTATCAAGTGCGAGAAGACGGATAGGCCCTTCCGTATTGTCTCACAGGAACTTGCGTTCTACCGGCGCATGAAACTACCCGTTCCACATTTTCATCCTGACGAACGACATAATAAAAGGCTTGAGTGGAGAAATCCGCGCAAGCTTTGGAAGAGGAATTGTGATAAGTGTGGTAAAGAATTGGAGTCTACTTTTGCACCGGAGAGACCCGAAACAGTTTATTGTGAAGAATGCTACCTTAAGAAAGTTTATTGAGGCTCCCTTGTCTGAACCGCAGATTACCTGCCTGCCGGCAGGCAGGCGCTGATTACGCAGATGACACAGATTTCTTGCACAAAGCTTGTTACTTGTCATCTGCGAAATCAGCGGCATCTGCGCCATCTGCGGTCCAGACAATGTTGTATACTTCCTCCGATGCAAAAAACCTGTCCACAATGCTCCGCAGGCTTTGAAATAACAAAGCAGGATGAAGGATTCTTTCAAAAACTAACCGCTTCTTCACCAGAGCTTAACTCAATCCCCACTCCCACGCTTTGCCCAGATTGCCGCCAGCAACGCAGGCTCTCACGTCGCAATGAACGTACGTATTACCAGCGAAAGTGTGACTTATGCAGCAATTATCTCATTTCAATGTACCCCAATGATGCACTCTTCCCCGTGTACTGCAGCAATTGTTGGTGGAGTGATAAGTGGAATTCTGGCAATTATGCAAAAGGATTTGATTTTTCCCGATCTTTTCTGGAACAATTCCAAGAACTACAAAACTCTGTACCCAGAATTTCTCTTTTTGGAAAGAATAATCAAAACAGTGAATATATTGGTCATTCAGAGAATTCTAAGAATTGTTATCTCTGCGTGGATGTCGTGGCAGAAGATACCTACTACTCCAAGTGGATAATTAACTGTCAGGATTGTTGCGATTGTTATCAGCTGGAAGACTCTAACCTCTGTTACGAATCGCAATACTCCTCTGGCATGCAAAACAACATTTATGCTTTTCTGGCAGATCAATCTAACAACCTACTCTTCTGTTATGACTGCGAGTCATGCACAGATTGTCTGCTTTGCTTTCACCTGAGGCATAAACGATTTTGTATCAATAATGAGCAACTGACTGAAGAAGAATATAAAAAGCGTATTGCTGAGCTTGATTTGGGATCGCACAAAACATATAAAGAGCTTCTGCAGAAATATCATCAAATTTGGAAGGACACATTCCATCGACAAAATCTGTATATAAATGCAACCAATTGCAGTGGAGACTATCAGTACAACTGTGAGAATGTTCGATCAAGCTTCGGCGTGATTGAATCCAAAGACTGTGCGTACTGTTATGACGCAGGACATATGCAAGATTGTCAGGATGCCTATGAACCCGCATTTAACTGCGAACTTCAATATGACTGTCACGGGTGCAATAGAGGAAAACGGATCCTTGGATGTTCCGTAAGCTATGACATCGTCGGATGTGCGTACTGCGACATGTGTCATAACTCAACTCACCTTTTTGGATGCATAGGACTCAAACACAAGGATTATTGCATCCTCAATAAGCAATATTCCAAGGAAGAGTATTTCGAACTCGTTAAAAAAATTATAGAGAAGATGAAACAGGACAATGAGCATGGAAAATTCTTTCCTGTTTCACTTTCGCCCTTCTGTTACAACGAAACTGTAGCACAGGAATACTATCCCCTCTCAAAAGAGGAAACAGTAAGCAAAGGATTTAACTGGAAAGATGCGAAAGACGAAGTTCCAAATGTCACAAAGATTATCCCAGCTAATCAACTACCAGATAACATCAAAGATATTCCGGATGATATTCTCAACTGGGCTATTCGTTGTGAAGCTACAGATCGCCCCTTTCTCATCGTAAAGCAGGAACTGCTGTTCTACAGAAAAATGAACCTACCCGTTCCGCGTCTGCATCCTGATGAACGACATAAAAGAAGAATGGCGTTCACCAATCCGAGAAAATTATTGAAGAGAGACTGCGACAAATGTGGGAAGGATATGGAGACAACGTTTGACACAGATAAATCCTTAACAGTTTATTGTGAGGAATGCTATCTGAAAGAGGTATACTGAGCTCTCTGATGGAAAAAACGTGTACCAGCTGCGGCTCCTCGTTCGAAATCACCTCACGTGATGAAAAATTCTTTGAAAGTGTCTCTCCTACGTTTAATAACAAAACAGAGCTTATCTCACCTCCGACTCTGTGCACAGACTGCCGACTTCAACGCCGATTAGCCCACCGAAATGAAAAGTCACTCTACAATCGTAAGTGTGACTTGACCGGGAAAGAAATTATTTCCATCCATCCGCCTGATAATGGTTATGTAATTTACGAAAAGAATGAATGGTGGGGTGACAAATGGGATCCCTTTGAATATGGGAGAGACTTTGATTTTTCCAGGACCTTCTTTGAACAGTTTAAGGAACTTCAACAAACTGTCCCCAGAATGTCTCTTCAGCAAGAGCATAATGAGAATAGTGACTACACAAACAATGTCTCTTATCTGAAGAACTGTTACCTTCTATTCTCCGCTGACTACAATCGAGACAGCTGCTATGGAATTTGGATAGAGCGAAGCCGCGACTGTTTTGATAATTTCTTGATTGATGAATGTGAGAGAACGTACGAATCTATATTTTCGAACAAGATTTACAATTCCAGCTTCATATTCTTCTCGTCACAATGCCGTGACAGTGCATTTCTTAGAGATTGCAGGGGCTGCTCTGATTGCTTCATGTGTTGGGGCCTGAGAAACAAGCAGTACTACATTGCCAATAAACAATACACGAAAAACGAGTATTTTAAGAAGCGTAAAGAATTCCCTATTTCTTCCTACAAGAACCTCCAGGCGTGTAAGCAGCAATTTCAAGATCTACTAAATGATTCCGTGTATCCATACATACGCAAGCATGGAAGAGTGGTTGATTCCACTGGCGATTTCCTCACAGACACCCAGAATTGCATCAATTGTTACGAGCTTTCACAGGCAAAAGATTGCACGAATACAATCGGATTTCAGATGAAGGATTCATTGGATTGCACATATGTAAGCGGCGAATTCGCTTACGAGAGCTGCGAGTGCTTTCCCACTCCATTCCATTCCGCATTCAACTTAAATAGCTATACAGGAAGTGACCTCTTTTACTGTGACCTTTGCATGAACAACTGCCAGAATCTCTTTGGCTGTGTAAGTATGAGGAAAGCGCAGTACTGCATTTTTAACAAACAATATTCTAAGGAAGGGTATGAAAAACTTGTACCCAGAATTATTGAACATATGAAACAAGGTGGTGAATGGGGAGAGTTTTTCCCTATCGAACTTTCCCCATTTGGCTACAACATTTCTGAAGCGCAACAGTACTTCCCATTAAGTGATAAAGAAGTTCAAAAGAATGGTTGGCGATTGCAGGAAGAAATTACAACAGAACAAAAACAAGACATATCGGCTAAAGACATTCCAGATGACATTAATGACATTGAAGATAATATTCTCGATAATATAATTCCCTGTGAGAAAACAGGAAAGCCATTCAAGATCATCCCACAAGAACTCAGATTTTATCGCGAGATTGGGCTGCCAATTCCACGTCGCTGCCCAGATCAGCGCCACGCAGACCGGTTGAAATTCAGAAACCCGCGCACACTCTTCAAACGTGCGTGTGAGAAATGTCAGAAGGAGATTCAGACGACCTACAGCCCGGAGAGGCCGGTGATCGTGTATTGTGAGGAGTGTTATTTGGAGAAGGTGTATTGAGGCTCTGTTGTCATAACCGCAGATATCGCAGATTACGCAGATAACGCTGATTTGTTGCACAAAGTCAGGTTCAAGTTATCTGCGAAATCTGCGCCATCAGCGCAATCTGTGGTTCAGACAATGTTGTATACTTCTACCATGCAAAAAGCCTGCACCCCATGCGGCACAGACTTCGAGATCACCCAAAGTGATAAAGCATTTTACGACCAGATCTCTGTCCCTTCTCCAAAGTGCTGCCCGGATTGCCGATTAATGCGTCGGCTTAATGAAAGAAATACACTTACCTTATACAAGAGAAAATGCGATCTCACAGGGGAAGAAATAATTTCCCCATACCACAACGATCACACATTTCCTGTCTACTCACCCGATGCCTGGTGGAGCGACGACTGGGACCCAATGGATTACGGACGGGGTTACGACTTCACTCGACCTTTCTTTGAACAATTCGCAGAGTTATTAAATGTTGTTCCGCATCAGGGTCAGTTCATCATCGGAGGAACTATGCAAAACAGTAATTACGTTAACTGTGCCGGTTATTTAAAGAACTGTTATCTGATTGCTGAAGCTGACTATGACGAAGACTGCTATTACGGCAATCGCTTATTCCACAATACAAGCCTGGTTGACTGCTCAAACTGTTATGAAGATGAACTCTGTTATGAATGCATCGATTGCCTCCAATGCCACAACCTTAAGTTCTCTGAGTACTGCCAAACCTGCAGCGATAGTTACTTCCTCAAAAACTGTATCGGTTGCAAGAATTGTATTGGCTGCATCAATCAGAGGCAGAAACAGTTTATGATCTTTAATGAGCAGCTAACTAAGGAGGAATATCGAAAACGTCTAGAAAACATGAAGCTCAATACAAATGAAGGTACAGAAAAAGCGCGAAAGAAAGCAGATGAGCTATTTATAACTCAACCACAAAAACCTTTACAGAATGAGCATAACCAGAATTGCACTGGAAACCATCTCTATGACTCTAAAAATTCATTCATGTGCTTTGACTGTAAGGACTTAGAAGATTGTAAGTACTGTTCCCGCGTGTTCAGCGTCAAGACTTCCATGGACTACACCGCATGGGGCGATAAATCTGAGCTTATGTACCAGTGTGCTTGCTGCGGTGACAATGGTTATAACCTTAAGTTTTGCACAACCTGCACAACCAATAACTCAAATCTAGAATATTGCGGGCACTGCACTGCAAGTGAGCACTGTTTCGGTTGTGTTGGCCTAAAAAGAAAGAAGCATTGTATCTTCAATAAACAATATTCTGCTGAGAAATATGAGGAATTGAAAAAGAAGATCATTGAACATATGAGGGAAACTGAAGAATATGGGGAATATTTCCCAAAAGAACTCTGTCCTTACGCATACAATGAAACACTCGCCATGGAGTACTTCCCTATCACTAAAGAAGAAGCAACTAAAAAGGGATACAAGTGGCGTGATAAAACAGATGAGCCTCCTGATGTTGAGAAAATTATTCCAGCAGAAAAGCTCCCTGTCACAATTGATCAGGTTCCTGACGATATCTTAAATTGGGCAGTAAAATGCAAATCGACAGGTAAACCTTTTCGAATTATCAAGCAGGAACTAGATTTCTATAGGCACTGTGATCTTCCAATTCCACTTTATCACCCAATGGAACGCTATGATCGGCGACTGAAGAGGCGGCATGGGATTAAGCTTTTCAATCGTTTTTGTGGGAAATGCAAGAAGGATATTCAGACAACCTATAGCCCGGAGAGGCCGGAAACAGTTTATTGCGAGCGTTGTTATCTCGAAACAGTATATTAGGGAGCGAAGCCCTGAGCGACGAACGTAGTGAGGAGTCGAAGGGCGAGGAGTGCTATTTGAAGGAGGTTTATTGAGGCTCCCTTGTCTGAACCACAGATGTCGCAGATTACGCAGATGACACAGATTTCTTGCACAAAGCTTGTTACTTGTCATCTGCGAAATCAGCGGCATCTGCGCCATCTGCGGTCCAGACAATCATAAATGTTAGTATATCAATATATTCATTAATTAATATATTGATGACTTATCCAACAAACAATAAGGCGTATATTTTTAACTTTTACCTGCTCTAAAAGTCAGTTTTCCAATAGAATTCTCCCCTCTCATACGGTATTCTGCGAGGCAACATGCTCCTCCTCGTCCGCCTCCAGCAGTGGGATGAAAAGATCAAGAAGACCGAACCTCAGTTCGCACAGCTTCTGAATAACCTGCATGAGCAACTCAGGGGAGCCAAAATCAGCTTTGAGCTTGCTTCTATCAACCAGCACGTTTACTTCTTTGTTGTTGCCCCACGTAAGCTGAGGGAGCTCATTATCGGACAGATATACTCCATCTTCCCAGATTGTGTGATTGAGGAACAAAAAACAGACTATGCAGATGACTCTATACTCAAACAGGGGCATCTCTTCTCTGCGAAACTTGCCAATAGGCGCCCTGACATCTACCCGTGGAAGCGATACGATGAATTTGAGGGTGATAGCCTTGCAGGTCTCTTTACGGTGATGAGCAAATCAGAGGAAGGCCAGCAACTGTGGGCGCAAGTGGTTGTGCAGCCTATCAGGGATGACCTCAAGTTTAATTTCCGCCGCAGCGTGATGTACTGGATCAATAGATTCAGAAAGCTCGTGCGCATCCGTGACTTTATTAAAGCGCGCGGGCAGAAGGACTTCCGCAGACGAGAGAAGGAAGCGCTCTCCAAAAAATCAGAGGAACGTCAGTACAAAGTTGCGATTCGTGTGGCCGCCATTGCTAATGATGAGACAAAAGCGCAAGGGCAACTCACAGCGCTTCTGCAAGCTTACGCGCAGTTCAACACCATTGATCACAACGGTTTCAATATCTCCAAGCGTTCCAAAGGTGAAACGGCACTCAAGCGCTGGAAAGCACGTTCAATGAACGACAGTTTCTGGATGAGTATCTCAGAACTTTCCGGTATATATCACTACCCTGACCCCGACATTGTGCCGCATATTGTCCATGTGATGGCGCGACGCAGCGAACCGCCTCTGGATTTACCGAAAGCAAACGGCGGGGATGTACTCCCATTTGGACTCACCAACTTCCATAACCAGCAGATTCCATTCGGCCTGCTCAGGCAGGATCGCGCGCGTCACCTCTATGTCGTTGGAAAGTCCGGAACGGGTAAATCCAAGCTCCTTGAACTCCTCATTGCAACAGATATAAAAGAAGGCAAAGGAGTCTGCGTGATGGATCCTCACGGAGACCTGGTCGACGCTGTGATCAAACACGTGCCCGAAAATCGCATAAACGATGTGATTTACTTCAACCCGATGGACATCGACTTCCCCATCGCATTCAACCCGATGCAGGCGGTGACTCCCGAATTGAAGCTTCGTGTGACGATTGGATTCATCGAAATCTTCAAAAAGCTCTTCGGATCCAACTGGACTCCCCGCCTTGAGCACGTGTTGAGGCAAACGACACTCGCTCTTCTGGACTCCAAAGGCACAACGGTGTTTTCGATCCTCAAGATGCTTTCCGACAAAAACTACCGCCAAAAGATCGTCGCCAAAATTGAAGATGCGGTGGTGAAAAACTTCTGGGTAAACGAGTTTGCCGCATGGAGCGAGAAGTTTGATAACGAGGCGATTACTCCCCTCTTAAATAAAGTCGGACAGCTCGTTTCCACCAACCTGATCCGCAACATCATCGGCCAGCCATTTAATACCTTTAATATCCGGCAGGTGATGGATAACCAGAAGATCATGCTTGTGAAACTTAATAAAGGGCTTCTTGGAGAGGAAAACGCGCAGATACTTGGCGCAATGATGATTACGAAAATCGAGCAGGCGGCACTGGAGCGGGCTGACACTGCGGAAGAAGAACGCAAAGAGTTCTACCTCTACTGCGATGAGTTTCAGTACTTCGCAACCAATACATTCGCAGAAATCCTCTCGGAAGCTCGTAAGTACCGCCTCTCCCTCACAGTTGCACATCAGTACATGGGCCAATTGGATAACTATGTGCGAACAACGATCTTCGGAAATATCGGAACGATCATAAGTTTTCGCGTAGGTGCGGAGGACGCTGCCATTCTTGAAAAAGAATTTAACCCGGTCTTCAAAACGCGCGACATCATTAACTTGGCCGTTCGTGAGTTTTACATCAAAATGAGCGTTAAGGGCGAAACACGTGATGCTTTCTCCGGCACGACCACGGATTGCACCACACCCACCAAACACTTCAAAGACGATGTTGTGGAATTCTCCAGAAAGACCTTCACGAAGCCAAAAAAGGAAGTTGAGGAATTGCTTCGCAAGTGGGACGAGAGCGGCGGGGATATTGCGGAGGAGGCTTGGTATTCCGGAGCTTTAGACGAAGAGTTTGCGCCTCCAATAGTATAGTTGGATGCCTGCCCGCCGTAGCCCGCAGGCGTAGGCGGGAGGAGTTTGCACCACCAATTGTTTGAACGCACATTGTCTTAACCGCAGATTACGCAGATATCGCTGATTACTCAGATACTCGCTTAAAAAACAACGGAGTCGTATGCAGAAATCTGCGTTATCCCATTAATCTGCGTAATCTGCGGTTCAGACAAGGGGTATACTAAAAGCAATGCAAAAGACCTGTACCAACTGCTCTGCCTCATTCGAGATCACACAGGAGGATCTGGATTTTTATGATGAAATATCACCAACCTATCAGGATAAGAAATACACAGTTCCTCCACCAACACTCTGTCCCGACTGCAGACAACAGAGAAGATTCTCGTGGCAAAATGAAAGGAAGTTCTACAAAAGAAAATGTAGTGCAACCGGAAGGCAATTGATTTCCAATATTGCACCTGAAGCGCCGTTTCCCGTGTATGAGAAGTCGTACTGGTTCTCTGATAAGTGGAATGCATTGGAGTATGGGCGTGAGTACGATTTCACCAAATCATTCGCCGAAAATTTTTCTGTACTCCAAAGGGAAGTTCCTCGTTTTCATATACAACAACAGGAACCCATGGAGAACGCAGAACATTGCAACTTCGCAAGTAACTGCAAGAATTGTTACCTGCTTTCTGATTCTGATTATTGCCGTGACTCCTGTTACAGTTATGGGCTCAAAAAATCTGAGACGTGCTTCGACTGCTTATTCACCGCGGATAGTGAGTTGTGCTACCAATGTGTCGATTGCACCGGATGCTACCACCTCCTGTTTTCACAGAACTGCCAACACTGTAGTCACTCTGTATTCCTGGAAAGTTGCACTGGATGCAAGAACTGCGCTTTTTCTGTCGGTTTAAAAGATAAGGAATACTGCTTCGCCAACCAGCAAATGTCGAAGGAACAGTACGAGCAAAAATTGCAGAATATGAATATACATTCTTATCGTGGTGCTACGCAGCATCGAGAAGAATTCGCACAATACTGCACAAGAAAAATACATAAGTACCAACAAGGCTTCCAAAATGAGAACGCAACGGGTGACTGCATCTTTAACTCAAAGAATGTGAAACGTGGATTCAATATTCAGGATTGCTGGGATATCGCGTATTGCGATCTCCTCTATCGGGCAAAGGATTGCATGGATATCTCCTCATTTGGAGAAAACATCGAAAAGGCATACGAATGTGCTACTGTCGGTCTCAATTCCCAAAGCTGTGCCTTCTGCTTCACGGCCGTTGTGAACTCACGTGATCTCTACTATTGCGATACAGCATATTCCAGCAATCATTGCTTCGGTTGTGTTTGCATCCATCGGGCTAGCTATTGCATCCTCAACAAACAATACACTAAAAAAGAGTATGAAGAGCTGGTACCGAAGATTATCGGGCACATGCAAAAGACCCCACTCCGTTCGCCTTCGGCGAACTTCGCGGGGTATGAATGGGGAGAATTCTTTCCGGTTGAGTTAAGCCCCTTTGCTTATAACGAAACCGTCGCGCAGGAATACTTCCCAATGACCAAAGAGGAAGTGGAGGCAAAGGGATGGAAATGGAGAGATGAAGTGGATGAGATTCCGGATGTGGAGAAGATTATCCCTGCGGAGAAATTACCGGACTCCATCGATGATATTCCTGATGATATTTTGAACTGGGCAGTTAAATGCGAAGCGACGAAGAGACCGTTTAGGATTGTGAAGCAAGAGCTGGAGTTTTACCGGAAGATGCGATTACCCATCCCCCACTTCCATCCTGATGAGCGGCATAGGAGTAGAATGGCATTGAGAAATCCAAGGAAATTGTGGAAACGCGAATGTGACAAATGCAAAATTGAAATCCAAACAACCTACCAGCCTTCGCGTCCAGAAATTGTGTACTGTGAACAATGTTACTTGAAGGAGGTTTATTGAGGCTCCCTTGTCTGAATCACGGATTACACTGATATTTTGATTACACGAATTTCTTACAACCACGATCTTGTTTAACAAGAATCAGTGAAATCCATTTAATCCGTGACATCCGTGATTCAGACAATGTTATACTTTCAATCCCATGCAACGTACCTGTACCAACTGCAGCACGGACTTCGAGATCACACAGGAGGATCTGGATTTTTATGATGAAATATCACCAACCTATCAGGATAAGAAATACACAGTTCCTCCACCAACACTCTGTCCTACGTGTCGATATCAACGCAGGTTAATGTTTCGAAATGAGGATAGTATCTACAAAAGAAAATCAGATCTCTCCGGGAAAGAAATTGTTTCAATCTACGCTCCTGATGCTCCATACAAAGTCTACGACCAAGATGAATTGTGGAGCGATGATTGGGATCCACTTGAATATGGACGCGATTTTGATTTCTCCAAATCGTTCACTGAGCAATTCATAGCACTTACACGAGATACCCCGCACGCATCCTTATATACAACAAACGTGGAGAATAGTTACTACACAAACTATGCATTAAACTTGCGTAATTGTTACCTCGTCTTTGGTGTGACTAATGGCGAAGACAATCTCTACGGTCATTATGTCATCAACTGCAAAGACACCGTTGACTCCCTCTCTACATTCTCTTGTGAAAGTTGCTACGAAGGCATCGCTTCCAAAGGTTGCTATCAGTGCCAATACTTTAGAAATTGCAGAAATTGTAGTGATTGCTTCATGATTGATAACTGTGTGAACTGCAAAAATTGCATTGAAAGCTTCGGATTAAGAGGCAGAGAATATTGTTACAAAAACAAATATGTAGGAGAGGATGAGATCAAAAGAATAAGAAAGGATATTTCTCCACTCACACACAAGAAGATTGCAGACATGAGAAATAACCTCGATGAATTGCGTATGAAACTCCCACATCCGAATTCATACATCATTGCCAGTGAAAACTGCACAGGCGACACAATCTTCAATAGTAAAAACTGTCAACACTGCTTCGACATTGATGAATGCGAAGACTGTAAGTACCTTTCTTATAGCCCCAGAAGCAATAATAGTCAGGATACAACGTTTAATGCTCCTGATGGCTTACAGTGGAGTTACGAAATGTGCTGCGCCGTTGGGAATCATACGTGCCTGGCAAACTTTCTCTCATGGTACAACAGCAACACGTATTACAGTTTCGAATGTCACAACAGCCATTATCTCTTTGGATGTTCGAGCTTAAACAAAAAGGAGTACTGTATTTTCAATAAGCAATATACTCAAATAGATTACGAGATTCTTGTTCCTAAAATAATTGAGCACATGCAGAAGACAGGCGAATGGGGAGAATACCTTTCAACTGATCTTTCTCCTTTTGCATACAATGAAACGAAAGCACACGATGAATTTCCTCTTTCAAAGGAAGAAGTAATTGCAAAAGGATGGACATGGCGGGAGGAGACAGA
>JBDRFD010000079.1:0-4878 GCA_043819035.1 Patescibacteria group bacterium | reverse complement strand
ATTTTTGTTCCATATGATTATCTCCTTTTTCCTTTGCCTTTGCCATCTTGAAACACAGACATGATCCTAAAGGTAGGTCGATAAGGATCCCCATCGTCTCCTTCCCTATCCTGTGCACCTGCTGTAGAAAGTTCACCAACTTTAGTCCGCGCAGCAACTATTAATGCGCTTAAGAGGCTTGAAGCCTTGTAAGCTCCTACCTCTTCTCCATCAAGAAGAACATCCGCCTTTTCTCTCACAGTCTGCATAAGAGTTGCCAGAGTCTTCTTATCCCACTCCGGTACCTCTTTCGCAAGCCGGCCAACTTGAGACTCGAGCTCTTCGGAGGAACCCGCATTCCACTCAGGGCAGAGTTGCTTAAGTACTTCTGTTAAATTCGTCATAAGACGATAATACCATCGACTAGCTATATTGCAACTACTTCCTCGCCCACTCAGCAAACTCTTCCATTGGAAGGCTGAAGGGTAATACAACACCATCCTGTTCAACATCAAATACTGTGCCTGATATTACATCAAGCTTAAAATCTAATTCACGTTCTGAGTCTGGAGAAGAGAAGAGCAAGTGCTCAACTGATGCCACAGTTGGGGATATGGGTTCAATCTTTGTATTAACAGTAAATAGGGCGCCCACGGATCGCAGAAGCTCATAAGTTTGTGCCTTCACTTGATCCGGTGTAAGCCGAGGTTCCGGCTTTTCCTCCGGATATTCTTCCACCAATTCTTCCGCTGTTTCGAGCAAGGAGACATCCACCCGGTCGAAGTTTTTGAGCTCATGCAACTGCGTACGCTGTTCATCGGAAATCACACCCGGATGAAGGTCACTGAGCTCCAAAAGGAGATGGGTGAGCAATGCCGCACGCTGCGGATAGTCGTTTTGATTATAGGAGCGAATAAGCGTGGTAAGGAGATCAAGAAGGTGTGCGAGGAATGCGCTAGGATCTTCCATCGATTCTGCAGCATCAGAAAGGTTCAGTTGCCAACGTTCTAAAACGTAGGATGGCAACCCTTCGGGGAGAATATCCGATTGTGGAAAAGTGATGAGATGGACGAAATATTGCTCTTCAGTAAGATCCGGACGCCCCAGCCCCCACACTGATTCTCTGTAATCCGGATGCATGCTCAAGAGGAACCATACGCGTGCATCTTGCAGGAGCAACGTCAAAACATCTCTGATGAGTAGAGGATCATCGGAAGATTCCGGCAGTAGTTTTATGAGAGCTTGCACTCCACGATCAGATTTCAGTGCATCCTCTGCCTCTTCCAGTATAAGGAGATCATGGGCGCCTTCGCGGTCACCTTTCGCTGCATACATGGCCACTTGTTTCAGAAGCACGTCTGCTATGCGTTCCTGTGCTCGTTCACGCGCGGCTGGAAGTTGCAATGGCTCCATGTACATCCCGATGCTTTCGCTTAAGAATGCAATATTCAAAGAAGGTGTGTCGGAAGAATCCTCAGTGAGAGAGGAAAGACGCGTGAGTTGTTCCAGCCTGAATGCCACAGGCACTGTTTTAAGTTCACGTGCAGTAAACCACGCTTCCGTCCCTTCCTGAAGATTCACAAGCTTCCCTCTCCCACGCCACTGCAGTCCCACAGGAACCAAAACGACCTGCTCTTCCCACTGAACAAGGACTGGCGCAGAAATGGCCGCAACCGTTACGACCTGATCACGTACCGTCACATGAAAAGCGCCTGCTATGCTCATCAGGTGAAAAGGGCCCGCATCAACCTTGATCAGTCCCCTGCCGGAAAGAAGTGCTTGTCCACCTTCCACACGCACCCCTTCACTTTGATCCAGTGTCGCACCGCGAAAAAGAACAACTTGAATATGATCTGATAAATGTAAAACCTGCGTCTCCTCATTTTCATTCTCAATGTGTTCCTTCTCCACACTCGCACGCAGTTCCCCTCCCTGTGACGCCGTAACAACAACAATAAGTGCTAATATCGGAGCAAGGAGCACGTGCCTATGGCGAAGCTTCTCAGAACTCATAGTTATGTTAGTTTTCCTTTAATTATAGCGGAATAAGCCAATTTGAGCAATTATTTAGGATTTCGCTTAAGATAAACTTATTAGCTTGTAGCTTGTAGAAGATTCTCTGAAAGTCGAGTACGCTGTAATTCCTACCAGCTACAAGCTACAAGCTAAAATTCTTACAACATGATAATCCTAGGAATTGATCCCGGCCTAGCAACCACAGGCATTGCCATCATCGAGACTGACGGAAAGACAGTTCAGAAGGCCGACTGGTTCACGATAGCCACTCCGGCACATACTCCACTCTCTGACCGTCTCTCAGAAATCCAGGAAGACCTTTCTGCTTTTTTGGAAGGAACCAAGCCCGATCTTGCTGTCGTAGAAAGGCTCTTCTTCGCCCAAAACGAGAAGACGGCACTCGATGTTGCTCACGCACGCGGCGTTATTCTCCTCACATTACAATCTCGAGCTATTCCTATCATCGAACCGACTCCTTTGGAACTCAAATCCTGCATCACGGGAGATGGCAAAGCGGATAAAATTCAAATACAACAAATGCTCATGCGCGAACTGAAACTCACAGAACCTCCCAAGCCCGATGATGCTGCTGATGCGTTGGCGCTGGCTCTGTTTGGGGTTTTTCAACATCTTAAAGTCTGAATCTCGGATGGCGAACACTGTCTGAATCACGGATTTAACGGATTACACGGATTACACGGATTACTAAAAATAGTTCTGTCTTCTTTAATGAGCATCCGTGTAATCCGCTTAATCAGTGTAATCCGTGATTAAGACAAGTGAGAAAATTATGACAGAAAAAAGTCTGAACCGCAGATGGACATTGTCTGAACTAGGATTAAAAGGATTGTAAAGATGGACAGGATTGATCATGAAAATCCTTCTTGTCGGCCGTAGCCCAGAGGCGAAGGCTGATAATCCTGTTAATCCTAGTTCCAGACAATATGGTTCCAGACAAAAAACAGGGACGAGGCTGTTCTCACGCTTGGATTTTGCATCCCGAGCGTACCTCGTCCCCTGGTTTTTTGGCACCTTGGCCTGATTATGATCCACGCCCACCAAGGGGACAGACTAGCCCCAGCAACCTTCGACTGATTGGCGCCGGCCGGCTAATAGATCCGAGCTGCAGCTAGGACATACCATGTCACAGACTCTTGTACCAAAGACCATAAGGTAATCCTCCAACGATTTTCTTACTTCGTCAAACATTTCCCCATTTTTCCCATCTCCCACACCTTCGCCCCTTCCAGCTCCTGTGGAACATGTGTCGCAGTGATAATAACTTGATAATCGTCGAAGCAGCGTAGAAGCGCACTTTGATGATTGTCATCAAGCTCAGAGAAAACATCATCCAAAAGAACCACGGGCTTTTCACCGCGTCTAAGTTCCAAGAAAGAAACTTTGAGGAACAGCAGTGCCAAGACTGCTGCGCGCTGCTGCCCACGCGATGCGAACGTAACAAGTGGACGCCCATCGATGTCAATTCTCCAATCATCACGATGCGGACCGACGGTTGTGGATTGCAGAATCAGATCTCGTTCTTGGTAGTGCGTGAGGAGCTTCTGCATTTCTTTTGTAAGATCCGCCTCTGTCCGTGCCTCTCCTTTGCGCAGGTAAACGAGGACCGCTTCTTTCCACAATTCTCCGAGCGACTGAAGCTCCTCCGTGAGCGTGCACTGGAAGACCTCCATGAGTTCCAGGCGCTTCAGCGTCACGATCGCAGATGACTGAGAAAGTAAGATATCCCACTGCTGCAGATCCCCCCGCTTTGCCACTCCTTCAGAAATCTTTTTAAGGAGTGCATTACGTTGTTTCAAAATCTTTAGGTACTGAGAAAGGGCTTGTGCATATTCCGGTGAGACCTGGCAAAGCAAGAGATCCAAGAAACGGCGCCTCCCTGCGGGCGAACCGATGAATAGCTCCAAATCCTGTGGAAGGAATGCAACAGTCGGCAAGTGTCCCACCGTTTCAGAAAGCGACTTCTTTACGTCATTGATAAAACACGCCTTCTGCTTGCGCGGCAATATCTGGCTAACAACTTCAACAGCACTCTTCTCTCCGTGATCATCTTCCAGCTGAGCTTTTACCCGATAGAACTCCTTCCCCCACTGGATAATGTCCGCTTCTTCCACGGAAAGGAACGACCGCGTGAGCGAGAGAACGCAGAGACCTTCGAGTACGTTGGTCTTTCCCGCCCCATTCGGACCAAGCAATACGTGAACATTGGGGCCTTCGAGATCTACTTCTAGCCTCGTGAAGCTTCGGAACTGCTCTAAGGAGAAGGAAAGGATGCGCATCAAGTTGATCCTATCGAAAAAGCACGAAATCCGAAATCCCTGCCTGTCCGGCAGGCAGGCGAAACAAGCACGAAATACGAATGTCTAAATCATTCGTGCTTCGAATTTCAAATTTGTTTCGTATTTCGTGCTTCATATTTCAGGCTTATCCCAATGAACCAAACAATTTAATCCCCTCTTCGACCAATTCCTCTATCAACCTTGAATATTCTTGCCTCTTTACATACTGTGGAATCTGCTCCTTCGTTACCCATACAAAGGAATCAATCTCCGATTGGTCGACGTGTACCTTCTGATTGGGCTCGACCTGCGCGAAGAAGAACTCCAGTCGCTGGCCGCAGACATCATCGGGCCTAAAGCGACGGTAGGAAGGAGGAAAATCGTACTGGTAGACCTGTTTGCTCTTTCCGGCAATTACAACATCAAGTCTTGCTTCCTCTTTGAATTCGCGCACCGCAGCTTGTGCATGTGTTTCCCCGGGATCAACTCCTCCCTGCGGCAACTGCCATGCATCCTTTTTGCGGGGTTTGTGCAGAAGAAGCACTTTAAATGAATCCCCTTCCTTCTTGAGGACAACTATAGAAGC
>JBDRFD010000078.1:0-2694 GCA_043819035.1 Patescibacteria group bacterium | reverse complement strand
GATTCCACTGGTTTCTTCGTACACCTGGATGGATGCAGTATCACCGTGAAGCTCGATCACTTCACCGATGAGGTTCTCTTTGGATACACGGACGACCTCGTACATCTTCGCGGATTTCATTCCTTTTGCGACGACGAGCGGTCCTGCGACTTTGATGATTGTTGGCTGATTGGACATGAGATTAAGAGTGAAAAGTGAATAGTGAAAAGCTAGGGTTAGAAATCAAGAGAGGAAGCTGGAAGTGTATCATCATCAGTAAGTCTGCGGCTTACAATGAGGTATCTTGCTTGATCTGCAGAGGAGGCTGTTCCGTGTGCAATTCTTAGTTCGGTTTCTCTCGCACGATGCTCATCCAGGGTTGTTGCTGGAGTCTGATGGGTTCTATGAAGCCTATCTACTTGTGAGTTGTTACTATCTGCTTTTAGAGTCATGGGAGGAAGAGGGAATATATCAAATGTAGAATTGAAAATTAAGATGCAAGTGGAGAAGGAGCATTAGTGCCTTGTGGTAGATTATGGGTCATTTGCTCGAAGAGCACATGTTTTGTTTGCTGAAAGTGACCCATATTGTCCCCATCTGATGGTGATAGGTTGCGATCAACAATAATTTCTTCCAGTGGTCTTCCTTGTTCAATTACACACTGGCGAAAAGCTTCGACGGTTGAACGTACACGAGCGTATCCCCGATAGCTTCTTTTCTCTAGTTCATCCATTGCCGCAGACATTACATCAGATCCTGCGTTAAAATTTTGCAGACGGATCGATTCCGTATCTTCTGATGTAAGAGCATTCTGTAACTCATCTGTTTCTAGCGCCTGTGGTGTTGCGATTGTTTCGTTGCTACGCATGATTATTGGGGGGAAATAAAAGGAAAAAGGCAAGTTAAGTCTGAACCACGGGTTTTCCTCCATCCCCCGGCCCCTTCCTCCACAGGAGGGAGGGGAGCTCTGTTATTCATGAAAATGATTTGGAATCTGTTTAACAGAGCTCCCCCTCTCCCCGTGGAGAGGGGGTTGGGGGGAGAGGTCCCTCTGTGGTTCAGACAATGGTGAGCAATAATTCTGCATAATGTTATTTAAGAATATCCGATCCTACTGCGCGTTCGACGATTCGCTTCAGCCTTTGCAGACCGTAACCTGTCGAACCTTTGTGGGAAGGGAGGGGAATAATAGCGGGTAAGGCCCCGCGAGCGAGCTTCTTCTCGTCATCCGGAGAAAGGGCGCTCGCGAGGTCTTCGGTGATGAAGACGATGGCGTACACGTTGCGTTCCACTCCATGTTCATCGGGCTGCGTTTCTTTCTTCAGGCGATGCAAATCTTCCACTGCCTGCTGAGGAGAGTTCACAGGAATCACGTCAACTCCCAGAAGAGCGAATCCTGCAACTGCTTCCCATGTGCCAACGATAGCGAGTTTATGATTTGGCATGGTCTTGTGACTGGGGTAAATCGTCTTGAATATCGGAATTCGGAATTCGGAATTCGGAATTCGATTGGTTTTCAGGATTGTTCATTTTACGAATCAACCCATTCAGAGTCTGTTTAATGCGTTTGCATAGATCCATACCTTCTTTAAGCTTTTCTTGATTGAGTAATTTAACATCATTACTAATAGTGAGTTGGGATTCAACTTCGTCGCAGGATGCTCTGGCGACAAAATAGAATTTTCTCCTATCTGCCCAGTGGTATCTTCCAAAACCTTCTGCAATGTTTGATGTGATACTTACAGCAGCATTACGTAGTTGCTTAACTAAGCCATATTGTTCCGTACTTGGATATTCGTCTGTCCAATCGTAAACCAGCTTCGTCAGTTCTCGAGCAAGCTTCCAGGCATCAAGATTTTTGTAACTCTTCACCCCTTTGTATTCTTTATCCCGGATTCCGGATTCCGGATTCCGGATTCCGTGCCGGCGATCACTGGTTTTTAAGTTCATAATGTGGCGAAATTGGATGCAGTAAGGAATGGAGGAAGTACACGTTTCGTTTCCTGAGGAGTCAGTTCATTATTCTTCGCAATAAGGATAGTTCTGATGAGTCTGAGTTGACTCATGGTGATTGCGGCAAATGCGAAGAGCGGCTCGATGCTCAGTTGTACGTTCCACATCTTCGCAATATCGGATGCGGTGATGTGTGCAGCACTCTGTTCGAATTCAATTGGATCGATAAGCAAGGACTCGAGGTCATTAGGAAGGAAGATTGATAGTGGCGATCGGCTGATGGCCGATGCAATTGCATCTTCTGCTCCTGCAAGATGCAGAGGATCTATAGTTCCTCCTTCTACAAGGAAGGGGAGTACTTCTTTTGCATCTTCTTTAGAGAGCCTGAGTGCAGTTCTGATATTAAATAGGTCAATGCGATGAGCAAGGTAGCATTCAATCGTGCGGCTGCCACTAATCTTACTCAGTCCCTTCTGAGTTTGAACGATAAACTTCGTCACTGCGCTATCAATCTCTTGCGCAGAGAGGCCTTCCTTTACAAGTATCTCTTTAACAAAAGATTCAAGACTCTTTGGCACCGCAGGATGTAATCCTGCGGAGGGCTCATTTAAAATGAGCGTGCGAAGTACCTCAGGATCGTACATATTCATCCCACTCAGCGGTTCTTGGCTAATTTCTGAGGAGAGTCCGTGTGACTTTTTAAGAAGATATGCGAGGAGCGGAGCATCGTTTTCGAGCCAGAGGATGCCAAAAATCGGGCGT
>JBDRFD010000077.1:0-10375 GCA_043819035.1 Patescibacteria group bacterium | reverse complement strand
CTGGAAAGCCGCGAAGCTGAAGCCGATTGATGCAGAGAGGTATGAGTAGGGGTTTTGTGGTATGTACAATAAATCCTGACGAATGCTAAAATTTAAGTAATTGCTGCATAATAATATAAATGGTATAATAGTAGTGTCTTTTCATTCCCCTTCCCCCAAACAGACACATGTCAACAATAGATCAAGACCTCGATGCTCGGCTTTCAGCAGATAAACCCTCCGATGACGACAAAAAATTTCAGAAAGCCCAGGAGGTAAAAGACGCATTGGCAGAACTTGGCGACGCAAATGGTGAGTTCGCGGAATTTTGTAGAGACTATCTCTTTGCAGATGAACGAAAACTAAAAGGTGCGGATGCACAGCGACGTGATACTCTGGTAGGCGACCTTGAAGACCGTGAACTTGGTCCGATTACAATCGATGGTTGCACAGTGAGTTGTCCAGCTCACCACACCATTCGTATAACACAAAATGGCAAAACGCATGATTATGTGTATTACGGTAATTCTCAGGCTCTCTGGCTCGATGGATATCCGAATGGGACAACGATCAACCTAGCAGATTATAAACCAGCAGTGATGATGGGTGTTGATGAAAAAAGATTCCGTGTTGCAACTCAGGAGGATTATGAACAACGTCAACGTGACTACGAGGATGCTGAAACTGCAAAAGCTCAGAAGAAGGCATTAAGAACCCGATTACAAAAACTGTTTGATTGGCTGAAGCCCGGGGAAGATTTTCCTACGGCGCCCGGAAGTCCCGAGGAAACACCCGGGCTCTACGACTCCGCTATCAGCGCGGCACAGGAAGCTGGTGAAGTGCTTGAAACTCTTAAAAATGTATTCGAAAAGTTAGCCGACCCGGCAAAAGCAAAGGAACTCCCACGCAGATTGCAGGGAATGCTTGATAGTTTGGATGCCATGGAGAAAAGAGATCAGCAAGTTCGAAGCGTTGCTCAAAGGGCAAAAGAGGATGGCAGTTTTGATAGAGTTATGGAATTGGTAGATCAGGAAGATCCGTCAGCTCGAGAAAAAATTGAGAGGATACTTCAGGACGATCCTGAACAAAGTGAACAGTAAAGAAGTATGAGTAGGATGGGACCTAGAAAACCGCGAAGCTCAAGCCGATTGATGCAGAGAGGTATGAGTAGTTTCTCCCACCGCAAAAGTATCATTTAAGAAAAAATAGTGATCAGTCTTATAAAATGTTTTTGACCATCGTGTACAATGATCCGCTATGCACAAAAAGCGATCAACTGCAGACCTGGTTCCATACAAATGCTCCAAGGATCCCCTGCGCGGCACTCAACTAAAAGTCATCCTGCCGCAAGCCAGAAAAATTTTCCGAAGTTTGGAAAAAAGAACGAAGAGAAAACCCTACATTCGTTCCCGGTACTTCAATAAAGACAAAATATTCTTCGATTATTTCTGGAGTGATTTAAAGAAAAAAATACCTTCAGAGCGTGCAAGAAGACTTAAATTACTGCCATGCGCACTAGAGGTGCTTCGATATTCACGCCATGAACCTTTAACAATTGATGATATGCAAGACTCACATCTTCTTCGCCACCGTTTCGCTGGACGCACACAAAACGGATTACTGTTTTATGTGCAGGTAAAACAAAACAAGCGTACAGGCACCAAACAATTTCTCTCAGTATTTCCATCCAGATAAAAAAGAAAACCGCCTGGATGCCAGCCTAGAGCTGACGGCGGATTTTCCGCTTATATAGTATCGTACTATATCGCTGTGGTCAACCGCTGCGTACTATACGAGAGTATTTGGCTTTTATAAGGCAAGAATTCGAGTAACTGATAGCACTGAAAGCGGCAAAGCTTAGGCCGATTGATGCAGAGAGGTATGAGTAGAATACAGATGTCGCTGAAAAAACCATTAGCGACTGTCGGTTTGTCACATGTCGCAGGTCGCAGGTCATGACTTCTCTATATCCTCGATAAGAACAGTTATGACTTCTTTGAGCTGCGGAAGATCTTCCTTGCAGGTTTGCCAGACGATCTCCGGCTTTACATCAATGTATTCGTGAATCAATTTATTCCGCATGCTGATAGCCGGAGCAAGAGGAAAATCTGCGTGCCGTTTAAAAAAATCATCGCTCAGGTGCCGTGCGGCTTCACCGATAATACTAAGCTGGCGTACGATTCCATCAAACCTCAGAACATCCTTCTTAAGTTCACTACAAGAGGAAACCACTGAGAGATACTCTTCGATACGATCGATGGCATCGAACATGTGCCGAGACGAAGGGTGTCAGTGTTCATAGATAAGCTGTGCTTCTGCAAGGATGTCATCTTTAATGTATTTACTCAAACTATCCGGTGTTCCAATATCCACGTCTTTTCCCAATGATTTCTTTAGGGCCTCTTCAATGTCATATATTTTAAAAAAGCTTACAGGTTTTGAGAACTCAATAAGGAGATCGACATCGCTGTCATCTCCTGCGTCTCCATGGATATATGATCCAAATAGAAAAATTTTGCTAATGCGATCAATGTGCGGCAGATTAGGCGCCGCCTTTTGTACCCGTTTTTTTATATCAGCTGATCCCATAACATGAGCATTCTATTACGGAATGCAGCTATTGTCACTCAATTCAGACAGCGAAGCTCAAGCCGATCGATGCGCTAAGGTATGATTGGAGGATATCCATAGGAAACACACATAACTCTTTTTGTAAGAAAAGAAGCCAGTGGGGCACCTTCGGGGGTGGAGGTCAAACCAAATCCACAAAATTGATTTTTCATTCAGGTAGTCTGGAAAAGTCACTATTCATTCCTGATGCAATAGACTCATGAGAAATGTATTCATTTTTCATGGCACGGGAGGATACCCTAAGGAAAATTGGTTCCCCTGGCTTAAGAGCGAATTGGAACGCCTTGGTTGTAAAGTACACATTCCCCAATTCCCTACTCCCGATAATCAAACCACCGAAACGTGGTTTGATGTTTTGGATGAGTACCGGAAGTTTTTGAATGAAGAAACAATACTGATCGGCCACAGCTTGGGCGGCGCGTTTCTTTTGCGTTTTTTGGAAGAATCGACCTCCTTCGTCCCGCTAACTTGTGAAGAATTGAACGAGCCAAGCGGGACTACGGACGTCAAGAAAACAAAGATTGCAGCGGCCTTTATAATTGCCGCACCGGTAGGTGTAACGAGAACTATGTTCTGGGATGGGGATAAGCCATTTATCAGTCATCTATTTAATTGGGATGCTATTAAGGCAAACTGCCGCCACTTTTGTGTATTCCACTCGGATGATGATCCATATGTTCCATTGGAAAATGGCCGGGATTGCGCAAAACAATTGGAAGTTGATTTGAACTTCATCCCGAATGCTGGCCACTTTAATGCGGAGTCGGGATACAGTGAATTTGCTGAGCTTCTGGAGGAGGTCCAAAAGATTCTATGATGCATACATCAATTCCACCCATAACCCCCAAATTTGGCTCTAAAAAGACTATTGAAAATTGGTGTCAAGTTTGATATACTATAGGTGTCATTGGTTTTATAGGGCTTGCTCTATTTTTCCTCTGACAAAAACAAACACCGTCTTCCGATTTACCTTGGTTGGCGGTTTTGTTTAATAACAGCATATAATTAAGATTGATGATTGATGAAATCTCTCGCCTGCCGTAGCTGAAAGCCAGTTGGCAGCCCCAGGGAGAATCGTCCGGCTACGCGGAATGATTGTGATATGTTTTAAAGTAGCTATTAAAGAACCATACATACGATCCCGCTATGCCGCGACGATTCGAAGCTGTTTTAGGAATGATCTGCCATTGCGGCGGAGCGGTATCGTCACCACCAGAGTGGATATACAACAAAAAAGCTCCCCGGTGTAATACCGCGAAGCCGAATGGCAGCCCTGGACGTTTCAATTGCAAACGTGTGGGGGGTGATGATGGAGTGGTTTGAGGTGCTGAAGAATATTGCAGTTGTCGCAACCTCAACAAACCGTCACCGATCTGTTTCTCCCTGACAATAAAGAAGGGAAGGATCCCGTACCCCGTGTTTGATTGCATAGTAGAGGCTTGAGTATGAATTCATGCTCTTCCATCCTCCGAGTGACGCCAAATCGGTATTACTGAAGAGAGCAATGTAAATGTCATTATCCTCATTGATGCGCTTTACGATGTATAGAGCAAGAGCGGCATGCTGTCTGGGAGAATAGCGCTGTACACTCCACGGTTCCAGTTGGAAGTACCAATCAATAACATGGTGAGCGATGGACTGGATTTGGATGAGGCCTGCCTTTCTTTGCAGATGGATGTCCGCGAATTCGCTCTCAAGTTCTCTCCACAATTCATCTGAAAATTCCGGTGGGCAAGACGGCACGTGAGACTGTTCATCTATGTACTCATCAATGGAGCGATGTGAGTCGCAAAGAAGAACTGCCAATTTCCCAATGTCCTTCGGCGCTGTTCGGCCGTATTCTTCGCGCATGAGAGCGCAATTTACAAGAAGATATGAAACCGGCTGATCGAGCTGATTCTTCCACACGATATGGTTGGCAGCTGCCTGGTATGCACGAACAGCATCGTTCATGTTGTCGGGATCTATACCCTTCGCAATGCACGTGAATGCAAATTGCTGAAAGAGCACCTCTCCTTGATCGAGTGCAAGATCAGAATTTGCAAGCTTATCGATTAATGCTGTTGTTTCACCAGGAGAGAAACCTAACGCGGCAATTGAAGTTCCCAGACGATCAATGCTCATTCTCTCAAGTTCTTCCATGGCCGCGCAGACGCGTTTATCGGGAGCATGCCCTCCCCAGAGATCCGCTGCGACATCGTCAAATTCAATTTCGTTCTCCTCTAACCATGATTCGTCATTGTAATTCCGAACAGGTAAATCATCCCAAAGCTCTTCGTCTTTCGCCAGAAATTCCTGCATATAAGGATTGCGCACACAGTCTTCCCATAGCATGAGGAGCGATTTGTACACCGAGGGCTTCAATTCGTTGAGGTAGACTGGCTCGTCAGCAGGAAGGGATTTCGGCCGCTGTTCGGTAATACATTTCCTGATACGCAGGAGAAAATTCCTAATGCGTGCAAAATCGTCTGCGGTATTTTCTCGCTTAATATGTGTACCAAGCCTCCACCACCTCGATAGGCTCAGCGCGCCCTGACGAACCGTTCCGGATGGATGCTGGACGTAACGCAGAATCTCGCCAAAGAAGTATTCCTGCTTTCTTCCCATAAGACGCAAAGACACCGGACCGATACTCGAGAGGAATGCCGCCTGATGCCGTGCATCGTACTTAGGAAGTGTATCAAATGCATCGAGTAGTACACGATCGAAGGCAGAATGCCTTCGGCCACGCGGAGCACGAATACGGTCAAGATCCTTCCGCGCCTGCTTTATCGCCTCAGCATCGCCCGTGAGAATGGATTGCAACGCGCAGCGAAGAACGTCGGTATCGGTCCCGGCAGAAGTAATTGGAGGTTTGGTCGGCATAGTTCAAATGCATATACAGTGCAACAAATTTTGCATGTTGTATCTTACCATTACAAGATTCCCCGCACCTTATTAACATTCTGATTTGGCAGCCCCAGGGAGAATCGAACTCCCGTTACAAGGATGAAAACCTTGCGTCCTAACCACTAGACGATGGGGCCATGATGATGAAAGAGCAATTGAGAACCACTAGACCCTCCTTCGCCCAGCCTTCGCAACAGCTTCGGAGGGCAGGCGATGGGGCCACGAGCTTAGGCTAGTATATGATTGAAAAAGGGTTATGCGCAAAGAAAAAGAGCCTGCATCTGGATCCTCCTAATCTACCAATATCATTCCACTGCAAACATCATGCCGTTTTCCAGCAACACGCCTCTTTGCACTTCGTGCAGTATTGCTCACCGTGCTCATGCACAGGACCCACAGTGCATTTTTCATTACAACAACCGGACCGGATATGCAGCCTCTGTTCGGTGGATACTTTTCTGCGCTCGCTCACTTGCAAGTGCTTGGGGCAGTACTGTTTTCCGTGCGAAGGCTTGTCGCATCCTTTGATCCTGCAGGTTTCATTTTTTGTGGGACGAATGGTAAGTGTGGGGAAGAAACGCGAAACGCACGCAGACCTACAATAGAGATATTTCTCTCCTGTGCCAAGTAAAGTGTGCACTTTATTGAGCCTTTTGGGTAAAAGAAGAGTACTATCATAAAGAATGAGTACAAACACCATCCCAACGCCGCCAACTGATTTCCGTATGCTGGGGATAGCCCCCGCGATGCTAAAGGTTTTGGATCAGAAAGGCATCTCTGCACCGACTCCGATACAGCATCAGACGATTCCCGCGGCGCTGAATGGAAAGGATATCGTCGGTATAGCGCAAACCGGAACGGGGAAAACCTTCGCTTTCGGCCTCCCGATGCTCCAGCGTCTTGCCGCAGGTACAGGAAAGGGGCTGGTGCTTGTGCCGACACGCGAGCTTGCGTATCAGGCGGAGGATTCCCTCGCGCCGTATGCATCCGCCGTAGGCATTCGCATGGCGGTCTTTGTCGGCGGCAGTCCCATGAATCTGCAGCTCAGGATGCTCAAAAACAATCCGCGTATCCTGATCGCCACCCCCGGCCGCCTTAACGATCACCTGGAAAGACGTACTGTCACTCTAAAAGAAGTGAATGTTCTGGTGCTGGACGAAGCGGATCGCATGCTCGATATGGGATTTAAACCGCAGATCAATCTTATTCTTAAGCACGTCCCGCGCCAGCGTCAGACGCTGCTCTTTTCGGCGACGATGCCTCAGGAAATTTTCTCACTCGCCACGCGCGAGATGCAACTGCCTCTGCGTATAGAAGTAGCGCCCTCGGGAACTGCCGCAGCAAAAATTGAACAGGAACTAATAATTGTCCGTCAGGAGCATAAGAGCACGTTACTTATATCACTGATGAAAGAAATCCACGGGTCCGTTCTCATCTTCTCTAGAACCAAACACGGAGCCAAAAAGATCAAACGTGCGCTGGATGCAGCCGGTCACCGCGCGGCTGAGATTCATGCTAATCGATCGCTCGGCCAGCGCCGCGAAGCTCTAGAAGGTTTCAAAAGAGGTAAGTACCGCATACTCGTTGCTACCGATATCGCAGCTCGCGGTATCGATGTAAACGATATCGCAGTGGTAATCAACTACGACCTGCCGAACGATCCATTGGATTATATTCATCGTATAGGCCGTACGGGGCGGGCGGGACGTTCAGGAAATGCCATCTCTTTTGCTTTGCCAAGCCAGGCGCGTGATATCAGAAACATTGAAAAGCTTCTCAGCGCCACGCTTCGCAGGAGGTCGGTTGCCTCATTGCCAATGGCGGCACTTGAACAAAAAGGAACCGGAACGAGCAATCGGCCTCCGCGGCGAAATGCCCGGCGTCCGTCTTTTCATCGCAAGAGAAGGAGATGATTTTAGTTCTTAAGGAACCTCTGAAAAACGATTCAAGTTTTGCAGAGCTTCCCTAATTCAATCATTTCCACAATCGTGGAATGCTTCAGCTAAATACTCTGTGTTGCCCACCCAGAAACCCTCCATTCAAATAGACATATACCCCGAAGCACCATATAATGCTTTTTTACATGACTTCTGATATTCGTCAAGAAAGGCTCCATGTCCCCCTGAGAACCATTCTCGGAACATATCTCATGATTGCAAAACGATATGCAGTCAGCAGTAGTCTTGTATTCGTCTTCTATGGAGTAGGCATAGTTTTGAGTGACATTATTACGAAGATCTACTACAGAGACATCTTCGACCTGATAGCCGGCTCTACGTCTCGGGAAGAAATCTGGCCTGAAGTGTGGCACATCTTTTTGGGGCTTATCATCCTCGCTGTCAGTTATAACATCTTATATCGCATTGCAGACTTCCTCATCGTTCATGCGCAGGCAAATACAATGCGTGAGCTGCAAAACTACGCATTGGAGAAAATGCATAAGCATTCTTACAACTTCTTCGTAGGAAGCTTCACCGGAAGCCTGGTTGCAAAAGCAAAACGCTTCGCACGCAGCTATGAACGAATCCACGATAGAGTTGTTTTTGATTTCTGGTTCATAGGCATTCAGCTCCTGGGAGTAATAGTTGTTCTGGCAACCATCATGCCAAAGCTTTCGTTATTCTTTTTCTTCTGGTGCGTTTTCTATTGTTCCATGAGTTATGCATTCGCACGCTTCAGAGTACGTTTCGATCTGAAGACGGCAGCCGCAGACTCCGCAGTAACCGGAGAATTGGCCGACATCATCACAAATATTCTTAATGTAAAAATGTTTACGTCCGGCAAACGGGAAATGAAGCGTTTTGGTGAGGCTACGCACGCCGAATACCGTGCCCGATCAACCGCCTGGAACATCGGAAATGTGTTCCATGCCCTGCAAGGCCTCACGGTTGCAATTCTGGAAATCGTCGGTATGTATATCACGCTGCGCCTTTGGCTTGGCGGAACAATTACTGTTGGAACAGTGGTCCTTGTACAATCATACTTTGCCATGGTTATTGGAAAAATATGGGGAATTGGAAGGGCAATCAGTGATGTATTTCAGGCGCTTTCAGAAGCAGAAGAAATGGTCGCGATAGTACATGCTCCTCAAGAAGTTAAGGACCCATCCGAGCCCCAGACGCCAAAGATCAAGAGAGGAGTTCTCAATTTTCAGGCACTTTCCTTCCGATACCGGGATGGACGGGAAGTTTTTCTTGATTTTGCACTCCGGATACCATCGGGCCAGCGCGTGGGAATAGTTGGGCATTCGGGGGTAGGAAAAACCACGCTTTTTAAATTAATTCTCCGCTTTGCCGACGTTTCCAGCGGAAGTATTCTGATAGATAACCAGGACATACGCAGCATTAAGCAAGATGACCTGCGCAAGTTCATCAGTTATGTGCCGCAAGAACCTGTTCTCTTCCACCGTACGCTTTTCGAAAATATCGCATACGCGCAATCAGGCGCGTCTCAAGAAGAAGTGATACGAGCGGCAAAGAAAGCGCACGCGCATGAGTTCATCTCTGCACAGCCACATGGATATGAAACGATTGTCGGCGAAAGAGGAGTCAAACTTTCCGGTGGAGAGCGCCAGCGCATTGCAATCGCGCGCGTCATACTCAAGAATGCTCCGATTCTCTTGCTGGATGAAGCAACAAGCTCACTGGACTCACAAACCGAAAAATATATTCAGGAGCAACTGCACATCCTCATGCAGAAACGCACCACATTGGCTATTGCTCACCGCATCTCAACCATCATGGAAATGGATCGGATAATTGTGTTGGAGGAAGGAAGGATTATTGAAGATGGGTCGCACAAAGAGCTGCTTGAACGCGATGGACTGTATGCCCGGCTTTGGGCACACCAATCCAGAGGATTCTTGATAGAGGAAGATTCGGAAGATACTGAAGATGCCAACTGCTTGGAAGATGCAGACTGATGAAATGGTGTTGTTTACAAACCTTATTAACACATCCATTCAATCTCGAGATCCCTTCCTCCACCTCTTCTCCATCTTCCTGATCTGTTCGTGATCGAACCCGAAGTAGTGTGCGATCTCGTGCCACACGGTTTCGCGAATGACGCGTGGAATTTCTTCCTCTGATGCCGCAATTCGCTCGATTGGCTTGCGGAAGATGGTAATTTTGTCCGGAAGCTTGCCGCTGTACTGCCTCCCCCACTCCGTGAGCGGAACTCCCTGATAGAGTCCTAGCAGAGACATGCCACCTTGGTCAGGACGCGGACGATCTTCAATGACAATCACAACATCTTTGAGCTCTTCGTGAATGCGTGGCGGAAGAGCATCGATTGCTTCCCGTACGACCGCTTCGAATGCGCTGGTATCCACCCCCCTGTTGTATCATGGTTTTTGGGTTAGCGGAACGCTACTTTAATGGGAATCCTCTGTTTTTTTCGTTGCAGTGCAGAGAGCGGAACCAGACCGGGAAAAGGAAACAGTGGATCGAACGGGCGCGGAGGCGATTCTGGATATTTCCGCAAAACAGAAGCAGCATGTTTAAGCGGCCGTACATCGAGCGTGAAGCATGCGAGAGAGCAGAGGAACGGATGCTCCAGATCGCGGATGAACTGGATGAAGAAGAAAAAAATCGAGGAGAGCGAGAAGAGGAAGAGTGAATCCAAAAGCCGGTTTTGAGTTGAAGAAAAAAGCTGAAGGACAATGATGAAGCTCACAAAAAACCAGAGGAACACGTACCCGACCATAGGGAAATTGTGTTCCTTGAGGAAGGCAAGATAGCTGAGGGCCTGGCGGACATCCTGGTGCTGCTTGAGGAACAAATTAGCCTGCGCACCTGGCAGCGCTTTTCGTAACGGAAGCGAGAGTGGAATGAGCGCCGCAACAGCGCTATCGGTCGTCTCAAGCGGTGCGTCATTC
>JBDRFD010000076.1:0-15891 GCA_043819035.1 Patescibacteria group bacterium | reverse complement strand
GTTGTGATGATGAACAGGATGATGATGAATCAGACGGCACAACACAGTGTCAGGATGGAGAGGATAATGATGGAGACTTGCTGATAGATGCTCAGGATCCGGGATGCTGGACAGATCCACTTGATCCCGGAACATACGATCCAACGGATGATGACGAAACACATAGCGTTCTCTGTGGAGATGGCGTTGTAGAAAGCCCTGAACAGTGCGACGAGGGCGCGGGTAATTCCGATGATCCTGATGCTACATGTCGCACAGATTGCACATCGCAACGCTGTGGAGACAGTATCACCGATACGGGTGAAGAATGTGACGATGGAAATGATGATGACACTGACGGATGCCTTGCCACATGTAACCTCTCCGCATGTCAGGATGGAGTTGATAATGATCAGGATGGTTTGATAGATATGGATGATCCTGGATGTGACAGTCCTCAGGATGATGATGAGGAAGATGATGAAGCACATACCGATCTGGAGATTGAAAAGAGCGGTCCTGCGGTCACGACTCCGGGTGGAACAGTTGTTTACACATTGCTTGTAACAAATCATGGACCTGATCCGGCTACGAATGTGGTTTCGGTCGATACGATTCCTGCAGAACTAACATTTAATGCGGGAGCATCTGATCCTGAGTGCATAGAGCAAGGAGGAGATATCTTCTGTAACAATCTTCAGTTGGAGAACGGTGACACAGGAAGTTACTTGGTAGCCTTCGATGTTCCTCTGGATGCGGTGTGTGATTCGGTGATAGAGAATGCAGCTTCTGTGTCTGCATCTTCCACTGATCCGAATCCTACGAATAATCAGAGTGGAAGAGTAAGTACAACTGTTGAATGTCCTCCTCAGCCGCAGTGTTCTGATGAAATTGATAATGATGGTGATGGTCTTACAGATCACCCAGAGGATCCGGGCTGTAGCTCCCCACAAGATGACACCGAAACAGATCCGGACGGACCAGAATGCGACAACGGTAAAGATGATGACAGTGATGGGGCAGTCGATAGTGATGATCCAGGATGTGATGGCCCAACTGACGATGATGAGAGTAATGAAATTGGTACCCCCAGTTGTAGAGGAAAACTCGCAACCATCTACGTCAATGCTCAAGGTATCATTGTCGGCGGTCAGGATGATGGCGAAGAGTATGATGGCAAGCTCGATGGAACCTTCGGTGACGATGTGATCGTCGGAACGGACGGTGATGATAAGATCGACGGAGAGAGCGGAGACGATGTGATCTGTGGTGGTGAAGGCAACGACGATATTCAGGGGGATACAGGTGATGACCTCATTGATGGTGGACCGGGTGACGACGAGATCCAAGGTGACGCAGGAAGAGACGTAGTCTTCGGTGGAGAAGGAAATGACGAAATCCAGGGAGATAGCGGTGCAGACCTTCTCTGCGGAGATGAAGGAGACGATAAGATCGAAGGGAACTCCGATAATGATGTCATCGATGGTGGAGAAGGTGATGACAAACTTGAAGGAGACAGTGGCAACGACGGCATCAACGGTAACGATGGCAATGATGAAATTGATGGAGGAACTGATAACGATCTCTGCAGCATTGGTGACGACAATGATAGCTGTGAAACAGAAGCACACTTGCTGGTCCCAGTATGTGAGACCGGTGAACTCTTCATCACGACAACGGGATCTGATATTCAAGAGGTAGAGATACCTGTAGAAATCACAGAACCAACCGTTGAGGAAGACATTGTCATCACTGAAGAAGAAGTTATGGAAACAACCGTTGAGGAGGAAGTGATTGAGGTCGAAGAACCAGCAGAAGATGAAGAATCTGAAGAGGATGAAGAGGATTCACAGGATGAAAGTATCGATGAGTCTCCGGAAGAAGAACCCACATCTAATACAGAGCACCGCTCCAGCGGTGCGGAGTCAGAGGAATCAGAAGAACCTGTAATGGAAACAACAGTTGAAGAAGATGTAGAAGAAGTAGTTGAGGAAGAAGTGGTTGAGGAAGAAGTGGTTGAGGAAGAAGTGGAAGAAGAAGTACTCGTACCATTCTCCTACTCCTGCAGCGACGGTCTGCTGCACCTCGATACAAGCCTGCAGTCACGTCCAAGCCTTGCACTCGTACGAGAGCAGTCCGGTGTGAGCTCTGTGCTCAAGAAACTTGAGAACAAGGTGACTTCTATCGCACTGAATACAGATGGTGAGATCTATGCACTGGCAGTTGTTCCCGGAAGCACAGAAGGAACAATCGTGAAACTTGAGCAAGACGGTTCCGTGACGGAAGTGACTGAAACCGATCTCCCGTCTGCTACGACAACACTCGGATTCAGTTCTAATAACGAACTCTTCGCATTCGATGAACAGTCCAAGACCTTCTTCGAAGTTGACCTCGACGATGGATCAACAAGTGCCATGCACACCTTTGAATCTGAGGACATGATTGGCGGAGACTTCGCGATTACGTTAGAAAACGAACTCGTCTACGTGAACAGGAGCGGTGACGTGTACGTCTTAGACCTCGATGATCTGACTAAGCCAGTTGAGCTAGCCGGAACCCTTCCGCAGGAAGGCAGATCATATTCGAGTGTGGCCATCTCCGATGGAACCATATACGCAATGGATGAAAATCTAGACGAGTTCTACGCCTTCACTCTTGATAATGTGGATGATGCCTCTGCTGTCTCGCGTAATAGCGGACCATTCGGTCCCGGTGATGGCACCAGTTGCCCTAACTCTGCCCCAGAACCGAAATCGACATTTGGTATTCAGGAAGAAGATACACAAGAGGAAGCTAATGAACCAACTCCGAGCGGAAGTTCTGCACAAACAGTTGGAGGGGGAGGTGGTCGCCAAAGAATCATTCCACAAGTTACCATCCCCACTCTCCCAACAGTTGTTGTACCCACACCATCTGCAGTGGAAACATTGTTAGAACCAGAGTCACCAAGCAAGAAAGACGCACTTGCAGACAAAGATGGCTCCCCTACTTCAAGTAATGAGATTTGGAATGCGTGTGTTCGCTTCCAGGTAATGATCGACGAGTCCAGCGAAAAACCGTTCAGCTGCCGCAGATACAACAGTGGTGGAATCTGGTTCCATCCGGATGACCCCACTGTCTCGTACACCACAACTGAGCTCAAGAATTATTAATGGAATAAAATCTTAAAAACCGCACCGAACCTACTGGGTCCGGTGCGGTTTAGTAATGCCGATCAATCAAAATAGTTTTAAGATCATTCCCTTAAAATACTCAAAAGGATTGGAGGTGCCTGCACCGGGCATTGTCAACGGCATAATTATTGGAGAGGGGCCTGTAGGAAGAGGAATTTTCAAATCAGGATTCGGTCCCGAAGACGGGAGTAAAAGATTATTCGTTCTGCAAATGGTCCATCCATAAATAGGGTACGTGTCTGAAGGCAGACATGCTGACTGTTGTCCGTTTGAGAAACATACTTTGCCTGAAGTACATGTAACATTTTCACACGGCAAACAGATATTAGTGTCATCATCGTCATCTCCTCCTCCGCCACCTCCCCTGATTTGATTCACCTTTGCTTTTACCGCAGAGATGTTTGAAAGATTACTGTATTCATTTCCAGTTTGTGTATCGCGCAGTTTCCACACTCTTTCTGAATGCCCAAATGCCGAGCGACTAACCCAGGTAACAAAGCGCCCATCTTCACCTATAAACCGCGGGAGCTCAATAACCATCTGAGGTTCAATATCGATATTCGTCAGCTGCGTTAATTTACCGACATTTTTTCTCCAGATAAAAACCTCCATGCTCCCATCCTGGTTATTATAAGTGGTTGCAGAATCGTTATCTACATCCTTATTAGTCAGAAACACCACACTTTGACCATCTCGCGACATGGAGTGCTGTGTAGAAGTGGACCCCGGAGGAGATTGATTCCAAACCTGAGTTATTTGATTGGGATTTAAGACATTAATAATGTAAAGCTTTCCGGGAATACTCCCATCGGCCCCACCATACGTTTCCTGCTCCCACACTAGAATTTCGCTGCAGTTTGCAGAACAAATTGGCTGGTTATATCCGCGCTTTCTTAGACCCTGCAAAACACCCGGGATATCCTTACGCTCGTAGGTCTGGGTATCAATCCGACGCAGATACTTTTCATTATCTGTTGTTGATCTAAAGACATATGCAATATAGCGTCCATCAGACGATTGGCTTAATTCCACACGATCATCGCTGAAGTACGAAAGGTACCCCTCGGCGTCACGAACATCGGAGTAATCTGTGCCACCTCCGCCAAGCGGCGGGGATGCGAAGACTCTACCGCTCGAGAAAGGACTTGAGTCTATAATCCATATGCGGTTGGCATGAGACAGGGTCCGGTGACCATTCAAAGGTGTTTGGCAATCCTGAGTGTTGCTATTCGCCTGCCAGTTGATACCGTCTGTTGTGGAAAGGAACCTCTTGTAGCATTGAGCCCCCTGTGTTTGCCCGTATATCCAAAGCTTGTCTTGGTGAACAAAGAGTTGAAACCCTTTGATATTTTGCGGAAGAACGGAAAATGGTTGCCATTGTTCCCCATCTGTTGATGTAAACAGATTGTTATCCTTCAGCATCCAGATTTTATTCGCATACACCACGGCCTGACCCGCTTTAGCCGGAAGAACATCTCCCACCTCCCGCCAAGCAGAAGTGAGTGAGTCCAAAACATAGACCTTTCGCGCATATGCGTTGGTATCCATACTCCAATCCCAATAAGCTCCATAAGGACCAATCTTGGACTCTTGTGTTAGTTTGGCAGCACCTATTAGCCAAAGCTTTCCTTTGAAACTCACAACACTATAAAGCGGTTGCACGGTATCAGGAAGCTCGGGACCAAAATTCCACTTATTGCCGTCAGTCGTATACTGCACGACACTGCCCCACTTTCCGGATCTCAAGCGCCCGCCTACCACCCACACACCGTTGTTGTGCGCAACAGACTGGTGACCAAGTACAGGCGTTTTCATTGCACTTTTCTCCCAGTTTTTACCATCTACAGTGGTATATACATCTTCTGATATGGTTTTGCTGTTTAGCAAGCCACCAAGCACATATATTTTTCCATGGGCAACCGCAGTGGAGTAGGACGAATTTTTATCCGCCCCAAATGGAATACTGGCAGATTCGCCCCACTCCATAGTAAATGCATTCGGAGTGATTTTAATAGGATCCGGCTCGTGTAAGCACTGATGGCATCCATCACCCTGTGTATTGTTACCATCATCACACTGCTCCCATAACTGGTTCACTTTGCGATCTCCACATCGTGGAAGCGCCTGCGTGCAGAGAATACTACCTGCATAGTTATTGCTCTGGAACGTCCCCTGATTGGTACGTGCTTCGGCGCGCGCAGTGAAGTGAACCGTTGGACATGTATTACCGCTTGGCCCAAAGAGGACCCAATAGGTAACGCTCTGTCCATTTCCAAGGCTTCTGGTTCCCTGCACCGGACAGATGACTTTCGTATTTGTGGAATCCCTGTCGCAGGGTGAGCTCGCGGAGTGGAAGGTGAGTCCCGTGGGCCACGGGAACACAAGAGAGAGCCCCGTGATATTCGTGCTTGTTGACTTATTCTCAACCGTTACTGTAAATTTCGCCCGATCTAGCTCAGCGACTTCCACTTTTTTTATCGTCACTTTAACAGGATCGGCACTTGCATCATTGCATGTGCAATTGTTTGCACAGTATTGTCCCGCTCCACAGGCTGTGTCATTTCCGTCACACACTTCCCCATTGTCTTTCACTCCGTCACCACAGTGCGCCCGTACACAATTTGTGCGACAAGCATTCGGCTGTGTATTGGAATTAGCATCACCTTTGTCACAGTATTCATCATGTTCCAGCCAGCCGTTTCCGCAGACAGCGTCAAAAACGCACCGTGTGTAGTCTTGAATCGTGGACGCAAGCGGACCGCAGATGTGGCCGCTATTGTCGTTCTTCACAAAACACACCTGAAGATCAGAACAGACAACACCTTCACATTCGGCACAATCGCCCTGTTGAAGGGTACAAACGCTTGGCTGGCCCGTGCACATCCAGTTGGTTTCTATGGCACATGCGGCACTGCATCCGTCTGAAAATCGCGTATTGCCGTCATCACAAGCTTCCGGTGATTCGATTACACCATCTCCGCATACAGGACCGCTAGGATGCCCTTGCTCACACATGCAAGATTCATTACACACATTGCCCGCACCGCAGTCTGCATCGTCTCCTAATAGGCACTCTTCATCGCTGTCCACAACATTATCTCCGCAGCGATGCTCAGTACAATCTGTACGACAGGCATCTGCAACAGTATCTGAGTTGGCATTTCCATCGTCACATTCTTCGTCATTGTCAGGTTCCAAGATTTCATTTCCACACTCAAGTGCTGAAGAATGATTCACCTCACAATCATTATTACATCCGTCTTCATCGTTTAAGTTTCCATCGTCACATTCTTCATCACCCTTTATGAGTTCATCTCCACAAACGGTCTCACAGACACTCACACAATTGCCCATTGATGGATCTTCTTGCGCAGAGAATAACGAGACAATGCTAGCGAAAACGGATTTGAAGAACTGTGCCACACTCTTCTCAGAATTCTGAGCTATAGAGGGACAAATAACCTCACATTCCCAGCCTTCTTCTGTCACACAATTCGAAGAACATCCATCTTCATCATCTGCGTTTCCATCTTCACAGTTTTCGCCTGCCTGTATTACACCATTACCACAAATAGAGGCTAACGGTGTCGAACACGGATCTACGTAGTAATTAATGGGATTCCCATTTGCATCACAATTAGGAAATTCACGGCCATCGATGCAGGTAATCGGTCTACAATTAATTTCTTCTTCCTCCTGACAGAAACTATCACATCCATCACCATTGAGTACATTCCCATCATCACACCTCTCATCCACACTTTGAATTACATTGTCGCCACAATACTCAAATTTGCACTCAAAATTACAACCATCATAATTAACAGTATTTCCATCATCACATTCCTCATCCAAAGCTACAGTGACTATCTCATCACCACAGCGCTCGGATCGACAGAATGGATTACACCCATCGCCCGGTTTGCGATTACCATCATCACACTGCTCCTCTAGAACAGCATTGATGACTCCATCCCCGCAATGACTTTCGTCATCGATTGGTGGTGGTGGTGGTGGAATATCATCATCGGGACACGTGAGAGTTCCGCAATTCAACAGGCAGTTGTTACCGCTGTAAACAGGATTCTCGTAACTACATCCTTCTGGAGGAGCGGTGCAGTCCGGAGGCGAAGGACAAATATGTTCTACAATCACTTCACCTGCCGGGCACTCTGTCCATGGCTTTTGTGATACGTCATACCCAGGAGTGAAACAAACCAGCCTTGTCGTTGGATTATCAGGTTCATAACACGATTGATTACCAGGACATGGCGGAATTCTCTGCTGACATCGTTCGCATGTTTCTGCATTAACACTGATATTCTGGACATTTTGCACTTGCGGACTGTTCTGCACATACACAGGTTGAGTACTTTCCACAGAAGGAGCTGAACTCTTTACAATTGTCTGCTGTGTTGTAACAGCACTTGGAACAGATAATTGCCCCTCAACTTTTTGTACTCTCACCGCATCAACACTAACCCCTCCCGTTGGAACGGGTCTTGGGCAACCAACAATCACTTTGAGCATGCTGCTCGTTACTGCGTATGTCCCGACTTCTTGCCATGGCCTACCCTGATAGATATTCCCCGCAGGTTCAATACGCTGATCCACCAACACGGTATTTATCGGTTTTATGCCGTCATAAATCGTGAATGGAACATTCTTTGCTCCATTTGATATTGCATTATGTGTAACTGAGACTTTGTATTTCCCCGGAGCCACACGGAAGCTCCAGCTTGCTTTCAGATTTCCATTCTTAATGCATCCACTAAGAAGATGGTCACTATTGAAAGCACCAGTAGTACTTTGATGCTGAAAAGACCCGACTTCCGATAAGAAACCGGCATCACCATCATCAATGACCACATCACCGGAATCGAGTGCCCAAAGCACTTGGCCGGGAAGAGCGGCAGCCTTCGCTGCAGAGACCAGCAGAAGTGGCGCACATATGAGTGTGCCAATGAAGAATTTGGACATAATGTCCTTGGCTCTAACCATTGAATGAGGGGGGTATTAATGTGAATTTCACTATTATTATACAATACTTTAGTAGTTTATTCAATTTAATTGATTTAGGCTTATGATAGCCATTTTTCAGGGTTTTATCTTGTAATACCACTATTCTAATAATCTTTGCTCAATCATGGGATAATTTGGCTTAAATAGGAATAATTGAATCAGCTCCTACTACTTAAATCAAAAGCCCATCCACAAACTAGGAATCGTGCAACATGTTGTTACTGCGAACGATCATATTAATAACATCTCATCGCACTCAAATATGACCATCATTTTGTCAAAGCTCAACTGTTGAATTTATGAACAGAAGCTGCTTTTTACTCAAGTTTTTGTTGACTCTGAATTCGATGAACCTTACAAATGACCTGTCATACTTTTTTCCTTATAACCATGTCTACAAACGCTTTAAGTGTTCACGGGCTACAAGATGGAATTGCAATATCTGCACAGACAAAACCCGACGAGTCCGCTCGAAGCCTGAGGATGTTGAGACAAATTACGATGCAAGTAAGATCAGATTGCAGCTACGAGACACGTTTCACCCAGCTTACATCTGACCAAAGAAATAGACTCTGGGAACTTCAAGGTAATTTGCTAAAACAAGACACATCCGATCAAAATGCTCCCAGAGAAGTTCAATCAGAATTTGATGAAATGCTTTCATTACTGCAGATAACTCCCGCTATGATTGAAGAATTATTGAGTGATGGTGATAGGGAAGTTGAATAAGGATCAGGACCTCACCCCTTGAAGATGCCCCACAGGGTACTGCACCCTCTCCTGCTTTGTTCTTGATTTCAAACGGCCAGTACTTTCAATTCAATTCTCTTGATAATCAGGAGAGGGGAGCTTCGATATTGGTACATACAAGCCCATTTATATCAAAGCCTTAAGCTCCCCTCTCCTTAACGTACGACGCTCTTTTAATACAGAGAATACTTATTTCACTAATAACTTATAGAAGGAGAGGGGTCGGGGGTGAGGTCAAAAGGATTTAATCAAGCATGCCAGCTAGAACAATTGTCTCTTGTAATACGTACAAGGAGCAATACAATATCCCCCTATGCCACAGTACATCGGGCTTACCGGCACAATGGGGAGTGGAAAGGGAGAGATCGTGAAATTGCTCGAGAAACGAGGTTTTAAGTACATTTCGCTTTCGGACATTGTGCGCAGTGAGGCGACCAAAAGAGGCCTGGAGCACTCACGCGAAAACCTCCAGAACATCGGTAATGATCTGAGGACCAAAGGTGGAGCAGGAGCACTTGGCGCCAAGGTTCGAGAGACGATCGAAAAAGAATCGGAGAACAATTGGGTCATTGATGGTGTACGCAATCCCGGGGAAGCAGAAGAACTCAATAAACTCCCCGGCTTTCAAATGATTGGTGTGAGTGCAGATACGGAAACAATTGTTCAGCGCATCATGGAACGCCAGCGTGGAGGAGAAGTTTTGAAACGTGAAGCTATCCTTGAGCGACTTGAAAAAGAAAAAGGAGTGGGCGAAGCGCCGGAGGGGCAACAAGTACGCAAGTGCCTGGACCGATGTGACTTTATAATTCTGAATGACGGTACACTGGAAGAGCTGAAACAAAAGTTTGAGCATTTCCTAAAACTTGAATCGGGCGAGGACCGTCCGACCTTTGATGAAATATTCATGGAAATCGCTTACATATGGGGAAAAAGGTCAACGTGCCTACGGCGTCAGGTAGGCGCAGTGATCGCGAAAGACAAGCAGCAGCTCACAGCGGGATATAACGGCGCACCGCGCGGAGTCCCCCACTGCGCGCAACTTGGAGGATGTCTGCGTGAAAAGCTCAATATCCCCTCAGGTCAGCGCCATGAGATTTGCAGAGGGACTCATGCAGAACAAAACGCGATTACACAGGCTGCAAAGTTTGGAATAAATATCGAAGGCTCCACACTCTACTGCAACTGTTTCCCGTGCGTTATCTGTACCAAGATGATCTTGAACGCCGGAATTAATACCGTCGTCTACGATAGCGATTATGACGATCCCCTATCGAAGGAAATTCTTGGGCAGCAGGATCTGCTTAAGTTGAGGAGGTTTGAGGGGAGGAGGATCCGTTTTTAGTAAGAAAAACATTAAGTCGCATCAGCGGCAACGAATAATTTACGTCGAAGAAATTGAACGCCTTGATGAATCTAAACTACTAAAATTCGGGCAGCTGTATCCAACAGCTGCCCGGTTAGAGCTCATTTTACAGAATAATACGGATTAGTAGCTGGTAGTAGCTCCACCACCTCCGCTACCTCCACCGCCGCCACCGTAGCCTCCGCCACCGCCGCCTCCGCCACCGCCTCCGCCCCAGCCACCACCGCCAGACGAACCACCACCTCTGCCTCCGGATGAGCTTCCGCCACCCTTAGAAGAAGCGAGAGCAGCCAAGACGATGAGAATGATGATTATCATCCACACCCACCAGGGGAGTTTGCGACCTTCATCATTGGGATTAGCATTGACATTGACATTGGCGTTTGGATCGGCTTTGTACTCGCCCCGGATGGCCGCATCGATTGCGGTAACACCCGCAACGAAGCCGCCATCGAAGTCTCCTTCCTTAAAGCGAGAACCTATTTCATTTCTGCCGATCTGGGACGCGAGGGTATCTGTTAGAACGCCTTCAAGCCCGTAACCAACTTCGATGCGGATTTTCCGGTCCTCGGATGCGTTGACAATCAGGACGCCATTGTCATTTTTGGCGTCGCCCAGCTTCCAGGCTTCGAAAACCTGTACGGCGTAATCTTCGATGGTGTTGCCGCCGACCGTTTTCACTGTGAGGATCACGATCTGGTTTCCGGTTATGTTCTCCTGAGCAAGGAGCATCTTTGTGAGCTCCTCCTCTTTGCCTTCGGAGATCACACCGGCATAGTCGTTGACTGGTCCCAATAGCTTAGGGACTTCTCCGGCTTCTATGGGAATACCGCCGTCGTTTTGTTGCTCCTTCTTAGCGGCGTTCCTGGCCTTCTGAATCGCCGGGATCATCAGCGCCACAAGGACGACAATGATCGCGATGACGACCAGAAGCTCGACAATCGTGAAACCTTTGCGCAACTTCATAGCAGCCTCCTTTCTTTACTCGAAATCCACGACGGGGACTTCTTGTGCTTTCTCGCTTGCCTTGAAGTACTCGCGCTTCTCCACACCGGAGAAGCCGGCCACAATCGCACCGAAGAAGGTCTCGACGCTGCTGTTGACGGTCTGAGCCGACTCATTGTAGCGCTGGCGCGCTACATTGATGCGGTTTTCCGTGCCTTCCAGTTGTGACTGGAGATCACGGAAGTTTTCGCTCGCCTTCAGTTCGGGGTAATCCTCGGCGACGACCATTAATTTGCTCAAAGCGCTGGAGAGTTCTCCTTGCGCCGCAAACAATTTGGCCATCATTGCGCTATCGCCGGTGATGCCAGTGAGATTGATCTGCCCGACTTTTGCCCGGGCTTCAGTCACTGCGGTGAAGGTTCCCTCCTCGTGAGAGGCATAGGCCTTGACCGTTGCCACGAGGTTGGGGACGAGGTCCGCCCTCCTCTGCTGTGTGGCCTCAACGTTTCCCCACGCAGAACCGGCCTCTTCGTTTGCGATCTTCTGGCCGTTGTAGATGCCAATGAAGATCATGAACACGATCAGTGCCCCAACGATCAACAGCGACAGGAACCCAAGCAACACATACAGAGCTTTCATCACACACCTCCTTGGAAAAACGAGTAACGGGAAATTTGTGGTGGGCTACAAACCCGCCTGTGAGAGTAGTACTGGTACGAAAACTGGTCGAAACAGTACTACTCTCACAGAATTCTGTGATTTGAATGAACTTGCATATTTTACATAATATGTATTGATTGTCAATTAGAGACTGATTTTTGTTATAGGCCTAATTTTATTTGATTGGTGGGGATTGTTTAAATGCAGACTCGATCAGAATTTGATATAGTTTTAATGTGGGTCGGCCCCGCACCACTCACTTTATTCGGGTGCGGGACGAGTAGCTCTGTCGTTACCCATTCTCTGTTCTTTCTTCTTTTCTATTCGTGGGTCGGTACCGAAGTGGTCAAACGGGTCTGGCTGTAAACCAGATGTCTCTGACTTCGGGGGTTCGAATCCCTCCCGGCCCACCATTGTTTATAACCACCATCTTTAGGGTTCTGCTCTCTCTCAGAACTCTGTTTTAGTGGCGGTCTTAGCGTAGTAACAAGCTTTCCTTCATTTACTGTCCAGTTAGAACCTATAGCATTAAGTGCAAGCGTTCTTGTGCGTGCAGATCCGAATAAAATGGCTTCCTGTAGGAGTTTGAACAATTCGAACGTTCTAATAACATTTTCAATCCAGTCTGTACCTGTATTGTGGAGGTTATTAAGCTTTTTTTGAAGAGTATCTCTCTGTTCGGTAAGACTTCTTAAGTGTAGTTCAATCTCATTTCGTATACCGAACCTTTCGGCTTCACTCATTTGCTGGAATGTCTTTGTGATTTCTTTGTGAATTATACCGTACTCATTCTCAATCTTTTTACGCTCGTTAATATCACTTCCACTTTTCTGTTTATGCTCCTCAAGTAATTGCTTACGTAGTCCTCCTAGACTTTCATTATCTAACTCAACACTTTGTAATAATGATTCAAGTTGCTCCATTAGCACTTCTTGCTTAACCATAGCTTTGCACTTTGTTTTTCGGTTCTTACACTCATAGTAGATATATTTGCCTTTAACACGATAAGCAGAAAGTGTATGCCCGCACTTATTACACTTAAGTATTCCACCAAACATAAAGAGTTCTCTTAATTCCATATTATGAGGCTTTGATTGTGGCTTACTCCTTTGCGCAAGAACTAGCTGAACATGATCCCAAAGTGGTTCTGGGACAATTGCATGATGCTTACCCTTGCCTTCATAGCCATTAAAGCGCACCCAGCCTTTGTATTCAGGTGATTTAAGCATTTTCTCTATTGATGACGGACAAAGCTTTGCGCCCTTCTTGCCAATCAAACTCATTTTTTCAGACTCTTTTGCCAGGTCTGCATATGAGTACGTACCAGTATCTGCAAGTTGAAACAGTTTGAGTATTTTTGGTTCTATCTCAAGCTCAATTTCAACTTTCTTATCAACAATTTTGTCGTTTTCAATTATGCAGACATTACGATATCCAAGTCTTGCTGGGCCCATTATCCTTCCTTCTTCTGCTCGCTTTTGCATTGCATCAAGTACTCTCTCTCCTTTGTCCGCACTGTCCTTCCAGCTCATTGCACCCTCAAGCGTTAGCATGAATATGTCATTTGAATTCTCTGCTGTGTAGCGTTTAGCCATGTGTAGAATCAAGGAAAGAAATACGACCGTCTACGAGACGTTGAACAAAAGCCCCAGAGTCCTGATGGTTGCGACTAATACGATTAGGATGAACTACAATAACACCGTGAACATTGCCTATATCTGCCAAAGACATTACTTTATTGAACTGTTCACGCCCTGGGTGAAAAGCGCTTTTTGACTCACGCAGAATTTTAAGAGGATATTTCTTTCTTTCGTCTTCTGGCAATGAGCTGTAGTGCTTATTAATCATAGACTCTTGATCATCAAGTGAATGGACCTGTTTGTCTTCCGAATCAGTTGATTTTCTGGCATACCCATATATGAAACGGTTTATTGCCTTTGGATGTTTCTTCTTGCGTGGCATGTGACTTAAGAGGAAAGAGATAAATATAAAACCCACAAGAGGCGCCGTAGCTTCCCACTCAGTACAGAGACCTTGTGGTACGGCGCCACTTGTAGGCGCATTAACCAAACTCTGTACTTTGCTGTGGGAAGCACTGACTAGTATACATGTTCTGGGGCATGGTTTTCGATAGATATTCTGAGATAGTCATAAAATTGGCATCGTGTGACTCGTAGGGTGGTTTTGCTATTGCAACGTAAGGAGGCACTAGGAAATCATGGCAACGAAGCACTGATGCGATTACTTTTAGTGATAGTTCACATACTCCTATTTCTGTTTCTGGTACTAATATCTCATTTTTCATAATTGGATCTGGTTCAAATTTATATGAATGTATGAGCACTGGCTTTCCTTCCCACAAAACACCTCTTGTGAGCACTGGATGTTGCTTTGTATGTCTTCTCATTCGTGCTTCTATGCCCTTCTGGAGCGTTTTACAGGTACTTCCTATGTACTTCCACTCTGGTAGTTTTTCCCAGCCTCTGAGTGTTTTTGACTTTTCCCTTATGCTTTTTGCAACATCTTCTTTGCTATCAAACTGCTTATATACCTGTAGAGATTTCCCTTGGGTGTGAATTGCAGTTGTCTTTTCATGACTGTCGCAAATAGCATAATGCTCATGCGTTTCCTGCATGTAATGGGATAACGCATTTACCATAAAGCCAATGCCAGTGTCAGTCTCAATAGGCATCAGCACAGAAAGAACGCCGAGCTCGTTCCACGTTAAAACCACAGGAAAGAACCCACTTAATTTCAGGTAAGCTTGCTCCCCACTTTTCGGGGTGGAGACCATAATGATTTGCGAATTCAATCATTAGTTCTTTGTGACGAGCAGCATCTAGCAGCTCTGGTTTGACCTCATCAATGTGTCTGATGAATTTGCAGTATTGAACTTTGGGAGGAACAAATTCCTCCTTTCCTTCGATTGTAAGCTGTAATAAAGTAGGCATTGATAATCAGTTAATAAATAAAGAATCTTAGAGCTCCGTGGAGGGGCTCTTTGGTTTGGGCGTGATAATGGTGGTGGGCGTATCCAAGTCATGCGCCATAATTCTTGGTCATACCAAGAACTATTTCACCGTTTTCACGAAAACTGGCAAATAGCAACTTCTTCTCTTGTGCTAGCCAACCTTATGGGTTTTCACTTGGGTTTTCACTTCGTATCCAAAGCAACAGTATCTCCCCTTATTATCATCGCAGGATAGAACGATGCAATCCTTCTTAAATCCTTTTCTCTCAAATGCCTCGTTCTTTTGAGCAATGTATTTCCTCACATTACCTTTGTAACTATGGGGTAGCTCTTTGTTCAATTGATCCTCGTATATTTTTATGCCACGAGTCAGTGACGCAACAATTTCCAGCAATAGCTGACTCTGCTCCTGTGACAGATCGTAAGTATTTCCATTACTGTCTAGTAGGTGTCTATCAGGACTCAGCCATAGAAAATAAATCTCCTTATGCGACTTAGACTTCTCTTCGTGCCACTTACGAGCTTTTTGGAGAAGCAAATCAGCCTTCATGAGCTGTTGCCCTAATGTCTTGTTGTCAATCAATATACCCTTGGCCACACTTGCAAAGGATTGTTCACTTTCTATGGCATCTTTTGCATACGAGACAATTTCATCAATACAAAGCAAACATCTATTCCTTAAATCTTCAACACGCATTGCATCGTTAGCATATGTGCAGTCTTGCACCTCACATATCAGCTCCGCAAGATCAATATGTAGCATTCCACCTTTGTCAGGTTTCTCCTGCAGTTTTCTCACTTGCCTAGCCAATTCAAACAATGACGTATCCACATTCAGATCATACAAAAAAGCCCGCACGTACGCTACGGGCTTTGTGCGTGGATACGCATAGCTATTCTACTCGTTTTCCTCTTTATTTCTAGCAACTTCCATCTCAGCGATTATCTCAGCTACTGTGCGTGCAGGTCTTACAAATTCCACTTTGAAACCATCTATCTTTCCTGATTCATCATCATCAGAGCCATGA
>JBDRFD010000075.1:0-12558 GCA_043819035.1 Patescibacteria group bacterium | reverse complement strand
ATCTGAAATGGAGCGGATATTGCTGTCATCGAACATAGTGGTCATAGGGAACGAAGTATGTGTCCCTATGGCTCATTTCATGATCATTTTGCGTGAGAAACCGGATGCTGTTTCATGATCATTTTGCGTGAGACAAGACTCCGAATTCCGAACCGGCACAAACGCCGTTAACATCAACGTAATCAACCATATTAATTTAAGATATCGTGTAGGTTTGCGTGAAGAAATGCGTCGCAGGAACGACGGTATTGCCATGGGGCGTTTCTAGAATCACTCCCGAAAGCGTAAACGATTGCACTTTTCCTTTTGTCTGCCCGATGGAGACTTCCTGACCTGTTTTGAGTTGGCGCTTAAGATGTTGGCACAGAAGCGCGTTTTCCAGCACAGTGCGCGCACCGAGAACGACGCTGACTCCGACAACAAGCAACACTGCACCAACCACAATTAAAACGTTGGTAGTAACAAACGAAAGATTGAGGCCCAGCTGCTCGATGGCTGCAAGGAAGACAAAGACAAGTACAATTACCTGGATTGCCCGCCCGATCGAACGCTCATACCCGAGTTGCGTTTTCGCGAGTGATTGAACCACGACCGTCTGAAGGAACTTCGCAAGCAACATGCCAAAAACCACGATGAGGAATGCTGCTATAACCTGCGGGATGTAACCGGTGACAACTGTGAGGGCACTGGAAACCTGATTTAAGTGCAGAATCTCCGCAGCGAAAACAAGAGTTACAAGTATTGCGAGCCAAAAAAACAGGAGCCCCAAAATCTCCGATGCACTCTTGGAGATACCGACGCTTTTAAGCATCCGATCCAACGGAGTCTTGGCGACCAATTTATCCACTGCGAAGAACGCGAGGATCTTCACGCAGAGACGTAGAATGATGGAAGCAACGATCCAACCTGCGACCACAATCAATATCGCAAGAAGTGCTTCCGGAAGAATCTCCGTCAACTTTTGATAGGCCTGTGTTGTCGCATCACTCAAGAGTCCCTGTGTGCGTTCGAGAACGGTATTCATGCATTTTATTATAGCAATAAGTCCTATTTATTGCGACTATTACAGCTACTTGACATGATGGATTATAGTACTAGAATTCTATTAACTCTTCCATGGCTACCATTGACACATCTTTCGGTACAGTACCAACAAATGATACAGAGCTCACACTCGCTGCTTTGGGGCCACATAAGGAAGGTATTGATACAAAGATCGCGAACGGACGATATTTGACTACTGAACAGGTAGCGGAGCTTTTTAGAGTGAGCACAAAGACGATAGGTCGTTGGAAAAAGCTTTCCGACCATCCTCTTGAGAGCAATGTAATAATCCAAGGCCGCAAGCAAGTAGTGTGCACGCTGGCACAAATAGCCGCCTTCAGAGATAATCACCCAGAGGTCGTTAGAAGAGCAGCCGAATTTAGACAATATTCTCCGCAGGAGAAGATGGCATGGATCGCTCAATTGCAACAAATGTCAGCAGAAGGATGTAGTCTTGCGAATGCTGTTAAGGCCTTAGTACAGGAGCATGGTGTAGCACCCGAAACAATACATCCATTAGTTAGACGATATAATGAAGAACATCCCGATGCGATGCTCTTTTCAGTACCCGATGATACCCGACTATTTAATGAAAACCTGGCGGGAGAAAGTATTGCGTCAATTGCCCGAAGACTGGATAAACCCAGAACACATATTGGTCGTCTCATTCAGAGTGGACGTGCCAAGCATATTAGAGGAATACAAGAGAAACTAGATTACATGGACAATGGATGCTTCAGCAAAAAAGATGCTGAAAAGAAAATCCTTGGCACCGAACCACCACAATCTACAGAGAAACCAAGAAGGGCTCCTGCAGGAATTCCTCCGTATCTTGCGTCACTTTATGAAGTTCCTCTCCTGACAAGAGAACAAGAGCAGTATCTTTTTCGCAGAATGAACTTCCAGCTTTACAGGGCTGCAAACATTTGTCCGGATGAAGCCACAGCAAAAGACTTCCGCAAAATGCAGGGTTGGATGGCGGATGCTGAAGCTATAAGAAACAGAATAATGGAGGCTAATCTTCGCCTCGTCGTTTCTATCGTTAAAAAGTCCTACAAGAATGATGACCAATTCCTAGAAGATATCTCGGAGCAGAATATGACACTCTTAAGGGCAATCCGTAAGTTTGACTATGGCCGCGGAAATAAATTCAGCACATACGCATCGTGGGCAATTATGAAAGATATGATACGCGCCCACAATAATGGACAACGTCTTAACGGACGATTTATGACCGGGCACGAAGAATCATTCTTAGAAGGAGTTTCAGATAAGCGCACGTCAGAAGCAGAAGAGGAAAGTAAGCACGGTCAGAGACAAGAACTGGTTGGAAAACTCTTGAGCAACCTTGATCCGCGAGAAATGATCCTCATTGGATCGCGCTTCGGATTGCGCAAAGACGAAGAGCCAAAGACACTTAAAGAAGTGGGGGTAATTATGGGCGTCACAAAAGAGCGTGTTCGTCAGATTGAAGTAAGAGCGATGAGAAAGCTTAGAGAGGCGGCTGAAGAACGGAAAATTCCAATTGATGAAATACTACAATCATCGCAAACTTGATAATGCCCATTTTATTTTTGTGAATGCTAATGTGCATAATGCATGCCATTGCGGCGAAGCGGGATCGCCACATAAGATGCTCATAAGAAAATATCAAGCTCCGAATCGCTTACACCGCGAAGACGAATGGCAGGCCACGTCTCACACATGAGACGTGGCAGGCGCGGTAGGACTTGAACCTACGACCCCTGGTTTTGGAGACCAGTGCTCTAGCCAGCTGAGCTACGCGCCTAGGATAACAATGAACAAAGGTAGTTGGATTATAAGCAGTAGACTTGCCCACCGTAGTCCGCCGAGGCGGACGAAGGTGGGAGCTACACGACTTTGATGAAATGAACTGGGATCATCTTACTAAGGTGACGTCGAAAGGGAAACTGAGAAAATTGATAATTGACAATGAACAATTGAGAGTTAATTCTCAATTGTCAATTGTCCATTGTCAATTTATCCACCTTTTCTTGATATTTTAGTGCCTCTTGAGTTTTTTGCTCCTTCTTCAATAATTCAACCATCCCTAGATTGGCCTCATAAGAATTGATGTTCCACTTAAGCGCCGCTTCGAACTGCTCACGCGCTTCTTCTTCTCGCCCCTCATCCAGATACAGAAGGCCAAGACGCGCACGGACAATCACATAGGAATCATCTAGAGCAATTGCTTGTTCGTAGAGTGGAATCGCACGACCAGGCTCTCCTGTTTTCTCATAGAGCGACCCCAGTGCAAAAAGCGGCTCAGGATTAATCGGATCCATCTGAGATGCACTCAAGAAACGATCCTTGGCATCACTAACCTGCCCTGCTTTTGCATACACATATCCCACATAAAGCTCGAGTAGAGAATGCTCACCGTACTTAAGTCCTTCTCGCAGAACTTCAAACGCTTCTTCCAGTTTGTTTTGGTGACGGTAAATGGTGGAGAGCCCTACTCGTGCACCGATGGATTCAGGATAAATTTCTAGAGTTCGTTGGAAGAGACCATCAGGTGTGTCCCATGTGCGCGTTTGTGTCTGGGAAAGAAAAATGAGTGCTATCAGAACTGCACCACCTGCTACAGCAGTCATAATGTCTTTCATTCGAAAATTTGAATAATTGAATAATCGACATTGGTGCATCGTTGCACTCGCAAAACAAACAAGTAGAAAAAGGATTCCCACCGAAGGAAGATACGCATAACGATCCACCGCAAAGAAGACGAGTCCTGCTTTACCGATATTGAGGTATGTGGGAGCAAGAGTCGCCAGATACCAGCCGATGCCAAACGTGAGCCACGGATGCCTGCGCCAGGAACGGAGCGCAACAACAACCAAAAGTAAACTGAGGATTGCATAGGGAAGGATGTCTGTACTCCAAAGACTTATATCGCCTTGCAGCGGATAAATAATCGTCAAATCCGTAGGTACCAAAAGCTTCTGCAAATAGAAGATTGTACTCTTGCATGCAACAAGCACTTTATCCCAGGAGGAAACTGCTGCAACAACACGCCCTTTTCCTCCCATTGCGACGATCATGAAGACAAACGAAAGGAATGTATAGGGGATCAAGCTCACAATGACAGGCTTCGTGAATCGTCTCCGTTCAATCAGTAAAAGATGCAAAACAATCACTCCAAAGAGCGTCACTGCAATTACTTTCGAAAGCAGAGCAAGCGCAAAGAAAATGATGCTTAAGATGTACGCACGTTTGGAGCCTTTCACACTGTCCAAATAAAACGTGAGTGCCGCAAAGAAGAATGTTCCAGACAGAAGATCCTTCCGTCCTGCCAGCCACACAACCGCTTCCGTGTGGAGTGGATGGACCGCGAACAGAAGTCCTGCGAAGATCGAGAGCCACTTCTCCCCACTCAATTGAAAAAGAATCCGCGCAACTAAAAGTGCGTTGATCACATGCAGAAGAATATTCGTGAGGTGATACCCAAACGGTTCCAGTCCACTCATCAGCCAGTTCAACTGGAAACTCACGAAGACCAGCGGAACGTAAAGTTCCGGATCGTAAGTTGTGAAGACATGCTTCAGGTTCTCCCAGGTGATTCCACGTATCGCAAGATTCTCCACAATCAGAAAGAGATCATCCACCGGCGCAAAGCCTTGTGTGAGGGAATGGCCAAAGGCGAGGAAGACGGCAATTAAGAAAACTGCACCGATGAGGATGCTGCTTAAAATTTTTCGATGTCGCAATGCACGAATCATGCATCGACCATTGTCCCACCTTCGCAACAATTATGAAATTGAACCAATCCCAACTTTATTGAATCTTCTTCCAAAGTGGCTACGGTGGGCAGGCCATTGTTCATTGTCAATTATCAATTTATAAACTTTGCTATTGGATTCTCACCGCACCGCAGGAGCGGTGCTCCTGATTATTGAATTTTCTTCAATTCTCAATTCTATTTTTCAACACGATCGAGACGATCGTGTGACGCCACGGGCAACCATTCTTAAATTTTCCCTTTTCCCCTTACACTTTTCCCTTTAATTCTTCTTCTTATTCCATCCACCTCTTCTACCAGGACCTCTTGCCCTCCTTTTCTCCAATAGATCGCATGCGTCAATTATACCAATTGTATAAGGATCAAAGCGATCCGGAATGGAAGCATTGGTTGTACCATCAGTTACATAAGGGCCGTAACGTCCTTCACGCACCTCCACCTGCCCTTTGGTATTAGGATCTTCGCCCAGAACTTTTAGTGGCTCTGATGCTTTCTTCTTTTTATCTTTCGCTTCCGAAAGAAGTTTAACCGCTTCATCAAAAGTGAATGCGGAAGGATCGATTTCTGTTGGAAGAGTTGCAGTCTGCTTTCCCCATCTAATGTAAGGACCAAAGCGCCCAAGATTAACAGTGATCACTTCTTTATCTTTTGTTCCAATCTCTTTCGGGAAACTAAGAAGATCAAGGGCTTCTTCTAGAGTGATGTTGTCTTTACCGGTCTTCTTTGGAACAGAAGCGCTGCGTGGCTTCTCTTTGGCGTCATCAGGGCGTCCAAGCTGCACATAAGGACCAAACCGTCCTGTACGTACCAGAACTTCAAAACCGGACTTGGGATCTTTTCCGAGTACTCGCTCCTTGAGGATATCTTCCCTCTGTATTTCCTTGCCCTTAGATTTCACAAGCTTCTCGAACGGAACAAAGAATCCCCTAAGGAACTTCACGCGCTCTTGTTTGCCATCCGCAATATCATCTAATGATTGCTCCATTGTTGCAGTAAATGTGAGATCGACAATATCCGGGAAGTGCTCCGCCAAAATATCTGTAACCGTGAATGCGACGTCTTCCGGAATCAGCTGTTTGCCTTCTTTGCGAATATACCCGCGCACCTGCACAGTGTTGATAGTTGGCGCATACGTACTTGGTCGCCCGATACCTTCTTCTTCCAGCTTCTTGACCAAACTCGCTTCGGTGTAACGCGGAGGCGGCTTGGTGAAGTGTTGTTCAGGAAGAAGTTCATTGCATTTCAGATCATCACTCTCTTTAAGTTCGGGTAGAAGCTTCTCTCCATTTTGTTCTTCAGCCTCACGTTTCTCATCATCCGACTCATCTTTGCCTTCACTATACACACGCATAAAACCATCGAAGAGAACGGTCTGCCCTGTTGCGCGGAACGTGTAGTCGCCTGCGGCGATATCCACACCCACGCGTTTTAGCTGCGCATCGGCCATCTGTGTTGCCACTGTCCTATTCCAAATCAGCGTATAGAGCTTGAGCTGCTGCTGGTCGAGAACATCCTTGAGAGACGCGGGCGTATTTATCATCTCCGTGGGACGAATGGCTTCGTGCGCTTCCTGCGCCCCTTTACTCTTGGTCTTGTACTTGCGAGGACTGGAGAGGATGTATTCACGTCCAAATTCTTTCTGTATGACATTCTTTGCATCATTCAACGCTTTGGTGCTTAAGCTGACCGAATCTGTACGCATGTAGGTGATTAAACCTGTGCTGCCTTCTCCTTTGCCCATACTCACTCCTTCATAGAGCTGCTGAGCAACAACCATTGTTTGCTTCACAGAGAATCCGAGCTTGCGGCCGGCTTCCTGTTGCAAAGTTGAAGTGGTAAATGGCGGAGGAGGTGTTTTCTTCAGTTCCTTCTCTTCCACTTTTTCAACTTTCCAGTCTGCTCCTTTCAGATCACTTAGAATCTGATCGGATTCTTCCTTGTTGCCGGGCACATACTTCTTCCCTTTCTTGGCTTTCAGATCCGCGGTGAACTCTTCCTTCTTCTTGGTCTCCAGCTTCGCAGTCACCGTCCAGTATTCCACCGGAATGAATGCTTTGATCTCACGTTCACGGTCGACGATGATGCGAACGGCAACCGACTGCACGCGCCCTGCGGAAAGACCGCGATACACTTTGCTCCACAGAAAGGGGGAGAGCGTGTAGCCGACCAAGCGATCCAGAATACGCCGCGCCTGCTGGGCTTCCACGAGCTTCAGATCAATATCGCGCGGATGCGCTGCTGCCTCTTCAATCGCCTCCTTTGTAATCTCATGAAATACAATGCGTTTGATGTCCTGATCTTTCTTCCGCCTGAGTGCTTCCGTAAGATGCCACCCGATAGCTTCTCCTTCGCGGTCTTCGTCAGTTGCAATCCAGAGAGAATCGGAGCTATCGAGTTCCTTCTGCAGCTTTTTGATAACGGCAGCCTTCTCCTTTGGAACTTCGTACTGCGCTTCAAAATTATTCTCCGTATCTACGGATAATTTGGAGCTGGGAAGGTCTCGCACATGCCCCATGCTGGCATGAACGGAAAAATCCTTCCCGAGGAAACGTTTGATTGTCTTGGCCTTGGTTGGACTTTCTACGATAACAAGATGAATAGACATAAACGGAGCGGAGGTTAGAGAGGAGTGTATGATGTTGTCAAAGAGAAGGTAGCTATTTCGAAGACAAACATCAACTGACTAGAAAAATAAGATAAAGAGGAATAAGAAGAAAAAAGGGTAAAAAGGGCAAAAAGGGATCGTTCATAAAAAGGAGTTTCGAAGCTGGCTGGTCAGATATCCTACCCGACCAATTTGCATCTCTAAATCTTTGAATAAGTCATTTGTAATATATCCGAGGTCCCGTGCCAGAAGACATTGATAATGAAGTTCATCGAGAGAACTGATAGCTATTATTAGAAAATGAGCCTTATCCTTTTTAGTTCGTCTCCCGTTTCCCTCCGCAATATTTGTAGGAACACTTTGGGCACTCGAGCGCATCTGCTTAGTAAGTCCATAACGCTCGTCTGGTGGGAATTGTTGCACAGCCTTATAAATTCTCAAACAAAGCTGGTGGGCCTGCTGCCAGGCAAGAAGCCTCTGATACGGTCTTTCGAACATAGTACAAGACTGACAAACATCAACCTGGGAAAACAAGATCCCTTTTTTCTTTTTTTGCCCTTTTTTCCTTTTTTTCCCGTCAGTTAGCAGTAAAAACCGTTCCACCGCCCCATAGAACGCCCTCTGCGATACAGATTTCGAGCACCTTTCGTATTCATTCTTTTTGGCTAACAGAAGCTATTATCTTTGAAACAAGGTGCGATTGACTCCCCAAGCCACTATTTTTTGGCTTGCACAAGCGATTTCTCAGTGTACACTGAGCTTGACGTATTTTTTTCCCCTCAAGCCCATGTCTAAGCAAGACATCATCAACGCAATTGCGGATGCTGCGGGCATCACAAAGCGTGCCGCGGCGGCTTCTCTCGAAGCACTCACCACGCTCGTTACGAAAGAGCTCAAGAAGGGCAACTCCATTACAATCACGGGCTTTGGAACGTTTCGTGTCTCCCACCGTGCAGCACGCACCGGTGTGAATCCTCGCAATCCAACCCAGCGCATCTCCATTCCTGCGATGAAGGTCCCTTCGTTCAAGGCCGGAAAGACGCTGAAGGACGCGGTGAGATAATGCAACTGATCAATTGGATTTCTAAAGAAACCTCAGTGGTTGGGGTTTCTTTAAATAAGAATAGCTGGATAGTTGGATAGTTGGATGGTTCGCAGGCGATTTACAAGCCTGCTGCCACTTTAGTAACCATCCAGCCATCCAGCCATCCAATTCAAAATAGTTCTTCTAAACATTTTACCTTCGCACAGTATCAGCTATGCTAACGCCCACTATGGATTCCGCCCTCATCGAATTAACGCTTTCAGAAATCCTTAAGCAATTGAATCTCTCTTTCGTTAAGATCGAAGTCTCCACAGATGAGGAGCTTACACGCGTGGATATTGAATCGGATGATCCAAGCAGAATCATTGGCTGGCATGGTGAGACCCTAAACGCCATCCAGCACCTGGTGAAAGCAATCGTACGCTCGCAGGAGAGGCTGGAACGCAGCCCTTTCATTGTCCTCGACGTGGATGGTTACCGCCGCGCACAGGAAGATAAAGTATGCCGTATCGCGGAACAAAAAGCTGACTTTGTGCGCCGTACGGGAAGCCGTGTGGCACTCGCACCCATGAGCCCTTACTTCCGCCGCATCGTGCACATGCATGTAACGAACAGCCACGATCTTCAGGACTTAACTACCGAGAGTGCGGGGGAAGGGGATTACCGGCAGGTGGTACTGCGTTTGAAAGAAGAAAAAGGTTCAATTTCCAAAGATGAAGAAGGCGAACTATCTCCTGTTCTTGAAGAAGAAACTTCAACAATAGATGATGGATTGGAGAACCTGGACGTATAAAGCGGTAAGGGGAAAGTGGAAAACGGAAAACTGAAGATGTTTAGTTTTCCCCTTACCCTTTTCCCCTTACCCTTTTAACTTTCCCCTTATTTTGCATTATCATACGCCTGCTTCGCAGCTTCATAAGCTGCTTTTGCTTCCAGATACGCATCGAAGTATTGAGTTTTGGTATCTTCATATTCACTTCGTGCTTCTGTTACAGCTTGATCATACTGAGATCTGGCATCGGTTCTGGATTGTTCATATGTGTTTTTGATTTCTTCTCTTGCTTCTTCGTAGACTTCACGGGCCTGCGCACGCTGAGTAGTGTAGGAGGATTTCGCATCTTCTCTTGCTTGTGCGAAGACAGACTGTGCTTCCACTTTAGCTTCGGTATATTCTTCGTAAGCTTCTGTGCGTTCTTCTTTTGCAGACTCGAGGTTAGCCTTTGCTTCGAGGTAGGAATTGTAATTCTCTTCTGTGCGATCTTGTTTGTATGTTTCCCATGCTTCGCTGCGTTCCTCTTTTGCCGATTCGTACTCTTCTTTTACTTCGTTGTACGCATCTTGAGCTTCTGTCTTGGCTGAGTCATAAGCAGATCTGGCTTCTTGTTTTGCCTGATCATATTCACTGAGTGCCTCTGCTCTTGCATCTGTGTTGTAGGCTTCCTGGGCTGTAGTTTTGTCGCTGTCGTAGGTTGATCGTGCGTCTGAAACTTGATCATCATATGCAGAACGTGCATCGACCTTGGCGGATTGATAACCATCCAAGGCATCTGTTTTGACTTCTTTGTATTTCTCAAAGGCTTGGTCCTTAGTTTCCTTGGTTGCATCTCGAGCAGCGCGGAGGGATTCGAGATTGGAGGAGTCGTCGTCATCACCTCCGTCTCCATCACCGCCTTTGCAATAATAGGACGTAGGCCTATTGTTAGGATCAGTAATGCATTTAAACTTATTTTCTTGGCTACCATAAAAAATAAGAAAACTTTCTCTTATACGGACACACTTCTGCTCTCCCTTATGATCTGTGTAACTTTGCTCATGCTCTACAGTAAATGTAGGTTTCCCCTCATTGGGGTCTATTCTGCAGCCAGGACGCGGAGGAACTTTAGGGCATGGCGGTGACTGACGCGAATGAAGGGGTTTGATTACTTTTCCCTGGTTACATGAAATTTCCTTTGTACTCCGATTTACCTCACATTTCCCTCCATTCCCTTTATGAATCACAAAATTGCACGTCACTGTGCCCTGAGAAGAGGTACTTGCCTGAGCATCTAATGACTTTCCAGTCGTCCTCCATGAAACTAACACTGCTCCCAAAACTGCGAGAGTACCTGTTACTACGCCCAGTCTGATGATGTTCTTTTTCATAATTAAATAAGGAAGGAATTAATTATTTCTCGCATCATTATACGCCTCCTTCGCATCTTCGTAAGCAGCTTTGGCTTCCAGATACGCATCGTAGTAACTTTGTTTGGTATCCTCATATTCACTTCGTGCTTCCATAGCAGTTTGATCGTAGAGAGATCTGGCATCGGTTCTGGATTGTTCATATGTGTTTTTGATTTCTTCCCTGGCTTCTTCGTAAACTTCGCGGGCCTGCTCACGCTGAACGGTGTAAGCAGCTCTGGCATCGTCTCTTGTTTGTGCGAAGGCAGACTGTGCTTCCACTCTTGCATCACCGTATTGCTCATAAGCTTCTGTGCGTTCTTCTTTTGCGGATTCAAGATCAGCCTTTGCTTCCAGGTAAGCAGTGTAATTCTCTTCTGTGCGATCTTGTTTGTATGTTTCCCATGCTTCCAAGCTTGCCTGTCGGGCATCATTGTAGTTTTCTCTGACGGTGTTATATGCGCTGAGGGCGGAAGCTTTTGCCTCATCGTAATCAGCTCTCGCTTCCAGTTTTGCCTGATCATACTCACTGCGTGCCTCATCTTTTGCATCACTGTAGTAGGCTTCTTGGGCTGTAGTTTTGTCGCTGTCGTAGGTTGCACGAGCTTCGGATCTTGCGTCTTCGTATTCGCCGCGTGCATCGGCCTTGGCGGATTGGTAGCCCTCCCAGGCATCTTCTTTGGCTGATGTGTAATCTTCGTATGCTTGCGTCTTGGTTTCTTTGGCTTCGTCACGGGCGATGCGCATATCACCAAGGTTATCGTCTGAGTTATCATCGTCATCTCCACTATCATCGTCACCATCGCGATTAATAGGTATACAGCCTGAGTAATTCTCTACAACAGTTTCGAAATTATTATTATTCTTCCAATATTCGAATTCGCACTGCGCGACCTGAAGATCCGACGCTGCTGGGCAACGGTAAATCCAATATAAGTCCCTTTTCCATTCACATATTGAATTCCTAGCTTCCTGATACTGATGCGTACAATACCAATACTTGTAACCCCCCGACGTACCTGCCGTACCTCCGTATTTACCAGGACATTCTGCATTATAGCTAACAGGACCAACCAGTTGCCAATCATTACCTCCTCCACCCCCACCACCCCCACCACTTCCACCACTTCCACCTCCACCCCCACCACCACCATCTCCGTCTCCGTCTCCGTCTCCGTCTCCGCCTGATACCTGCCCACAGTATGCGTATCCTCCTTCAGGATATACACATGTCCATTGAGCACCTGCTTCATATGCTTTTTCACAACGCTCCACCACTATCCACGTGCCATGATTTGTACATGCCTCAACCACAGATACTCCTGATCTATCACCACATCTCCGTTCCATGTGTTCGCATTCTAGATCGTCATCATCTCCACCTGAATCATCATCATCTCCATCTAAAACTGGCTCACATTTACAATTGTTGCACTCCCATTTCCCGGATTGCATACCGCACTGCTGGTAAATACATATTTCTACATCTTTAGGGTTATGTGAGTTGAAAGTACAAAGGCTAGCATCACACTCTTCACCATATTGACGATCAACATGCCTATTACCACAAAATCCAGTGTTATTTGCCAGCTGCGCTTGCGACGCTTGCTCATTCGATTCACTTAGCAAAAACACGATCCCAAAAACTGCAAACGCGACTGTGCCGATAAGAAGTGCTGTGCGTTTCATTTGAATTTGGACAAAAGCAAAATAAGTTAAGAATTATTCCTAGCATCATTATAGGCCTCCTTGGCATCCTCGTAATCAGCTTTGGCTTCCAGATACGCATCGAAGTATTGAGTCTTGGTATCTTCATATTCACTTCGCGCTTCCATAGCAGTTTGATCGTAGAGAGATCTGGCATCGGTTCTGGATTGTTCATATGTGTTTTTGATTTCTTCTCTGGCTTCTTCGTAAACTTCGCGGGCCTGCTCACGCTGAGCG
>JBDRFD010000074.1:0-5198 GCA_043819035.1 Patescibacteria group bacterium | reverse complement strand
ACTACACGTCGCTTTTGCAGTTTGCGGAAATTCTGCACGCGCGCTGTGGTGAGCTCTGTGTTCGAAATGACAATCTCTTCTCCTTGCAATGACTGCAGGCGGGTTGTCTTGATCCCTATGTGCTTCACCGTTCCCTTATCCGAACCTACCACTATAAAGTCTCCCTCCTGAAACGGCTTATCTACAGCAATGGAGAGTGAACTGAAAACATCCGTAAGAATGCTCTGAAGAGCCAAGGAAATTGCCAAACCTCCAATTCCAAGCCCTGCAACCAGAGAGGTGATGTTGAACCCGAGGTTGCTGAGAATAAGCAGTAACCCAATCGACCAGAGCGCAAACTTTATGAAGATGGAGAAAATCGAAGAAACTTTCGCTTCTTCTTCGGCAGTCGCTCCTCCTTTCCGCGCTTTCATGCCACGAGCGACAAAGAAGTGTATGACGTGCTCTGCGAGTTTGATGACTTCGTATGTCACCGCAATAAGAAAGATGCCCTTAACGACAATATTGATAACCGGAGCGAGAGAAAGTGACTGGACCGAGATGTACAGAGCTATGGCAATGTAGAAAAGGCTCCCTACCCCCTCCAACACATCGATAATGACATCATCAGCCTTTAAGGTGGTTCTACTCGCAATGGTACGTACTCGCTTCAGCAGAAATTTCCATAAAACGGTCAGAGCAATGTAGGCCACAAAAAACGTTACCAATGCTATCAAAAGATCTTGCACTGTATTGGGCCCAATCTGCTTTGTGAGAATATCTGCGTAGTTCTCCATATTCTTTACTATTATACCGCATCTGCATGCTGAAAACCAGTTCCAAGAAGTGGTCAGTGATCAGTGATAAGAAGCCAGAAACTGATCACCGATTTCTGACCACTGATCACTTCTAGATGTACAATGCTTTCATGCGACACGTAATTCTCTGCGACGAACAGGGCAATCCCAAAGGCACAACAAGCATTGCAGATGCTCATAAAGCACCTGGGAGACTTCATAAAGCCTTCTCTGTATTCCTCATCGACCAGCAGAGAAAGGAGATCCTCATGCAGCTAAGAGCTCAGGATAAGTTGTTTGGAGGACTCTGGTCTAATACCTGTTGCTCTCATCCTCAAGAAGACCAAAAAATTCTTTTAGCTGGAATGCAACGTACAAAGTATGAATGTGGATTCGATTGTCCCCCGCTACAGGAACTTTGCTCATTTGTTTATGAAGCTGAAGATCCCAATGGCAAAGGATGGGAGAGAGAATACGACACTGTACTTGTTGGGGATGCATTCAGAAGCGTTCCATTGAATCCTAACCAAAAAGAAATTAAAGAACTCAAATGGATGTCACTAAAGCAAATTCAGAGAGATCTCTCGCCAGAGATTTACACACCTTGGTTCCTAATTGCCTTTAAACGTATTTTAGATAATTAAATGGCTGAGCAAACACCAATCCATTTGGCGATCATTCCAGACGGTAACCGCCGGTGGGCAAAGGTGCACAGCTTAAATCCTTGGAAGGGGCACGAACAAGCCATCGAGAATTTCCGATCACTCACAGAATGGTGCCGTAATGACCCTCGCATCTCCGTTCTTACTGTCTGGTGTTTCTCGACTGAAAACTGGAAAAGGGATCCCAAAGAAATCGAAATGCTAATGACTATGCTCGAAGATTATTTAAAAAAAGAAGGGGATGAATTCATCGAGAAGCGGACTAGATTCTTGCACTCAGGAAGATGTGATCGGCTCCCCTCTTCACTTATCAAAGTTATAGAAGAAACTGAAGAAAAGACGAGTAATCAAACCAGCTTCACATTGAACTTGGCCGTAGACTACGGTGGAAAGGATGAAATTTTGAGAGCAATTAAAAAGAGTAAAGATATTTCCGAAGAGGAAATCCGCAATAATCTCGATCATCCTGAGCTGCCTGACATTGACCTCATCGTGAGGACATCCGGTGAACAGAGGACGAGTAACTTCGCGCTCTGGCAGAGCACCTACGCCGAGTGGGAATTTATTGAAAAGCTATTTCCGGATTTTACTTCAGAAGATTTATCCAAGGCTGTTGATGATTACGAGCGGAGGAGTAGGCGTTATGGCACTTGAAAAAAAGAAAAAGAAGAAAAACAGGAAAAAAAGGGTAAAGAGGTTAAAATTCAGGTGGAAATCCTCTTTTTCCTTTTTATCTTCTTTTTCTCTTCCTAAAGAATGAAACAGAAAGGTTCCGCTCCCGGCAAAATCATCCTAACCGGCGAACACGCCGTCGTCTTCGGATTCCCCGGCATCGCAATCCCCTCTCCTTTAAAGATGGATATTGCCTTTGATGAAGACCGCACATTGAATGAAATCGTAGTCAGATGGAATGGAATTACAGGAGATGAGGCGTGGGACGAATATTTAAAAGAAATTTTAAATATTATTCAGCAATTCAAAGGAAAATTACTGCAGGGAAGACTCACTATTATAAACGAAATTCCTCTTGGAAAAGGAATGGGCTCATCAACTTCCCTCGTTATCGCGGCTAGCCGTTGTTTATTCGGAGAAGATTGTAGGGAAGAAGCACTCGCTATCGAAAACCGTGTGAATCCGGGCCATAGTGGAATTGATTTCAATGTTATATGGGAAGGTAAACCATTACTGTTCAAGAAAGGAGAAGATCCCCAAGAATTCAGTCTTCCTAAAGACATTCTCGATAAAGCGATGTTGATTGATACGGGAAAACCGAATGAAACGACAGCTGAGCTTGTTGCATTTGTAAGCCGCAGCCGAAGTTCGGTTACTTCGGATGCGGCGTTTAAAACAATTGGAAATTGCACAGAACGCTTAATGTCCGCATCAGAGGTAACCGAACCCATTTTGCGGGAAGTCCTCCCAGATCACCATCGCGCCCAAGTCGCTCTTGGAGTCGTTCCGGAGGAAGTTCAGAAGCTTATTTCTCAAATTGAAGAATCCGGAGGCGCAGCCAAAGTCCTCGGCGCCGGAGCTCGCAGTGGAGGGGGGAGGGATGGTTTTAGCACTACACGAAAATCCGGAGAAATTAGAGGAAATTGCCAAGAACCATCATTTAAAATCACTAGAGCTATAACCAGATTTCCCCTTTTTCCTGCCTGTCCGGCAGGCAGGCACTTTCCCTTTTCCCTTTCAATGGTCTCGGCTATCTCCGCCCCCAACATCGCCTTCATCAAGTATTGGGGCAATCGTGATAACGATCTGCGACTTCCGCAAGCTGATTCACTATCAATGACATTAAATACCCCTACGGTTGAAATCGATATCGATCATAGTGAGGCACTGTCAGTGCAATCGTTTGAACCAAATGGATCGGAGAAAGAACTTGGCGAGAAACATATCCAGAGATTTCGTAAACACTTGGAGCTCACCAAGCACTATCTCAACAAACTTGGAGTGAATGATGCTCTTCCCAAAGAAGTTTCGATAACCGTTCGGTCAGGTATCCCCTCAGGAATCGGGCTTGCCTCTTCTGCTGCAGTATTTAGTTGTCTTGCGCGTGCGTACCAAGGTTTGATAAGTGAAACAATTGAACTCAATGATGAACAAACCAGCGTAATAGCGCGCTTGGGATCTGGTTCTGCTTCGCGTTCTATCTTTGGAGGATTCTCCGCACTAGTTGCAGGAAAAGGAAATGACATAGATAGTTCATCATCAATCCAAATTGCTGACGAGAATCATTGGACACTGCATGACATCGTACTTGCACCTTCAATGCACGAGAAAAAGGTGGGATCTACCGAAGGGCATACAGTCGCACAAACGAGTCCGCACTTTGCAGATCGCATTGAAGCTATTACGAACAGAAGACAACAGGAATGTATCGATGCAATCCAGACAAAAAACTTCGAAAAACTCCAACACGTCTCCGAAGAAGATTGCATGGACATGCATCACGTAATGGAGACCAGCACTCCCCCACTTCAATACTTAAACGACGCCACCCATCACATCATTGCTGCAATCACTGACTTAAGAACCAACCAACATATACCCGTGCTCTACACAATGGATGCCGGCCCCACTGTTCACCTTATCTGCACCGAAGAAGCACTGGATGCAGTGACCGATTTTGCGCATGCACAGGAAGGATGCAAGGTTTTTGAAACGAAGGTGGGAAAGGGTGCACACCTCCTATAAAAGTGGAAAGGTGAAAGGGGTAAGGGGAAAATGTTCGCGTTTTCCACTTTCCCCTTACCCCTTTCCGTTCCACAATGAGATTGATGAACCTCCGAAACCTCCCCGAAGGCTTAGACTCCGCCAAACGTTGTGAAGCGCGACGGAAGCTAATCGAAAAGACTTTTGGAGTTGACCTCTCCGCACTTCAAATAGATCCAACCAAACTTGGCACCGCGGAAGAAAAGAACTGCGAACAAATGTTCGGGCATGTTCCGATTCCAGTCGGACTTGCAGGACCTTTGAAAATTCATTTCTCTTCTGATGAAACCTCAGACGTTTACCTTCCCCTTGCAACAACCGAAGCCGCACTTGTCGCGAGCGTTAACCGAGGATGCAAAGCACTTTCAACGTCCGGAAGAGTTAAAACCAAATCAATATATCATGGTATTTCAAGATCCATTGCATTCGGATTCCCTGAACTTGACCTTAGAGGAAATCAGGAAGCATCCCTTCTTAGTCAAATACAAAATCGAAAGGATGACTGGATTGCTGTAGGCGAACAAACAAGCAGGCACTTAAAGATTATCGACTGGCTTATCGATGCGCGTGACAATCACGTATTCCTCACAATATACGCCGACACAGATGAAGCTATGGGCATGAATATGGTAACAATTGCAGCCCAGGCAATCGGCGAGTGGGTTGAAGAAAATCTTAAACGCCACCAGCCTATTTTTCTCACTGTCGCCGGGAATGTCGACTCAGACAAAAAGCCAAGCCAGAGAACGCACGATAAAGGCAGAGGCTACGAAGTAACTGCAGAAATAATTCTGCCAACACAAGTTATCGAAGAAGTTTTGAAAACGACTCCTGAGAAACTTCTGCGAACTGCACATGCAAAACTTGATATCGGCTCTCGCGTAGCTGGCGCAATTGGTTCTAATCTCCAAGCTGCCAATGTCATTGCGGCTCTTTACCTTGCAACCGGCCAAGATGCAGCACATGTTGTGGAAGGATCACTTGCGGATACAACTGTCACATGCGCATCTTCATGTCCCACGCGCGTCCTGCGCGTGGACATGCG
>JBDRFD010000073.1:0-19476 GCA_043819035.1 Patescibacteria group bacterium | reverse complement strand
GCATCGAATATCACATTGTCCGGTTCATTCACCGTCAATGACGCCGCAACCATCAGTATGTCAACCGGTGGAACCCTGACGCTCGATGGCGGAAGCGCAGACCAGACAATCGACCTCGATGGTCAATCGATCTTCAACCTTACTATCAGCAATATTCAAGGAGGAACAGCTGATGACATCATCATTGCAAATAACGGACAGCTCAATGTCATGGGTGCACTCTCAATTACCCAAGGTAACCTAGACCTTGATACATACAATGAACCCCTGACAGTCTCTGGCGGAGTTACTGTTACTTCACACGCTCAGGCAGCTATTACCACTGACGCAAACATGACATTGTCTGGTGCCATCGCGATTGGCGACGATGCTGTCATAACTGTATCAGGAGGCACTCTCACATTGCAGGATGATGGAGATCAGGCATTCGATATTGATGGCCAAACACTCTGGAATCTCACCCTTAACAATAGAGGAGCAGCTGCAGATCGTGAGGTAGTGTTGGCTGGCGCTAATCTTTCCGTGAGTGGCGCGCTCACCATCACACGCGGAAATCTCGATCTCACTACCAATAGCTTAGCGCTTGATGTCGATGACGGCGTGACTCTCGCCGACGACGCAGCTGCCCAACTCACCTCTAACTCGAATATAACAACTTCCGGTTCTGTTTCTGTGGGAGCCAGCGCTCTTCTCGCCCTTACAGGAGGCACTTGGACACTGAACGGTGATGCCGATCAGACCGTCGACTTCGATGACCAGCCGCTCTTCAACCTTACGATCAATAACTCAGGAGGCGGATCGAATGATGATATCACCTTCTCTGATGGTTCTCTCACCATGACCGGCCTCCTCACTGTCACAGCGGGTCACCTTGATCTTGCAACAAACAGCATTGCTGCAACAATTTCTGGAGGACTCACGATCGCAAATGCAGCTGAAGCAACCATGATTACTAATGGTAGTGTCACATTGTCTGGAAGTATCACCAAAGGTGCTGCAGGAACTCTAACAATGTCAGGTTCGAGTAACACATGGACGATCGAAACTGTGGATGCGACGATCAATGTTGCAGCCCATCCCTTCTACAATCTTACAATTACCTCCAGAAGTGGAGCCACGTTGGGAGCGCAGACTACCGTTTGGAGCACATTAACGGTTGCCTCAGGATCGACGCTATCTCTCGATGCATATGACCTCCTTCTTACGGGTGCAACTATTGCCATTAATGGTAAATTGGACATCTTAAGTACCGGTGTTCCACGCCATCCAGGATCCACTCAATTCAGCGACGCAAGTTACGGTGTTGGCGGAAGTGTCTTCGTTACTGTCAATGCCGGTGATAGGAACATTGATGGATTAATTGCTCAAACCATAACAGGTGCACTGACGGTGGGAGATGACACTGAAGTGATTACACTGACAGAAAACGGTCTTGCAACCGGTGTTTTCCGTGGAAGCATTGCTTTCGCTAACGCAACAACGGCAACAGTAGGTAATAGTTCTATCGAGACGACCACTACAGCTACATCTACATTTACCTTCACCGACTATGTTGACGGACTTGTTGTTACCGACACCGCAATACTCGTGGTTGGAGGAGGAGTCGGCAGTCAGAATAACAGAGCGCAGAGAGCCGCAGATTTGTTGGCTGCTTCTCAGGCCCAACAGCAGGAGGATAGTGGTGGAGGTGGAGGTGGAGGTGGAGGTGGTGGACCAACAGGATCTACTACTCCATCGACAACAACTGCGAGTGCTACTCCAACAACCACTGGAACAACTGGCGTGACAGGAACAACTGGCACCAGTGAAGCAGGAGGAGGAACTGTGACAGTCTCAGCTCCTGCGCTCGCACAGGACGATGGACGCGCACTGCGTGTGATGATTGATGGAAAAGAAACGACGCTTCGTGATGTTCCGACATCTACCTGGTTCGCTCCATACGTCAATGTACTCGTAGAATCAGGAATCGTCTCCGGGTACCGCGATGCGCGTGGCAATCCCACAGGAGAATTTGGCCCCGCTAACTCTGTAACGTACGGTGAAGTGGCCAAGATGGCACTGAAGGCTGCAGGTATGGAGCCGGGTGGCTCTCCAGCTCTTCGCTCCGCAAAGGGGCAATGGTCAGCAGGCTACGTCGCGAAGCTTGAATCACTTGGAGTCTCTGTCTTCAAAGATGATGCCCGTCTGAATGTGAATTCTCCTGCACCACGTGGCGCAGTCATTCAGACCATTCTGGAAGTCTTCGGACAGGATATCGGCTCTGCAACAGGAAGTGCTTATAGCGATGTCTCGGCACGCACAGAGCACGCAGCAGCCATCGAAGCAGCGACTGCTGATGGCCTCGTCTCCGGGGATGACGGAAAGAACACCTTCCGCCCGGCTTCTGCCATCAACCGCGCAGAGACGGCAAAGGTGATTCAGAATGCAATGTCACTCTATGGAAATTAAATCGCAGAAGTGATTGGTATAAAAGAGCGTCGCAAAAGCGGCGCTCTTTTAACAATTAACTGTTAACAGTTAACAAATCCTGTAACCTTCGACCTGTGACCTGTGACAAACAGTCAATCACCAACTAAGATTATCTCTTCATCAACCATTCCAGATTCCTTAAAGTTCTCCCACGTCTTCGCCCCCCCTTCAACTAGAATACTTGTGACCCCGTTGAAATCATCTTTTGTGGTTGTGAGTATTTTAAAAAGGAAATCAAAATCAAAAATGGAATTCTTCATTGGAATCTCGATAATCTTTACTCCTCTTTTTCTCAATTCCTCTGCCCACGCAGGCGGGAACGCCTGCTCTGCTTTGGTTGTTATTCTTTTTTCTGATGTGTCTTTTACAATAACGATTGTTCCTTCACTTATTATTTTTGCATCGAGCGGTACCTCTAAGTTTGGATCCAACACAATTCGCAACGATTGAAAATCAGTTGAACCAAAGCGCACTGTTAGCTGAGGATCATCTTTGAGTATAGTTCCAATTCCAACCAGAATCGCATCATGCTTGGCCCTAAGATTTGTGTGAGCCCACTCGTCCTGATCCTGTGATGTTATCTTGAGAGGCGAGCCATCAGGCTTGGAAATCTTTCCTGAACACGTCTGAGCACGTTTGAGGGTGATATAGGGTCTTCCATTGGTTTGCAGTGACATAAAGCCCCTATTAAGCCTCTTACAAAGCTCAGGCTCTACCGGACCAAAGACCTCCACTCCGGCTTTCCTAAGCGCTTCTATACCTCTTCCAGCGACCTTAGGATTGGGATCTTTCATTCCATATACAACATGTTTAACACCCTTTTCAAGAATAATATCGGTGCAAGGTGGCGTCTTGCCCTTATGGCAACATGGTTCAAGATTCACATATAAAACATCATCTGACTCGACTGAATCTTTGAAGTTCTCCAATAACGTCCGCTCTGCATGAGGAAGACCAAAACCTTCGTGGAAAGCTTCTGCGATGATTTTGCTATCGCGGACGAGGACAGCACCAACCATTGGATTTATGCCAACTTTACCTCGGCCCTGTTGGGCAAGTTCGAGGCAGCGGTGGATGAAGGGGGGATGGTCCATGATTACATTGTAGACCATCGTGCGCCAGAGGCGCGCTGCTGGGTTTGGAAATTATACATAACCCAGCAGCAGGCGTCCCGCCTGCGGATGGCTCCATATAAAAAAGCCCCGATCCCATGCTTCCCGAGGGAAACATATTTGGGATCGGGGCAGCCATGAACCCAAGGGGCTCACGGTGAATGTGATCGATCAGTGACGGTAGGAGCCATCGTCTGGCCTGGGAGGAGGTGCTGGGGAGTCCGGATACCGCCGAGGACTTGCATCCTTACCGTTGTCCTTCTTCCCTTCCTGGTACGCCTCAACATCCTGCATCACGATCGCCCGGCCTCCTGCCTTCTCGATCTTGCGACCAACACGACCGAATTCTTCTCTATCGATGCAGATCGTACCTGCAACCCAGTCGGGCTTGCCGTAAAGATCCATGGCAGTGGGTGACACCTCTGAAGGAAGATCGAGATAGGAAAGGGCTTCCTTTGGGATATCGAACGTGACCATCACGTGCTTCTTTGCGAGGACTACTGCACGTAGAGCCCAAGCAAAGTCCTCCACGCAACGAGGCACTGGACGACCGAGGGTTGGTTGCCGTGTAAAGATGCGCGGACACGAACGTATGCTCTTGACCGCTTCCACTTCCACAAGTCCCAGTCGAGCAATACTATTCCCTGTATCACTCACAATGAAAGCGCTATCAGCCTCTTGCTCAGCAAGCCACATCTCCTCGTTTCCATCGATTTGAGTGATGCTGCAGTGAACTTCCGGAAGACTTTCGCAGAGTACCCGCCTACATAGATTTGGATACTCTGTGACAACAAATCTTGCTTGCCTCTCCACACATTCAGGCCTCGATACGAACACAAGCCTGCTGAAGTCGTTGCCAGCCCTTGTAAAGGGCAAATCAACAACCGTGCGAAGCTCTTTGCCTGTCTTGCAGTTGTACTCGAGGTAGATGTCGTACCCTGTTATCCCCACATCTCCCAAACCTTCCGAAAGAAGATCGGGGATGCTTCGGCGGTCTGCCCAGATTAACTCGAAGTTACCCCAGACCGCGCAGGGTTCCGGGTACTTCTTGTCAGAAAGCATAATCCCCAGCTTGGGGAAGTACACATTCTGGAGTGGTTGCTTCTGTGTCCCTGAGGGGACAAAGAAGCGCAATCTCTTTGACATAGTCATTCTCCTTTCATGTAGACCTGCTTTGGATCGAAGATACGCTCTCCGACCACTTCCAAACCACTTTCTGAAACTCTCCGATAGAAGCAACTCTTGTAGCCTTTGTGGCACGCCGCTCCACCAATCTGTTCAACTTCAAACAGAAGGGTATGGGGTATCCCACCGCCGACAAGCACTTTAATTCCTTGAATGACTTGTCGATTTCCGCTTTCTTCTCCCTTACGCCAGAGGCGATTCTTGCTACGAGAGAAAAAACAAGTCTCTTGACTCTGCATCGACTCCTCCCACGCTTCCTGGTTCATCCAAGCGAGCATGAGCACATCAAGTGATGCAACTTCTTGGATAACCACAGGGAGTAAGCCATCGTAGGTGTCCTCCCACAAATCTTGTTTCTGGAAGATCCTTTTGCTCGCTCGCCAGTTGTATTTCTGACTCTCCGACTCCATTGGCAAACAATAATCCCAGAGCAGTTCCTGTTTAATACCACAGACACAGAACAGAGCATCATTGTCGCAGTCGACGTATATTTCCAAGGTTCTTTCTTGACCGCGACAGAAAGCTTTATTGAGGTCTACTAACGCCTGCACTTTTGATTTGGGAATCCAGAAAATACCATGAATACATCTTTGGAGTTTTCTCTGAACAACCACAGGAATCCTTTCTCCAAAACACTTGCGCCAGTCGATGAGTTTCGTGAGATTCAGCATCTGATTTCTCCTTTGTTGTAAAAGACCGATCACACAATTTTTTAGGTTTCCTCTGCACAGAAGAAACAACCCTCCCACTAAGGTGGGAAGGAGACGATCTCGGTTTTATGGCTTACTTCTGGGCTCTATCCAAATACCCTTGCAGCACCGATCCCGTCTTCTCCCCACTGGGGGAAGAATCGTGATGATGATGCTTACTCTTTAAGAAACGGCGATACCCACCTGGCCCATTCTCGATAAATTTAGCAACTCTTGTGACAGTTGTAGTACTTGCACCGGTATTCGCAGCTACCTGCCTATAACTGAAACCTCGTGATAATTGTTTTGCTACTTCCAGCCTCTCACTCCAGGCCTGCAATTCGCTTAAGGTTCCAACATCTCTGAGCAGATCCGCTATTTCCTCCTCGTTCTTGCAGGCTCTAATTGCAGAGCAGAGAGCTCGGAACCGCGGATCCTTGCGCCAATTGCCTTCAGTGATGCGAAATTTACCCATAATGGAAGTAGAGAGTATCGGAAGCGCGAAGGTGTGCCTGCACGCCGAAGCGCATTGTTTAGGGCTAAATCAAAGACGCTGAGCGTGAAAGTAGGCATACCTTAACGGAAGCGCGTAGGCGTGTCAATGTTTTATCACGATAAAACAAGGTAAAAAGGGATAAAGTGGATTTAAAATCCTTTTTTTCCTTTTTGCCTTTTTTTCTTTCCAATTACTTCCCCCCTCCCCTCTTCGAAATAATCTCTTCAGCCACATTCCTCGGAACCTTGTCGTAATGCCCAAATTCCATAGTGTAATTCGCACGCCCCTGTGTCATGGATCTGAGGTCTGTGGCGTACCCGAACATCGTGGCAAGTGGAACATTGACGTCAACTGTCTTGGCAGTTCCACGCTCTCCAGTGTCCTGAATCATTCCACGGCGGGAGTTTAAGTCGCCAATAACATCTCCGAGGAATTCCTCCGGCGTGACCACTTCAACTTTCATAATGGGCTCGAGAATTGTCGGATCTGCCTTTCTTGCAGCAGCCTGAAGCCCCACACTGGAACAGGTCTTAAACGCCATTTCGGAGGAGTCCACATCATGATAGGAACCGTCGTAGAGATCCACCATGATATCCACGAGCGGATAGCCTGCCAAAACCCCGCGGCTCATGCCTTCCTGGAATCCTTTATCACATGGTTTGATAAATTCCTTGGGAATCCTGCCACCAACAATGTTATTAACGAATTCATAACCTTTGCCCGGCTCTTGTGGAATAAGCTTGAATACAACATGTCCGTATTGTCCCTTACCACCTGTCTGTTTTACATATTTCTCTTCGTGATCCACTTCTTTCTGAATCGTCTCACGATAGGCCACCTGCGGCTTTCCAACATTCGTCTCCACTTTGAATTCACGCTTCATTCGATCAACTAAAATGTCTAGGTGCAGCTCTCCCATCCCGGAGATAATGACCTGCCCCGTCTCTTCATCAGACTCCACACGGAACGTGGGGTCTTCTTCTGAAAGTTTCTGGAGAGCAATTCCCATTTTCTCCTGGTCGGGTTTGGTCTTGGGTTCTACTGCAACGGAGATAACAGGTTCCGCGAATGTGATGGATTCGAGTTGAATGGGATTTTCATCATCACAGAGCGTATCACCAGTGCGACAGTCCTTTAGGCCAATGACTGCAGCAATATCTCCAGCTTCCACTCTGTCAACCTCTGAGCGTGAATTGGCATGCATCTTAACGAGCCTACCAATACGCTCTTTCTTTGAGGTGCGTGTATTCATGATTGATCCTCCTGTCTTAAGTACTCCTGAGTAAACACGAACAAATGTTAGCTTTCCTACAAACGGATCGGATGCGATTTTGAAAGCAAGTGCGGAGAGCGACTCTGAATTGTCTGGTTTGCGCTCTTCCTGGGCATCTGTATCGGGATTGATTCCCTTGGCAGGAGGAATATCCAGTGGTGAAGGCAAATACGCCACCACTGCATCCAGGAGTGGCTGAACTCCAATATTCTTCAGTGAAGATCCGCAGAAAACCGGATATATTTTATTCGCAACAGTTCCGACGCGAATTCCCCTCACCAGCTGCTCATCTGTAAGAGCTCCATTCTCGAGGTAGGCATCGAGTAATTCTTCATCGCACTCTGCAACCTTCTCCATGAGTTGCGAACGATATTCATTTACCTGTGACTTCATTTCGTCCGGAATTTCCATTTCACTAACCAGTTCTCCCATTTTCCCACCAAAGGTATATGCCTTCTTCTTGACCAGATCGATAACACCCTTGTGCTGATCTTCCTCTCCAAGAGGGAGTTGCACTGCTACCGCATCTTTACTCAAACGGTCGTGGATGCTTGCGAGAGACATGAAGAAGTCACCACCGGTTTTGTCCATTTTGTTAACAAAAGCCATGCGAGGGACGTTATATTTGTCCGCCTGGCGCCACACGGTTTCACTCTGCGGTTCCACACCTTGCGAACCGTCGAAGACTACAATCCCTCCGTCCAGAACTCTAAGAGATCTTTCCACCTCTGCGGTGAAGTCTACGTGCCCGGGAGTGTCTATAATGTTGATGATGCATTCGGTTTCTTTCCCCTCCACGTCTTTCGCTTTCCAGTGGCACTGTGTGGCTGCCGAAGTGATTGTAATCCCACGTTCGCGCTCCTGCTCCATCCAGTCCATGGTTGCTTCTCCTTCATGAACCTCTCCAATCTTGTAATTGATTCCCGTATAAAAGAGCACACGCTCGGTGGTCGTCGTCTTACCGGCGTCGATATGGGCGATGATTCCGATGTTGCGTACGTTCTTGAGGTCCATGAGTTCTCAGGTAAAGAAAACGAAACTCCAGGGGAATTTCCGGAAGACTATACGGAAAAGGGGTGTTTGATGCAATGGTTTTGGCAAGATTCCATAAAGAAGAATTAAATGGTTGGATGGTTGGATGGTTACTAAAGAGGCAACAGATTCGGTAGAGGGATATCTGAACAAAGACTCTGAAAATCGCTTGCGAGCCATCCAACCATCCAACCATCCAGCCATTTTATACACTATTTAGCAAGGTGTGCAAACGCCTTATTCGCCTGTGCCATCCTGAGCACATCCTGTTTCTTCTTGATTGCCGCTCCCTGGTCCGCAGATGCATCCAGAAGCTCCAGAGCCAATTTTTGCGCCATTGGTATCCCTTTCCGCGCTCGTGCTGCCGTGATAACCCAACGGATCGAGAGCGCCTGCTGTCTCTTTGGCGGGACTTCCACAGGCACCTGGTAGACCGAGCCTCCCACGCGCTTAGGACGTACCTCCACTAGCGGAGTTACATTTAAAAGCGCCTTGTTGAAGATATCCTTTGGATCGTCGTTCGTGCGCGTCTTGATCACTCCCAGCGCATCCTCAAAAACTTTGCGAGCGATACTCTTCTTGCCCCCTCTCATCATGCAGCAAATGAACTTCTCTATCAGAGGATCGGATTCCTTGGGGATGTACTGTTTGATTGGCTTAGACATAGAATCTACTAGGAGTGAAAAGTGAATAGTTAAAAGTTAATAGTTAATTGTTAACTGTTAATAGTTATCCTTTAGGTTTCTTAGCACCATATCGACTTCTTCCTTGCCTGCGGTTCTGTACACCTTCGGTATCCAGAATGCCACGGACGATGTGATATCGAACACCAGGTAGGTCCTTCACGCGTCCGCCGCGCACAATGACTACGGAGTGTTCCTGCAGATTGTGTCCTTCTCCCATAATGTAGGCTTTTACCTCGTGGCCGTTGGTTAAACGTACACGCGCAATTTTTCGTAGTGCTGAATTCGGTTTCTTGGGTGTCATAGTAGTCACTTTTACGCACACACCACGTTTGAAAGGAGTACCTTTCCGTAGAGGTACCTGGCGCATTTTGAGCGCATTCCACGTGTACTGTAGCGCAGGAGCCTTGCTTTTCTTGCGCTTCTTTTTGCGTGGCCTGCGGATTAATTGATTAACAGTGGGCATAACAACCAACGTTTCGTGCAAAATATGCTCGAAACACCAAAAGAATCCTATATGTAGAAAATGCCGCAGTCAAAAGAAAATCGCTTGGAGTTGGGCCTATGTACAAGGTATTGACATTTCCTTATTTTATTATAATATCTCTTTTGGCAATTCGTATAGGTGGCTCTTTCACAATCCAAAGGAAACGAGGTAAGGAAATGCAGAAACTAAGAAACATGTTTCCGGACATGCCGAGCTGGGGCCCCAAGGCCCTGATAGCGGCTGGAGCCGTTATCCTTGTATTGGGGACTTTCATTGTCAGCAACAAGTACAGGGACAATGATTCCGCCAAGGACAACGACCCCGCCAAAGCAAGTCTGGGCCAACAGGCGACTGCCCCCGCGGAGCAGTCCTCTACGCCCGCTGCCCCGGCAAAGGTCACCCCCAAGAAGGCTCCAGTTGTGGAGCCTGAGGTCACCCCCAGGGAACCCGTTGTTGCTCCGGCACCGCCAGAGAAGCCCAAGCTTGTGATCACGCTCAAAGACGACTTTCCGGTCGTCGCGAGCTATCACGTTACTGGCGAAGGTGCTACCGACGAAAAGCTCCGCGGACCCCTTACCGCCCTCGCGGGCGCGTTTGGGAAGAAGGTTTCGCACGTCGAAAGCCAGGAGTCCAACGGTGGATATCTGGTGATCTACGGCAGGAAAGAAGGACCCCCGAACGCCGTCACCAGTGTGACGGTAACAGGGGGGACAGCGAAGGTAACCTGCAAATTGGCCACGAATGCCAAAGAGAAGGAAGCCTTGAACAAGATCGTCCAAGAAATCGCCGAGGCCCTCGGCCTTGGCACACTCAACGTGGAAATCGGCACCTAGTGCCGCTTGACACAGCACGAGTCGCCTGAATTGCTAAAACCAGAGCCCCTGCACACCGCGTGTGCTAGGGGCTTTTGGCTAATATTAAGTAAAATCTAATCATTGACATTATTGCTATAATAGTTTATTTTAATGCTTACATTATTGCCCTTTCACACCACCGTTTTTCCATGCTAATGGAAAACCCCCAGTAGCACTCTGCAGGCTCAGAGTCTGTAGAGTGGCTGCTAGGGGACAGCACCACATTCAAGTATACTTAACACTTTTCAGAAGGAGTACTGCCGATGATGAGATTTCTCATCAACCTGTTGTTGGTCGTCTTCATGATGGCCATTGTCGTGCCCACCGCGTCTGCCCAGCCCGCCGGCGACCCCGTCGGCTCCGCTGTCACGACGCACCTCAAGGCTCTCCTCGGAGAGCTCGACGAGGCACAGGACATGTTCGTCCTCGCGTCAGACCTTGTCGAGCTCACCAGCAAGGGAGCCGAGCTTACCAAGGCAACGGAACTGGACACAGAGGCAGAAGAGAACTTGGCGAAAGCCAAAAGCGACGGCTCACCTAATGCTGTCGTCGCGATTCTCACGAAAACGGCCAGGGAACTTGATGCTAAGCAGATCGAAGCTCAGGATTCCATGGACGAGTTCGTCGCTTCCCTCAAAAAGAAGCACAAGCTGAGCGATGAAGTCGACGATGATTCCAACACTGCCAAGGCGGAACTGCAGACCGCCCTGGGACATGAAGAAGAATCCGTAGTCGACACCAAAGAGGAATTGGACAAGCGCGAGACGACCCTTTCCCGGACCCGCGCCGCGTTCATCCAGTTTGCCGAAACCAACGCCACCTTGGCGGGTAACGGCAAACTCGACGCTATCGCCCAAAAGCTTGGGCAGGGCGTCACGGTCAAGGCATTCCCACAAAAGTTCCATGACCAACTCGGCTCACTCACGGGATCCGTCGGCGAGGTTAAGGCCTCTGTCGACGGAGTTGCCCAAAAAGTCGAAAGTGTCGGTACTGCAGTTGCCGGCAACACAGCCGCCGTTGATCGCCTCACTGCTGAGGTAAAGCTCCTTCGGGAGCAGCTCAACAGCAAGCTTGATACGATCAACACGACGTTGAGCACTATCAAGCCGCCAAACTTCGACGTGACTCCGCTGGTCAACGCCCTTAAGGCAAAGGTCCTCAAGGTGGACATCCCTACGGATGTTCTCACGGTCCTGAACCAGAAGCTCGATGCCATCGCCACGGCTGCTGCGAAACCTGACCCAAACGTCGAGGCTATCGCGGCTCATCTGAAGGCGTATCTTGAGCAACCGGGAGTAGATCTCCGGTACGAAGTCTACCGAGACCGTTGTGGTAGGGAGTACAGGAAGTACTTCTACACCAACAAAGCGGGCAATAAGGTCTACGTGACCCCAAAGCCCTCAAGTTGAATTAGCTGTCCCCGCGGCTAAGAGACCCTCACTACCGCTTGTCGGTAGTGGGGGTTTCACTTTATCTTTATAACAGTGAAGCTGCATCACCATCTTCTACTATTCCATTCTCCCCCTCCCTCTTCTCATCATCCAACGCCTCAGCATCACCCTCGTCTGTTGAAGGTTCTTCTTCTTGCGAAGGAACTACCGACTTCTCCATTGCGTCTAGCAAATTCACAATAGCACCTCTATTATTAATCTCTGCAACTGCATCTAACCTATGTTTCTTAAAATCAGAAGGGCTATACCAATTGTCTTCATCTTCATTACTCCAAGATAATACCCAACTGGATCTATCTTTCGCTAGGCCAATCCTAATCCCCTGATTACTTCCTCCCGCACCAATATAGAAATTATATCCAACGTTTTCTTTGACTAAGTCTTTGTTATACCAACCTTGCTTATCAATATTTTGCAATTCAGAAGGGTCAGATAAGACTTCGCTCTGGGGAATCGCCTGAGGTTTGGGGATGGCTTCTGCAGCTTCTGCAGGAGATGTGGCAGCTTCGCTTGCTGCGGGATTACTTGTTTCTGCTGGTGCAGCTTCTGTGGCTGGCGCTGAAGTAGCCTCATCTGTAGCAGGCTCACTTGATTCTGCCGATACAGCTTCCGATGCAGGCTCTTTCTTAGACACCTCTGTTTGCCTGCCTGTTACAGCGTTATATATGGCCTCGAACGGAGCTTTAATTACAGATGGTATTTTAATTTTTCCCTTTGGTGTAGTTTCTGAGGTTGGCTCTGTTTTAGCCGAAGGCACAGCTTCCAGCTTAGATGGCACACTTGGTGCAGGCGGCGAGGATGCAACTGGCCCAGATGCTGCTGCCGGCTTGAGCTGTGTCGCTGTAACTTCAGCAGGCTTCTTCTCCTCAACTTTAGTCAGACTTGCTCCTCGCGGAAGAGGCAATGCATGTCCTTCTTCGGACACTAAACGTAGATTTTGTATTTCACTGGGATTCCTGTAATAGAATATCCGAAACGTACTAAGCGTCCTGGTTTGCCCATCTCGAATGATGGCAATTACACCAGGCCTATAAAACGGTGCTTTCACTTGTTCAGGCTTCCCATCGTAACTAAAAGAAAACGCTCCGTCTCTGTAGCCCTCCACCGGAACAGTAAAGCTCGTCTCAAACAGTGCACCTTCTCTATATTTAGTTAGCTCAGCTGTTGAAAGGTTCTTCTGATTGAATTGCTCTTCATGTCGTTCGCCCTCCTCCTTAGCACCAAGTCTACTCTTCTTAGTTATTTCTCCTTCCACATCAATAGCCATCTGCCCTTTACGCCCAGGAATATCAAACCTCCCATTCTTTATGAAGTGTACATCCACAGATGAGATCACAATATGCGGGCCCCTTCCCAGTGGATCTGTAGTGATGTTGCCGTAATTTGGCACCAGCACTATTCCGGCTTCTGCAAGATCCTGAAGATCTCTGCTGTCAACGCCGCCGAACGGTCGCAGATGAGTCGGTCGTGCAAACGGACGGAAATCGAGGGTACGAAAACCATCGTCTGTTTCAAAACCTATCGTGAACTGCCCTTCTCCACTTACACGTTCACTGGCAATCATGCCGGAGCTCTGCAGCCCTCTTGGCATTTGAATAGTTTCTACAGGATGATCTTTTGGAGCATCCCTAAGGAGGTTCTGAGCAAACGTGACGCTCCTATGGTATTGCGTCAGCTTGTCATTCTCGTCCGTAAACTGCTTTAGGCTATGGTCGGGATCTATCTTGCTACCACGCCTGTGCCTTTCCAAAATAGATTCATATACATTCATAAATTCAGGATTGTTGCGGAATTTTTGTCCTGCTGTTCTGGCTATCTCCTTTTCTTGATCTTCGAGATAGCCTCTATTGCGATCAATGATTCTATCATTGGTATCTCTTATTTCACCTTCACTGGGCAATGGATCGATTTCATATGATCTCCCAAATCCCCCACGGTGCATCTGCCTGCGATCCCCAGACGATCTGTTCGAAACAAAGTGAACACCCGACGGAGGTGGAATCTTGTACCTCCGCATCTCTTCCCACTGCTGAGGAGTATATCCGACCTGAGACTGCGGCATTCTTCGTGATCCATAGCTGCTTAATTCCGCTGCATCTTGTGAGCTATATCCCATGCTTTCCCAAGTAGCCTGCCTCTGCCTCATCTTCTGCTCATGACGTTGCCTCTCCTCATAAACCCTGCTTCTTGCAGCCGGGCTCATACTCCTCTCAAGGCTCGAGAACTGTCCAATAGTAGGTATATTTGCTAGCCGTGCTTCTTCCCGTGCATCTCTCCTGCCCCTCTCGTAAGCTACGTTTGCCTTTCTCTGCTCATACCCCTTCCTTCCACCAACAGCTCTGTCCTTCATGGTCTCTTTACGTACTGTCTCCATCCGTGTCACACGCTCAACCCAAGACTCTCCCGTAAGCTCCTCATACTCATTTTTCAGCATTGCAAGACTCCGAAACCCATTCCCAACATATGCGCTTGCCTTGCCATAGTCCGAACCACTACGCCGTGCCATAGGAATCCGTCTCATGCGCCTTTTTGCCATAATTCCATGGCTGACCTGCTGATCTGCCGCCCGAATATCAGCAATAACCTTTTCCAGTCTCTTCTGTCTTTCTACCACACTTTTTTCATCACGTTTCTTCTCTTTACCTTTTATTAGTTTAACTTTCGGAGTCTTCCTTGATTTATCATATCTCTTAAATGCTGCCTTTTGATCTATTTCCCAGTCTTCCAGCTGTTTTCTTCCTCCTCTACCGCTCATAGCACACTCAATGCTTTCCCAACTCATTCCCATGCTGAGTGCAATCCAGCCAACATCATCCATGCCGGTAGGCAGAAGGAAATCAAGATCGTATTCTCTTTTTATTGTTCCAGCTTTAATCATTCTATCAACCATCATATAAAAGTTGCTTGCAAAGTTTTCTACTTCTTCCTCTCCCCCTGCAAGTACATCTTCCAATTTTTCATGCATTTTCTCTACATTTTTTCTATCCACTTCCATAAGTTCATCAATGAGTGCTTTAACTGCATTTTTTTTGTCTTTAGGTGTTTTCTTTTCTTCATCAGGTGCTGGTTGCTCAGGCACAGATTTCTCAGCTTCTTCAAATATCAACCTCCTCTCCATCTGAAAGGAATCATTAATTGGCCAAAACTTATGAAGTCTGTTTTCCTTCATTGCTGATCTATGGAACTTTCTATATCAGAAATCTCCACCTCTTCACCCTTCATCGCCTTCTCTTTGAGCTTGCTGAACATTGCCTTCTTAAGGGCACCCAGCTCCCCTTTCCACACATCCAGAATCTTATCGAACCTATTGTAAAACTCATCAAAGGCTTCTTTGTATCTTTCCATACGCTCCTTTCGCTCATTCTTGGATTCATCCGCATAGAACTCATCCAAATCCCCGATATTCTGTGTCATTAGTTCGGGTTCAATATCGAACATCAGGAGATTATACAAATCCTCCATTGTCCACTGAACGCCATCGGGTTTCTTTGTTTGTTTTGCCATTCTTTCTCTTATTATATCATATATTAGTACCTTACGGAAGTACGGATAAAGCCAAATATATGTATGAAAGCCCTGCCTGCCGGCTGGCAGGCAAAAAAGACCGGAAGCTTGCTGACTTCCGGCCTCCGTATGCAACACTTATTATTCCATCTACTCCACGGCTTCCTCAACTTCTTCCCCTTCCTCCTCTGCCGTTCCCACAAACCGCTTTCGGAAAACCTCTCCTGTGGGAATCAAGCGACCGATAATGACGTTCTCTTTAAGCCCCTGAAGCGTATCAACCCGGCGTGTGGTGGCCGCTTCCACAAGGACACGAATGGTCTCCTGGAAGGAAGCTCCGGCAAGCCATGAATCCGTGGCAAGCGCCGCGCGTGTGATACCGAGGAGAAGATGTTCGTATGTCGCATTCTTTTGCCTGGCACTTAGCTGCCGGTTCTCGTAATCAACCTCTCCAACATCCACTGTTTCGCCGGGGAGGAACGATGTTTCCCCCGAATCGAGAATGCGTACTTTGGAGAACATTTTGCGTACTATGATCTCGAGGTGTTTGTCGTTTATTGTCTGCCCCTGCGACGCGTAGATATTCTGCACTTCTTTCACAATGTAACGCTGTACGGAATAGATCCCCTTCTTTTCCAAAAGTTCCTGCAAATTAAAGTGGCCAAGATTAAGAGGCTGGCCCACCTCTATATCATCACCGGACTTAACCAGAAGTGATTCGCGGGCACCGAACTCATGTGTGCGGTCTTGTATCTCAGAATGCTTTACCTTCACAATGCCGTCTTCAGTTTCAATGACTTTCCCCGCCACCGTTGCTTTGATTGTCGTCTTATCCATGGAAGATTTGGCAAGTACCGTGCGTTCTTTTACTTTTTGTCCCTTCTTTACCTGAACTTCGAATCCGGCAGGGATGCGGTATTCATCTTCCCCTTTCTCAGTCGCAACGATCTGCACAATCGTTCTGCCACTGGGATGGCTAACCTTTACTTTTCCGGCAATGTCCGATAGAACCGCAGGAGTGCGCGGCGAGCGTGCTTCAAAAAGCTCCTCCACACGCGTGAGACCCTGCGTAATGTCCGCGCCTTCTGCGACTCCTCCCATGTGGAACGTACGCATGGTAAGCTGCGTTCCCGGCTCTCCGATGGATTGTGCTGCGATGATACCGACCGGCGTACCAATACGAACCGTCTCGTTGTCTCCCAAATCTCGTCCGTAACACTTCACGCAAATTCCCTTTCGTGTGTGACACGTTATCACAGAGCGCACAGGAATTTCAGTAATACCGTGCTCTTGAATTTTTTCGAGCAATGCATCGTCGATCTCATCATCATGTTTGGCGAGCGTTTTATTTCCTGCATTTAGATCAAGTGCAAGTGTCCGTCCGAAAATACGGCTCTCAAATTTTTCCCCGATCTCTTCGGATTCCTTACGTGTCACTATATGAACTTCATCTGAACCGCAATCTTCCTCGCGAATGATAATGTCCTGTACCGCATCGACCAGTCGACGCGTAAGGTATCCCGCCTCCGCAGTCTTGAGTGCCGTGTCAGATTTTCCTTTGCGTCCCCCGTGCGTCGCGATGAAGTATTCCAGCACAGAGAACCCTTCCTTTAGGTTGGACTGAATCGGAAGCTCAATGGTACGTCCGGATGGATTCGCCACGAGCCCTTTCATGCCCGTGAGCTGAGTGACTTGTCCCCAGTTTCCGCGCGCACCGGAATCAATCACGTAGGTAATGTCATTCTCTTCGTACTTGCGGAAGTTATCGATCATTTTGTTCGACACCTCATTCTTCGTCTTCGACCAAATGCGAATAGCATGGCTATACCGTTCATCGGCGGTGATCAGCCCCTTCCAGTGATAGTTATTAATCAGACGGACCTGTTCGTTTGCTTCCTCCATCATTTTGGTACGTTCTTCCGGAACTACCATATCACTGAGAGCAATCGAGACACCGGAGCGTGTCGCATACTTAAAACCAACATCTTTTATACGATCGGCAAATGCAACTGTCTCCTCACTCCCCACCAAATCAAGGGCCTTGCGTACCAGATTTGACAGTGTCTTCTTTGTTTGCGTCTCGTTCACAAATCCCAACTCATCGGGAACAATTTCATCAAAGTAGAGTCGCCCTACTGATGTCTCGTGCATCTCATAATTTCCCTCTTCATCTGTGAGACGAACTTTTATGAGTGCTTGGAGATTTACGTAGCCTTGATCATGCGCAAGAAATGCCTCCTCCGGATTGGCAAAAATCATGCCCTCTCCTTTTTTACCTTTGTGAGTCTTGGTGAGGAAGTAGCACCCCAACACCATATCCTGTGATGGATTTATAACCGGATCTCCGGCTGAAGGTTTGAGCACGTTTGTATTGGCTGCCATGAGTTCCTTTGCTTCACGTTGTGCTTTCTGCGAAAGTGGAATGTGCACGGCCATTTGATCTCCGTCGAAGTCCGCATTAAAAGCCGCGCAGACAAGCGGATGAATCTGGATGGCAAGCCCTTCGATCAGCTTGGGCATAAACGCCTGAATACCAAGTCTGTGGAGCGTCGGTGCACGATTCAGAAGAACATACTTGTCCTTGATTACGTTTTCCAAAATATCCCACACTTCTTTTCCTCCATCCTGAACAAGCCGTTCAGCTCCTTTAACATTATGAGCTAACTCATCCCTGATAATGTGGCCGATCACGAAAGGCTTGAAGAGCTTCATCGCCATCTCTTTGGGAAGTCCGCACTGGTGAAGGCCAAGATCCGGTCCGACCACGATCACGCTGCGTCCGGAGTAGTCCACACGTTTCCCGAGCAGATTCTGTCGGAAGCGCCCTTGCTTTCCTTTCAACATATCCGAAAGGCTCCTGAGCTTTCTCCTGTCTCCTGCCGTAAACAGTGTCTTTCCCGCGCGGGCAGAGTTATTGAGCAATGTGTCCACCGCTTCCTGCAACATACGCTTCTCGTTGCGGCATATCACCTCCGGAGCACCGATACTCATAAGCTTCTTAAGGCGATTATTCCGATTAATAACTCGGCGATATAGGTCGTTTAAGTCCGAAGCTGCAAATCGTCCTCCATCCAGCTGCACCATCGGGCGCAGATCCGGCGGAATCACCTGAAGGCGTCTGAGGATCATCCACTGTGGCTTGATCCCCGCTTTCATTAGCGAGCTTGTGAGCTTGATCCTTTTCATGAGCTTCTTGAGCTTCTGACCGCTGCTCTGCGTACGTTCCCACTGAAGCCTCTCCAGCATCTTTTGCATATCGATATTCGCAATGATTTCTTCAAGAGATTCGGCTCCGGTTCCCGCACGGAACACGTGCCCGAACTTCATATTCATTTCGCGAAATTTAAGTTCCGAGAGAACGTAGCCCACACTCAAGTTTCTCAGATCATCAACTGCTTCTTTGTGATTTGATTTTAGAGTATCCATTTTATCAGCGTATTCCTTGTCGAGCGCGTCCAACTGATCACGGGTTGCCTTGCTTTTCCCAAGCTGCTTCTTGGCCTCTTCGTACTCCTTCTTTAGTTGGTTCCTTCGTGTATCCATAGAACCATTGAGCTCCTTCTCTGCTTCCTCCTTGGTTAACTCATCCACAGAAATGACAATATACGCCGCGAAGTAGACGATCTGTTCCAACGTTTTGATTGGCAGATCCAGCAGCAATCCGATGCGTGACGGTGAACTCCTTAGAAACCAGATGTGGGTGACCGGAACCGCCAAGTTGATGTGCCCTGTTCGCTCACGCCTGACAATACTGCGCGTCACTTCCACGCCACACTTCTCACAAACCACCCCGGAATACCGCACACCTTTGTACTTTCCACAAAAACATTGGAAGTTTTTGGTGGGTCCGAAGATGCGTTCACAAAAGAGCCCGTCCGGTTCCGCACGTTGCGTACGGTAGTTAACCGTTTCGGGCTTGGTTATTTCTCCGCGTGACCAGGCAATAATATCTTCCGGACTCGCAATGGATAGGGCGACTGCATCAAAGGAATGGGTTGCTGCGGCGGGGGGGCGGGAGGGAGGCATGGGATTAAAGGGTAAGGGGTAAGGGGTAAGGTGAAAGGGGTAAGGGGTAAGGGATTCATTATTCCGTTATCTCGTTATTTCGTTCAAACACTGAGATTATGGTTGTTGAGAACGAAATAACGAAGTAACGAATAACGTTTTAACATATGAAAGACCGCAGCTCCCCCGGGCTGATCGTCTATATCAGTGGAGAAACTTCGGTGGTTTCTTGGAGA